>DWUV01000031.1 GCA_019120595.1 Candidatus Mediterraneibacter tabaqchaliae | reverse complement strand
GACCCCTGTTCACAGGGGTCTGACCCCTTTTGCCGAAATTGTTGCAATTGTATCAAATTGTATTAACCGCATCACCGATGGTCTTGACTCCCACCAGCTTTATCCCACCGATCCCCCGCACCATCTTAAGGGATACTTCCGGCAGGATGCACGTCTCGAACCCAAGCTTCTTTGCTTCTGCCACCCGCTGCTCCGGCATATTGACCGCGCGGACTTCCCCGCTTAACCCTACTTCCCCGAAGACGATCGTTTTCTCATCGATCGGTCGGTTACGGTAACTGGATACCAGCGCCATCACGATTCCCAGGTCGATGGCCGGCTCGTTCATGCGGATCCCGCCCGCGATATTCACATAGGCGTCAGAATTGCCAAGAGCCATGCCCAGCCGTTTCTCCAGTACTGCCATGAGCAGGTTCACCCGATTATAGTCCGTACCTGCGGCGGTCCTTCTCGGCATCCCGAAATTGCTGTGGCACACCAGCGCCTGGATCTCGATCAGGATCGGGCGGGTTCCTTCCATGGAGCACGCCACCACAGAACCAGATGCGTTTTCCGGCCTGCCGCTGAGCATGTATTCGGAAGGATTTTCCACTTCCTCAAGTCCGGTCTGGCGCATCTCAAACACTCCGATCTCATTGGTGGACCCGAAGCGGTTTTTCACAGCCCGGAGGATCCGGTAAGAGGCATGGCGGTCTCCCTCAAAATACAGCACTGTATCTACCATATGCTCCAGCACTCTCGGTCCTGCCACTGTTCCTTCTTTTGTCACATGCCCTACGATAAATATCGGAATGCACAGCCCTTTTGCAAGCTGCATGAAAATATTGGTGGACTCCCGCACCTGTGACACACTGCCCGGGGCGGAAGATACTTCCTCGCTGTACATTGTCTGTATGGAGTCAATGATCACCAGCTCTGGCTTCTCCTTTTCGATCACACCCCGGATCGTCTCCAGGTTCGTCTCACACAGGAGATACAGCCCGGATGCGAATGCCCCCATACGGTTCGCCCGCAGCTTGATCTGCGCCTGGGATTCCTCGCCGGAAATATACAATACTTTTTTCTGATCCGCCAGCCGCTGGCATACCTGCAGCAGAAGCGTGGACTTTCCGATGCCCGGATCGCCTCCCACCAGGACAAGAGACCCTGGCACGATCCCGCCGCCAAGCACCCGGTCGAGCTCCCGGATGCCTGTCCGGATCCTCACATCGTCATCCGCCGTCACATCATTCAGAGGGATCACCTTTGCCTCCCTGACGGATTCCCTGACAGTCCTGGAGGTCACTGTACTTCCTTTTGTTATGCCGCTGCTGACTCTTTCTTCTACAAACGTATTCCATTCTCCGCACGCCGGGCACTGCCCCAGCCATTTCGATTCCTCATGCCCGCAGTTCTGGCAGAAGAACACACTTTTCTTTCCTTTTGCCATTCTCCATCCTTTCCGTCACACAAAGCCTTCCTGTCCGCCCGCCCCGCTGCAAGCAACGGAGTATCCGCTCCTGGTTTCTTTTTCAGGATGCTGCAGACAGCGTGGTATTCCCCCGTGAGCGAATAAAAATCGGGGCGGATGCACCATCCGCCCCTGCCGGGCCTGTCAGCCTGACCTGTCTTTTTCAACGCCCGTCCGGCTCATCGCAGGCTTATTCTCAACATTTCACTACTTTAACCTGGACATTCTGATCCGCTGCAAGCTCCACGCTCACGCTGAGCTTTCCGCTCAGGTTCGTATGCATCCTTCCCGCAGATTCCCCGCCGATAAACACTTCATACTCACTCTCCGGCTCAAGCTCCAGCGTAAACTGTACATCTCCGCCTGCTGAAACAGTAAAACCGATCTCTTCCCCGGTCTCCCGGAAATTCTCGACCGCGCTTCCCGGAACGGATTCGTATACAAACATCCCGTTCTTTTCCAGCTTCGTGATCTCTGCAAATGTCTTCACTTTATAGATATCGCCCTCAAACTCAAAATTATCCTTCTTTGTCTTCGCTGCGAGCGTATAATCACCAAAACTAAGTGTCCCGTCATTTTCTGCGCGCAATAATTCTTTCACTGCTGCCATTTTATTTTTCCTCCTAAGTATTTCAGTAAATTTCTGCTATCGATATTATAATATAAAGCCTTTGTTTTTTCTACTGAAATCTCTGTGAAAATCATACTGGAAAATCCTACCGTTTCCTCATTGCTTCTCCTCCGTCCGTCCCATTTTCCTGAAATGATCTTCAATCTTTCCGTACGATAAAACGGATCTCTTTTTTCACAGTTCCCGCTTCCACATGATCTCCCGGTTTGACTTCCCCGTTCAGTATCGCCTCTGCCAGCTTATCCTCCAGCTCAGTCTGGAGCGCCCTGCGCAGAGGCCTTGCCCCGTATTTCGCGTCTGTGCCCTTCTCGACGATAAGAGCCTTCGCGGATTCTCTCAATGTAAGCCGGATATCCATCTGCTCTGCCAGTCTCTTTGCAAGGTCACGGCACATAAGTGTTACGATCTTCTTCATATGTGTCTTATCCAAAGCGTGGAACACGATGATCTCATCGATCCTGTTCAAAAACTCCGGGCGGAAGATCATCTTCACCTCATCCATGACATTCTGCTTCATCCTCTTGTAATCGTCTGCCGGGTCCTCCTTCACCGCGAAGCCCAGTTTCTTCGGATCTACGATCGCCTTTGCCCCCGCATTGGAGGTCATGATGATCACGGTATTGGAAAAATCGACTTTCCGCCCCTGGGAGTCCGTGATATGCCCGTCATCCAGCACCTGGAGAAGGATATTGAATACATCAGGATGGGCTTTCTCGATCTCGTCGAAGAGTACGACAGAATACGGATGGGTCCGCACGCGGTCACTGAGCTGGCCGCCTTCCTCATGTCCCACATATCCCGGAGGAGAACCGATCATCTTTGCCACGGAATGTTTCTCCATATACTCTGACATATCAACGCGGATCATGGATCCTTCGCTCCCG
>DWUV01000030.1 GCA_019120595.1 Candidatus Mediterraneibacter tabaqchaliae | reverse complement strand
AGAGGTCACAGTAAATTTTCACCTGCATATCTTTCCTCTTCAATCATCATGCTTTTGCGGTCCTTTCCGCTATGCCACTTAACAGGAGGCGGTTTTTAACCATAATACGAATCAAGGATCTCCCCTGCGATATTGACCGCCTTTCCCCCGGCGCTTCCGTCAGAACCTTCTGTGATCACACTGATAACGAGCTCCGGATTATCAACATTCGTGAATCCGACAAACCAGGAGTGCGTCCTCTCTCCGTCAACAAGGCTGTACTCTGCTGTTCCTGTTTTTCCCGCCACAGTATAAGAGCGTCCGCTCAGAACAGAGCCTGTCCCTTCATTGACCACTGCAGCCATATACTCTTTGAGCTGCGCCGCTTCCTCTGACGTCATAAGTCTCCGATAGCTTTTCGGTACATTTCTGCGCACCTCTGTGCCTGTATAATTTGTCACCTGCTCTACCAGGTAAGGCTCCATGAGCGTTCCGCCGTTCGCCACTGCTTGAGTGATCAATGCCATATGATAAGGGCTGACGGTAGTCCTTCCCTGCCCCATAGCTGTCATCATGATTTCTGAGACTTCCGCCCCCTCGTCGAGTACAAAGGAGCTCTTCGTATAGTCCAGGACTCCCGGCAGGGCCGAATTAAACAGAAGATCCTCCGCCGTCTCTTTATATTTTGCCAGGTCAAGAGACAGTCCGATATTTGCAAAAGAAGAGTTGCAGGAGTTAGCAAACGAACTCCTCAAGTCCTCAAAACCATGGACTGTATTATCAAAACACGGAATCGTTGTATTGTCCACTGTTATAGAACCCGTACAGTCATAAGTATAAGATTGATAATCACTGTTCTGCCTCATAAAGGCAAGAGTCGTGACGATCTTAAACACTGACCCCGGCGCATATGATCCGTTTGTCGCGCGGTTCAGAAGAGGACTGTTTTCTTCGTCCGTATTCAGTATCTCCCAGTCAGCTGCCAGATTATTCGGATCATAGTCCGGCTTTGACACCATGGAGAGGATCTTTCCCGTATCCGCTTCCATGACCACGACTGCGCCTTTGTTATCTCCGAGCGCGTCATACGCCGCCTGCTGGAGGTCCGCATCCAGTGTAGTTACGACAGTATCTCCCTGGTTCTTTGTTCCATTAAACTCGTTTTGTATCTTCTCTACAAAAAAAGCATTCGAAGTAAGGAGTTCAAAATTCTCCACCGATTCAAGCCCTGTCTTTCCAAGCTCCGCATCGCTGTAACCGACTACATGGGCAAACAGTGAACCATAAGGATAGACTCTCGTTTCTGTTCCGTCCTCCGCTGCCTCAGTCTGCGCCAGCACATTTCCGTTTCTATCAGTAATATCTCCGCGTACTACCTTCTTTGCAAACGCGTCCTGTCTCTGGTTATACGGGCTGTTGACAAACGTATCTGCCCGAACGATCGTGAAATAGACCAGATATCCCATAAGTGCGATAAACAGGAGCACAAAGAAATAAGTAATCCATGCAAATTCTTTATTTCGCGCGCGCTCTTGGCTTTTTGCGCGTCCTCTGCCTTGGGACTTCCTCGAATCTCGGTTCGTTTTTCGCCGCTTTTCGGGGCGCTGTTCTTCCCATGCCATTTCTCGACTTCCTTTCTTTCCTAAGCTTTTCCTGTTCCAGCTTCTCTTCTTCATCTTCCCTCAGTATATACAGCCCCTGTATGATGCCGAACATGATCATCGTACTTAATACAGAGCTTCCGCCGTAGCTGACAAAGGGAAGGGTCATTCCCGTAGACGGTATGAACTTCGTCACGCCTCCGATCTGAAGGAAGACCTGGAAAATGTAACATGTCCCCAGTCCCAGAGCGACCAGTTTATAGAAATAATTGTGCAGTTCCATTGCAATATTTAAAAACATCACATAACAGCTCACACAGATCAGTATGAGACAGAGCGCGTAGATCACTCCCATCTCTTCCGTGATAGCCGAAAAGATGAAGTCCGTCTCTGATACGGGGATCGTATCCGGCTGCCCCTGGAAGAGCCCGGTGCCAAACCAGCTTCCCGTGCCGATAGCAAACAGAGACTGTGCGACCTGATACCCGCTGTCCCCGTATGACGCGATCGGGTCCTGCCATGCCTCGACCCTCACCCGGATATGTGAGAACAGATGATATCCCGCCACAGCGGCGAGGGCACCCGCCCCCAGTCCCGCGACAGCATAAAGCGGCTGTCTCGCAGCCACATACAGCATGACAAGATATACGACAAAAAAGATGAGCGCAGCGCCGAGATCCGTTGACAATACGAGGATGAGCACATGGGCTGCCGCGATTGCCGTTGTAATGACTACATTTTTAAATTCTTTTGATTTATTCAGGCTTGCCGCCACGAAAAATACAAACAGTATCTTTACAAATTCTGAGGGCTGGATATTAAACCCGAAAATCTCAAATCCCAGCTTCGCGCCGCCTGACGTCTGGGCAAATACAGCTACCACGAGAAGGGCGGCCCCGCCCACTCCGGCGTAGATGTAAGTCCACTTGTCCAGAAAGGTCAGCTTCCGTATGAGCACCGGAACGATCAGCCCGAACGTTACCCCGAGTATGACAAAAATAAGCTGCCTGATCGCTGTTCCGTAAGGCGATTCATTGTCTGAGGACAGCCTTGTGATCATGATCATGCCCGCGGTTATGAGCATGCACATATTATTAACGACCAGCCTGGATACATTCGGATAGATCAGATTGTACAGCAGGATCACTCCGAGGAGCACGATCCCCAGCGCCGCGTAAATAAACAGGATCCGTATATCCTCTGTGGCAAGGAACATCGTAAAGAACGCCACAAACTGGAGCAGGAATAAAAGTACGTCCTGCCGGACCAGAACCCTCTTCTCCTCATCCTCATAATTTCTCGCAAAGATTGAGAAACAGGAAAATGTATATGCAGCCATCAATATGATGATAAGATATTTCGATAGTTGTATAATGATATTTACCATGTTACCCCCTGTTATGATACTCCGCGCCTGAAATGTCCCTGGGTATATTCAAAATCCGGCGCTGACGGAGAACTGCCGCCGAAGAAAGTGCTTCTTACCAGTTCCAAAATTTCCCTGGTCTGCTCCTTTGTCTCAATACTGAACTGGATCCTGAGCATCCTGGGAGCCAGTCTGCGTATCTCCTCCTTCTGCATTCCCAGATATAGAGGCAGAGTATTATAAATGACATTGTAACAGTAAGCGCACTGGTTTTTAACCGGAAAACGACTGCCCATCCGGTCCGTGAGGAACGTTATTCCCGGGCTGTGCGTACATCTGCCTGCTGTCTTTACAACGCACTGAGCTGATATCATGACCGGAAGATAACCGTAGATAATCATCTCGCCTGCTCTGATCCCGAGATCTTCAAGCTCCCGGGCATTCAATTCCTCCGGCGCGCTGAATTCGGATATTCCGAGCCTGTTCCAGAACACTTTCCCATAGCGGTTAAACACATATAGATTATGGTCCAGATTGATCTTTTTGTCAAATCCCTCTTCTTCCAGCATCTGATACTGCTCATAATTACGGATCAGCACGCCGTCCGCTCCAAGCATTTTCACTGTGTCCTGTATCTCTCTCAGCCCGTTATCTGCGGCATTTTCCCTGCGGGAAATCCACGGCAGAGCAGCAAAAATTTCGATACCGGCAGACGATATATCCCATATAGCCTTTTTTATTTTTTCACGATTTGCAGCCTTTTCTGCAAGTTCTATATCCACATAAACGCGCTGGAAAATCTCAGGTGACTGTACTGCCGTGTCCCTTACTTCCAGAAGCTGTTCTTCCGTCTCTGCCATGACAGAAAAAACAGCAGACCAATCTCCGGTCTCCTTGCTGTCAGGGAAATCCGGGACAGCTTCCCTTTCCGGCATAGATCGGCCCGAACCGCCGATAACCATTTTCTTCAGTCCTTCCAGTGCAGCTCTTCTCAGAGTATTCAGCTGCTGTACAGGCATAAAAACTGCTTCGTCCATGTGGATATCCAGCTCCCGGAAACAGAACTCCGTATTTCCCGTCTTCAAGATCTGTGCGCGGACCCTCTCTTCGGCAAGAGGCCGGCTCTGGGCCTTCTGGACAGCTCCGTCTGACTTCGCTGTATATGACACAGCCTTTCCGTCCGGTTCCGTTCCGTTTTCCGGCATACACCAGACCATAAGCTCGGCAGGCTCTGACAGCTTCAGTTTCAGCCGCCCGCGGATTTCCCGCCGGATCGTTTTCTCAACGCAGGTCTCGCGTAGATTACGGATCAGTGTCTCATTCCTCATCCGTTTCAAAACAGTTCTCGGCGCCAGGCGCGTCCCTTTCTGGACGAGGAAGGACAAGGTTTCGCCCTTTCTCACTTCACTGCCTGCAGTATAATTTCCTTTGCCGCCGGTAATATCGATCACATCGCCCGGGCGGATATCCGTAAGCGCCGTGCAGCAGAGCTCCCGCCCTTTCTGTGAGCGGACTTTCAGAGCCGGAACCCCCGTATGGCTGGGACGGTCCAGGGCCATCATCTCCCGCCCGTTATGTTTCTTATAATACCCTCCTGAAAAGCCGCCCCTGTTATACAGGTCCATGAGCATTTCCCGGTCTTCAGGCAGCACTTGGAATCCGGCGCGCCCCTTTTCCAGATAAAGGTCCGTATATTTCCGGTACATGGATGTGACCCCTGCCACATACTCTGGCTTTTTCATGCGCCCTTCGATCTTAAAGGAATCGATCCCCGCATCCACAAGGTCCGGTATGATCTCCAAGGTACAGATATCTTTTGGGCTCAGGTAATACTTCTTTTTCCCGTCCACAGAGTACGGCAGCCTGCACGGCTGGGCGCACTGTCCCCTGTTGCCGCTCCTGCCCCCGATCATACTGCTCAAAAGGCACTGCCCGGAATAGCAGTAGCAGAGCGCTCCGTGGACAAAGCATTCGATCTCCAGCCCGGTCTCCTCCCGGATCTGCCGGATCTCCCCAAGGGACAGCTCCCGCGCCGGCACCACGCGTGTGACGCCCTGCTTTTCGAGAAACTTTGCCCCGTAAGATCCTGTCACCGTCATCTGTGTACTTGCATGGAGATCCATCCCCGGGAAAACTTCTCTTATATACCCGATCACGCCGGCATCCTGGACAATGACCGCATCCAGCCCCGCCTCATAGAGCGGCGCCAGATAATCGTAAAGGTCAGCGATCTCAGGGTCCTTTAGCAGTGTATTGACAGTCAGATAAAACTTCTTCCCGAAAAGATGGGCTTCGCCGACCGCCCGGACAAGCTCTTCCTGTGTGAAATTGTCTGCGAACGCCCTGGCGCCGAATCTCGGTCCCCCTGCATACACTGCATCCGCGCCTGCGCCGAGCGCTGCCCGGAAGGACTCATAAGAGCCCGCCGGGGCAAGGATCTCGACCGCCCTTTTCCGAGCGCAGTCCCCCGCTATATATGTCCTGTCCTTTTCTGCCATATCTGTGCTGATCCTTTCCGACAAAATATTTCCGTAATGAAATGGGCTGTCTATCCTGACAGCCCTCTTTCGTCATTTTCGTGTTGCTTTTTTACAGCCGCATCGCCAGCGGTTACCTTCTCCGGTTTTTCATCTCAGTTTCCAGTTTTACGATCTGCATCTGGAGATCATTGTTCTCCTCTTTCATCTTTGCAAGCTCTTTCTCCGCGTTTTCCAGTTTGATCTGCGCGGAGATCAGTTCATGCTTCAGATCGTACATCTCTTTATCCTTCAGTTCGATATCACTCTCAAGGGAATCTCCCTGTTTCTTAGCCTTAAAATAATCGTCTGCGATATTCAGGGCGAGAAGTACATTCCTTGTGTCAGCACTCTGCTTCCTGTAACCCTCGCTGTTCGCGCACTCTGTGATCTTGTGGTTCAGATAGGAGGATACTTTCTGCAGGTATTCTTCGCCTTCAAATCCACTCAGAGTATATACCTTTCCCCCGATCAATACTTCTGTAAAATGTTTTGCTGAACTCATAGCTTCCTCCTCGCGTTTCTTACCTGTTTATTATAAACGATTTACCGGCAAAAACCAACAGTTTTTTCGATATTCCGCCGAAAGCATATTTACTCCGGCCGGAGCAGGGGAATCCCGAGGTGGGTGTACGCCAGATCTGTCACGACTCTGCCGCGCGGCGTCCTCTGGATAAACCCGTTCTTCAGCAGATACGGCTCATACACATCCTCCAGCGTCCCCGCATCCTCAGAGATCGCGGCCGCAAGGGTATCCAGACCTACCGGGCCGCCCTGGAATTTTTCGATCATCGTGAGCAGGATGCTCCTGTCGATATGGTCAAGCCCGTATTTGTCCACATCGAGAAGGTCCAGGGCATAGTCCGCCACTTTCTTTGTGATCTTTCCGTCATATTTTACCTGTGCAAAATCCCGCACTCTCTTTAAAAGACGGTTTGCCAGCCTCGGCGTGCCGCGCGACCTGCGCGCAAGCTCCAGGGCCCCCTCTTCTTCGATCTCCACATCCAGCACCCTCGCTGACCGCAGGATGATCGTCATCAGTTCCTTATCCGTATAAAATTCCAGCCTGTTCACCACGCCAAACCGGTCTCTTAAGGGGGCTGTCAGCATGCCGGCGCGCGTCGTCGCCCCGACCAGAGTGAACTTCGGGAGATTCAGCCGGATCGACCGGGCGCCCGCGCCCTTCCCGATCATAATATCGATCGCATAGTCTTCCATGGCAGGGTAAAGCACTTCCTCCACCTGACGGTTCAGGCGGTGGATCTCATCCACAAAGAGGACGTCATGTTCCTGGAGACTGTTCAGGATCGCCGCCATCTCTCCGGGCTTCTCGATCGCCGGGCCGGAGGTCACTTTCATATGCACGCCCATCTCATTGGCAATGATCCCGGCAAGAGTCGTCTTTCCCAGTCCCGGAGGGCCGTAAAACAGTACATGGTCCAGAGCCTCATTCCTCGCCTTTGCCGCTTCGATATAGACCTTGAGCGTCTGTTTCGCCTTCTCCTGTCCGATATATTCTGTCAAAAGCTGAGGACGCAGCTCGCCCTCGATCTTAATATCCTCTTCCAGATTTTCCGTTGTAATGATCCGTTTTCCCATGGTTGTATCCGCATTCCCTTCATCAGGCTAAAAAAGATATTTCAAAGCCTCTTTCAATATATCCTCCGCTGTAGCGCATCCCGGTGAAGCCTTCTTCACAGCGCGCAGGCTCTCTGAGCTGCCGTATCCCAGGGCGACCAGCGCCTGGACCGCCTCGGACTGCATGTCGCTGTCCGCGGACAGCGCTGCCGCCCCGCCTTCATCTCCGTGGGCGGCATGTTCCAGCATCTCCTCGATATCCACCTTATCCCTCAGCTCGACGATCAGCTTTTCCGCTGTCTTCTTTCCGATCCCGGGCGCGGTCGAAATCGCCTTCGCGTCCCCGGACATGATGGCAAATCGCAGTTCGTCCGGGCTCATGGCCGAGAGGATATTCAGCCCGCCTTTCGGTCCGATGCCGCTCACGCCGATGACCAGCTTAAAGATCTCCAAGTCATCCCGTGTCAGGAATCCGAAGAGCTGCATGGCGTCTTCTTTTACATTCAGATAGGTATGCAGCTTCACCGTACTCCCGATCTCCGGGAGCCGCGCCATCGACTGCTGCGGCATATACACGCCGTATCCTATCCCGCCTACATCTATGACAGCCTTCTGTTCTTCTATGGCTGCCAGTTCACCTTTTACATATGAGATCATTTTATTCTCTTCCTTTTCTCAAATTAATCCGTATCTATATCTCGCCGCATACAAAAGAAGTCCGTCAGACAAATGTGACATTATTGATGCGTCTGAGCACTTCCCTGCACACAATGCCGATCAGGGCTCCCGTGACCACTCCGGCGGCGAGGAGTCCCGGCAGATAATAACCGACCCGGTACGTCTCTACGACGATCATCGCCACAATAAGTTGGCCAATATTGTGGCTCACTCCACCCGCGATACTCACGCCGACCACACTAAAAGAGCTCCTGAGTTTTAGACCCTCCATAGCGGCTAGGCTTAAAACAGCGCCTGCCAGACCGTACAGGATACCGAACAGATTTCCGAAGAGAAAGCCCGCAAGGACCACCCGCGTCACGGATAAGAGCAGGGCTTCCTTAAAACCTGTCTTATAGAGGACGATCACGATCACAAGATTTGCAAGACCGAGCTTTGCGCCCGGTATGCCGAGATTAACAGGTATCAGCGTCTCCACATAGCTGAAGATCAGCGCGAGCGCTGTAAACACCCCAAAATAAGCAGCTCTGTTCTTCAATCTCTTTTCCTTTCCAACAAAACCGGATAACAGCGCCAAATACCAGCGCGGAGGCCGTCCCCTCACAGGTCTCTACCGGGCAATGCCGTCCACTTCACCTGGTTCCCCGTTTTCGATCGAAACAACGACCTGGTTCGGCAGACAGATAATGCTCTCCCCATCCCTGCTGATGCTCCGATGGTTTACACAGACCTGATCCGGGCAGTCAGCCCAGTCCATCCGCGCAGCCCCGCCGCTGATCTCAAGGCGGTTCGTCTCATTGATCTCCACAGTCCGGTCTTCTCCCAGACTGTAAGTGCCGTACAGAGCTCCGTCAACCGAAATGCTGACAACAGCCTGATCCCCTGACTTTCCCAAACTCTGGAAACAAAACAAAATGGCAGCCGCTGCCAGAATGCCCGCCGCCAGAAACCAGTCATTTCTCTTCATAGTCCTACCTCTTCGCTTTCAATATCATAGCACATAGATTTTTATTATGCAACCACATGTTCGATTCAGTATGCAGGTATATGTAACAGTTAGATACTTGTACTGCGCCGGAAAACCGGCTATAATACGCTCAGGATTTCAACCCGTTTCCCGGGTGTACGGAAAGGAGTATACAGTGCCACGGATAAAACACAGGATCACCGCCGGAGTACGTCTTACATCATTTTTTCTGATATTCGCATACATCGTCTCATCATGCGCGGGCTGCAGCTCGCCCCTCGAGTCAGAATCCCTGCAAATGACCGGGACTTATTTTGATACCGTCGTCCAGGTGGAAGCCTGGGGCGCTGACCGGGAGGTCCTGGATCACTGCGAAGAGCTCTGCGCATACTATGAGAATCTCCTCAGCCCATCCATTGAGAAAAGCGAGATTTATAAGATCAATCGGTCACACGGCCTGCCTGTGACTGTCTCTGATGAAACTGCCGGACTGCTGCGCCTCGGCATACACTACGGCGAGCTCTCCGGAGGAAAATTTGATATTACGATAGCGTCTGCTTCCGAACTCTGGGATTTCACAGGCAACAGCAGCGGTACGGTCCCGGATCCTCCAGCATTGGAAGAGGCAGTCAGACACATTGATTACCGCTGTATAAAAATAGAAGGAAACACGGTCACCCTGACTGACCCTGAGGCAAAGATCGACCTGGGCGGGATCGCAAAGGGCTATATTGCCGACCGGCTCAAAGAGTATCTCACCAGCGCGGGAGTCAGCCACGCGCTGATCAACTTAGGCGGAAATGTCCTGACCCTGGGTGGGCGCTATGACGGCTCAGACTTCCGCATCGGCATACAGAAGCCTTTTTCCGAAGACGGGACCGTACTGGGGACTGTATCCGTATCCGACAGCTCTGTTGTATCATCCGGAGATTACGAACGGTATTTTGAGAAAGACGGCACGGTCTACCATCACATCCTGGATCCCGATACCGGATATCCTGTGCAGAACGACCTGGATCAGGTAACGATCATCTCTGACCGGTCCGTGGACGGAGATGCCCTGAGCACAGTCTGCTATGTCCTTGGTCTTGAAGACGGGATGGAGCTGATCCGGAGTATGGACGGGATCGAGGCAGTCTTTGTGACAAAAGACGGGGAGCTGCATACAAGCAGCTCCCGGATCGATCTCTCATTATAATTCTGCCCGGATGACCTTTCTCGGGCATTTCTCCGCGCAGACCCCGCAGTTCGTACATTTTTCCACGTTGATATGCGCCAGGAAATTCTGGACGGTTATGGCGCCTGCCCCGCAGTTTTTCTCGCAGATCCGGCACCCGATACATCCTGTCTGGCATACATCCATAAGTGCTTTTCCTTTTTCATTGGAATTGCACTGGACAAATGTCCTCTGCTTATAAGGGATCAGCTCGATCAGATGCTTCGGACAGGCGGAAACACATTTCCCACACGCCTTACACGACTCTCTGTCCACGACAGCGATCCCGTCCGCTATATGGATCGCGTCAAATGGACACGCCTCCACGCATGTGCCGTATCCGAGGCATCCGTAATCACATCCCTTTGCCCCGCCGTCCTGCATCTGGCTCGCCATGACACAGTCTCTGATCCCGTAATACTCATATTCTGTTCCCGCTTTTTCACAGGTTCCCGAACACTTCACAAAGGCAGTCATGCGCTCCTTTGCAGCAGCGTCCACACCCATGATCTTCCCGATCTTCTCAGCTACCGGCGCGCCGCCTACCGGACATCCGCCTACTTCGGCTTCGCCTTTCACGATCGCCGCGGCCAGGCCGGAACAGCCCGCATAGCCGCAGCCGCCGCAGTTATTTCCCGGAAGGGCTTCCAGGATGGCCTCTTCCCTTTCATCCACATCCACTGCGAACTTCTTTCCCGAGATCCCGAGGAACACTCCGATGAACAGTCCCGTGCCGCCAACGATCACAGCTGCTAATATAATCCCTGTTATGCTCATTTTCCCTTCCTCCTATATCAGTCCCGAGAACCCGAAGAATGCGATCGCCATCAGCCCTGCTGTCACCAGTACGATCGGCGTCCCCCGGAATGACTCCGGCACGTCGTTATGTTCCGTCTTTTCACGGATGCCCGCCATCAGTACGATGGATACGAGGAATCCCACAGCAGTCGCAAATCCGTTTACCACTCCTGTCAGGATGTCATAGCCTTCCTGTACATTAGTGAGCGCGACTCCGAGCACCGCGCAGTTCGTTGTGATCAGCGGAAGGTACACGCCCAGAGCATTGTAGAGAGGCGGCATGGATTTCTTCAGGAACATCTCCACAAACTGCACAAGCGCAGCGATCACGAGGATAAAGACGATCGTATTCAGATACTCCAGCTCTCCGCCCATGATGTTCGGATTGCCGAGGATGAACTTGTAGATCAGCCCGGTCACAAAAGAGGCAATGGTGATGACAAACACGACCGCTCCGCCCATTCCGGCCGCTGTCTTTACATTTTTGGAAACGCCCAGGAACGGGCATATCCCGAGGAACTGACTGAGCACAACATTATTGACAAATGCTGAGCCCACAGCGATCAATAGTAATTCCTGCATTTACGCCCCCTCCTTTTCTTTTTTTGTATCTGATGCCAGGTGCCCGCCGCAGATCCCCCTGCCGGCGCAGGATGCGCAGCCGTCGCCGCATCCTGCAGCCTGAGGCGCCTCTTTTCCTTTTTCCGCGAGATGATGTTTTATTTTATTCTGGAGAGCCACAAGGCATGCCAGCACAAAAAAGGCTCCCGGCGCCAGGATAAAGATTGTCAGCGGCTCATAGGAATCCGGCATGACCTGTTTCCCGAAGATCAGTCCTGCCCCGATCAGTTCCCTGACGATCCCGATACAGGTCAGACCGACTGTAAATCCCAGCCCCATTCCGATCCCGTCAAAAACAGACGGAAGCACAGGATTCTTGGAAGCATAGCTCTCAGCCCTTCCCAGGATGATACAGTTTACCACGATCAGCGGGATATAAAGCCCGAGGGAATCATACAGCCCCGGCACAAATCCCTCGAGGAGGAAATCCACGATCGTCACGAAGGAAGCCACGACCACGATAAACGCGGGCATGCGCACAGAATCCGGGATGATCTTTCTCAGCATGGATATCAGCATATTTGACATAATGAGCACTGCCGTAGTAGACAAGCCCATTCCGATCCCATTTATGGCGGAAGTCGTGACTGCCAGTGTGGGACACATGCCGAGCATGAGTACAAAAGTCGGGTTTTCTTTGACAAGCCCGTTGAAGATACGCTCTGTACACTTATTCAATGACACCGCCTCCTAACTCATTCTGATAATAAACAAGCGCCGCGTCCACTGCGTTTGTGACAGCATTGGTAGTAATGGTAGCGCCGCTGATCGCATCGATCATGTCATCTCCGCTCTCGCCGGACTTCGTATAGGTAAATTTCTCCACCTTCTTGTCTTTGAACTGGTCTTTAAAATCCGCCTCAGCCGCTTTCATCCCGAGGCCGGCTGTCTCGCTGATCGACAGCATCTCAATGCCGGTCACCGTACCGTCAGAGGCAATGCCCACAGAGATTTCGATATCTCCGGCATACCCTTCATGGGAAATCACATTCACTACATATCCCACGATCTCTCCGCCGGCGTCCTTCCCGGTGACAGCGTCTGAGATCTCATCGGGATCATATCCGTTTTCCACGAGCAGTGCTCCCGCCTTTTCCGCGTCATACCCTTCGTATTCCTCAAAAGAAGCCGCGTCGGGAAGAACCGAGCGGAAGGCTTCCTGTCTTGTATTTTCCTGCGCGATGGCAATGGGTTCCTTTGTGATATCATATACCAGTCCCAGCAGCAGTCCGGATACCACAGTGATCACTGTCAGGATCAGAGTATTCTTTATGATCTTATCCATTACTTCTCTCCTCCTTTCCCAAACGGTCTCGGAAGAGTCGCCTTCTCGATCAGCGGCACGAGCAGATTGCTGATGATGATCGCATAGGAGACGCCTTCCGCCGAGCCGCCGAAGAGACGGAACAATCCGGTCAGCAGACCCATGCAGATCCCGTATATGATCTTTCCGCTGCCGGTAATCGGCGAGGTGACATAATCTGTGGCCATGAACCACGCTCCCAGCATCAGTCCGCCGCCGCACAGGTGGGCGGTTATGTACTGCGTGTCAAAGCCATGTCCCCCGAAGATCGTAATAAAAACTACAAAAGATACGATATAGGAACCCGGGATCCTCAGGTCGATCACTCCCATGAGCAGGAGGAACATTGCCCCGATCATGATGGCAATGACCGAGGTCTCCCCGATCGTCCCCCGGATATTTCCGATCAGCATATCCATCGTATTTACCGCCTGGCCGGCCTTCAGCTCCGCCAGCGGCGTGGGACCCGTAACGCCGTCATACACAAAATACGTCATCCGGCCCGCAAAACAGATCAGCAGGAAGCAGCGTGCCGCGAGAGCAGGATTCATAAAATTCTGCCCCAGTCCTCCGAAAAGCTGCTTCACGACAACGATCGCAAACACAGCTCCCAGCACGCCCATCCACCACGGCAGGGTAGGCGGAAGGTTGAGTGCAAGCAGAAGTCCTGTAACTACCGCACTGAAGTCATTGACCGTAACCGGATTCTTCATCAGTTTCTCATAGATGTATTCTGACAGGACGGCCGCAGCAGTCGTGACCACGACCAGGATCCATGCGTCCTCATGCCGGAAATTCCAGATCCCGAATACAGTCGCCGGCAGAAGGGCGATCACGACCATGAGCATAATATTGCCGGTCCTGATCCGGTCGCGGATATGCGGCGAAGATGATACATTATAATTTTCGTTCACTACTCCGTCTCCTTCCTATTTCTTTCTCTTATTCGCCAGCGCAGTCTTGCGCATGGAACCGATCGCCTGTTTCAGCGGCCTTTTCGCCGGGCATACATAGCTGCAGGATCCGCACTCCACGCATTCCAGCCCGTTCATTGCCACAAACCCGTCCTCATCATGTCTCATCGCGAGGTCTGCCAGCCTGGACGGAATGATCCTGCTCGGACAGACTTCTACGCATCTTGCACAGTTGATGCATGCAGTCTCCCGCGCCTTTGCCACAGCGTCTTCCTTAAAGGCGAGTATGGAGGAAGACGTTTTTGCCACAGGCGCGTCTGCCGTCACCATGGCAAAGCCCATCATCGGCCCGCCTGAGATCAGTTTCTGAGGCGGAACGATAAATCCGCCTGCTGCTTTGATCAGTTCCTCGTGGCTGATCCCCAGAGGCACTAAAAAATTGCCCGGAGCCGCGATATCATCCCCGCTCACGGTCACCACACGCTCTGTCAGAGGCCTTCCCTCTGCAACAGCATAATGGATATTGATCAATGTCTCTACATTGTCAACAATGCACCCCACGTCTGCCGGGAGCATGGAAGAATTGATCGCGCGCTTTGTCACCGCGTAGATCAGCTGACGCTCTGCCCCCTGCGGATATTTGGTCACAAGCCTTTCCACACTCATCCGCGGCTCATCTGAAACTGCGGACCTCAGCTTTTCAATGCAATCCTTTTTATTGTCCTCCACCGCAAAGATGCCCTTTGCATTCGGGAACAGCGACAGCACAACTCTCATGCCGCTTATCAGTTCTTCCGTGTTTTCCAGCATCCTGCGGTAATCCGCGGTGATATACGGCTCGCATTCCGCGCAGTTGGCAATGATATGATCGATCTTTTCCGGCTCTTTGGGCGAAAGCTTGACTCTTGTCGGGAAACCGGCCCCGCCCATGCCCACGATCCCCGCCTCTCCGATCCTGTCTAGGATTTCCTCCCGTGTCATGTCGGAAAGCGGCTTCACGGCCTCATACCGTATTTCCTCATAGCTGCCGTCATTCTCGATCACGATGCACTCTGTCTTAGTCCCGGACGGACTGAATCTTTGTTCCAGCCCTTTGACAGTGCCGGAGACCGAGGCATGGACCGGAGCGGATACATATCCGGCCGCAGCAGCGATCATCTGCCCTTTTAACACACGGTCTCCCTTTTTTACCAACGGAATAGCCGGGGCCCCGATATGCTGAGACAGCGGATACACCAGCTCCCCTTCCGGCAGGAGACGCCGGATCGGCTGGTCTTTTGAAAACCGCTTTCCGTCATCCGGATGTATCCCGCCCTTAAATGTCAGAAGTCTCATTCTTCCCTTCCTTTCTCCGCGGATGCTCCGCTAAAGTAATTAAAATGATCTGTAAACCAATTTATAAACATTATATTAAACTGTTCTTCTAAAATCCAGAGTTCCTGCATCAAAAATCATGTTATTATCCAGATGCATCCTGTTTTCCCGGACAGATCGTCCATTTTTTAACAAAAAAAACAGGGCGATACATATGCTATATCGCCCTGTGATCTTCGTTAAAAAAGATATTATTCTTCCTCAGCAGCCTCTTCCGCCGGCTCAGCAGCTTCCGCTTCCTCTGCCTGCTCAGACTGAAGAGCTTTCATGCTTAAGCTGATCTTCTTATCTGCCTCATTGAGGTCAACGATCTTTGCAGTGATCTCCTGTCCGATGGAAAGTACATCAGACGGCTTATCAACATGCTCTCTCGCGATCTGGGATACGTGAAGCAGTGCATCCACCCCAGGAGCAAGCTCGACAAACGCGCCGAAATCTGTCATTCTGGCTACTTTTCCTGTGATAACTTTTCCAACTGCAAAATCCTCCGCCGCGTTCACCCACGGATTTGTCTCCGGGAATTTCAGGCTGAGCGCGATCTTTGTATCATGGATATCTTTTACGAGAACTGTCAGTTTGTCGCCAACATGGAATACTTTCTTCGGATTGTCAACCCTTCCCCATGACATCTCTGAAATGTGGAGCAGGCCGTCAACGCCGCCAAGGTCAACGAACGCGCCGAAATCTGTCACATTCTTAACAGTTCCTTCGATCCTGTCGCCGATCTGGAGCCTTGCGAAAAGCTCTTTCTGCTTCTCTGCACGCTCAGCTACAAGGAGCTGTCTCCTGTCGCCGATCACACGGTTTCTTCTCGGATTGAACTCGCTGATCACGAACTCGATCTCCTGGCCCTCATATTTGCTGAGATCCTTCTCATAGGAATCAGATACAAGGCTCGCCGGGATAAATACTCTGACCTCATCCACTGTCGCGCAAATACCGCCGCCAAGGATCTGTGTAACTGTTGCCTTGAGAACCTCTTTGTTCTCAAATGCCTCGCGCAGTCTCTCATTTCCTTTCTCAGCGGCAAGTCTCTTGTATGTAAGAAGGACCTGTCCTTCGCCGTCATTTACTTTCAGGACTTTGACTGTCATTGTGTCGCCAACGGAAACGACTGTTGTCAGGTCGATGGACTGATCGTTGGAATATTCATTCTTTGTGATAATACCGTCAGCCTTATAACCGATGTTCAGGATGATCTCATCCGGCTTTACATCGATAACAGTACCCTCAACTACCTCCCCGTTGTGAATTGTTTTGAATGACTCGTCTAACATCTGTTCAAAAGATAACTCTGACATTATTTTGAACCTCCTCAATTATATTGTTGGGCGTGGATGCCCCTGCTGTAATACCTACTGTTTCCACTGACCCTA
>DWUV01000029.1 GCA_019120595.1 Candidatus Mediterraneibacter tabaqchaliae | reverse complement strand
TCCGGCGGATGCCTGAGGCGGAGCCGAATCTTCCGCCGGACAATTGCTTTTAGCCATGCTTTCTCCCTTTTACGTCTTTCCCAGATTACGGAGCCGGAACCTGAGCCATATCCCCGCCCGCCGCGAAAACGACCTGCATCAAACCGACGGTTTTCGGACGGTATATTTGAAGGAAGGCTCCCCCACAAATACAGATTTACCTCGGTTGGTCCGGTATGATGATCGCCGCGATGATATATGCGAGTATCCCACCGCCCGTACATCCGAACAGCACGAAGAGCAGCCTGATCAAAGTAGGATCTATGTTAAAATATTCTCCGATCCCTCCGCACACTCCGCATAACATTTTGTTAGTCCTTGAACGATATAATTTTTTGTCTGACATTTTCCTTTTCCTTTCTTAAATATATAACTCTTATTATTATGGTGAACCTCATTCAAAATCGATGTTCACATTTCCCATGTCGCATTCCGCTTTGATCCTGCATCCGCTTCCATTGTCTATTTCTTTTTTATTCACGAGCCCGCTGTAGGATTCCCCGTCTATTGTCAGCTCGCCGACAGCGCATTTTAATTCATAATCATAATCACCCGCTGCCCCCGGCAGAGTGCACAGCACCTCGCCAATATTGCAGTTAAGCTCTGCGGATTCGGTTACTTCGCCTTTAAAAATAATCTGTCCGACACCGCATTCTGCCTCCAGCTGTTCTGTTGAGAATGCGGAAGCGATGATCTGCCCTGCATCTGTTTTTACTTCCAGTTCCCTGGCTTCTATTTTTGACAGTTTAATGAGCCCTGCCTTTGCATCCGCTGTTATTTTTTCAAAACAGATCCCCTGCGGCACGCTGATATACATGATGCCGGTATCCTGGGTGTTCAGACGTCCCCGGTCTTCCATATGGACCTGGAGCTCTGAGCCATCCTGGGTGACTGTTATCTTATCCTTCAGGTCGTCCCTGCACTGAGAAGTATCTACGACAATGTCGCCGCCGTAAACTTCTTCCAGCTCTTCATCATATGGCGTCACACAGACTGACATGCCGGTGAGTTCAAGATCCAGCTCATCGATCCCTGAGTAAGAGGTTATATCTGTCCCGTTAATTTCACCCAGAGCATACTCCCCGTCCGGCAGTGCGGACACATCAGAGGTCACTGTGACTTCATTGTTGATCCGGATCCCAAGCCGGTCCATCCAGGCTCTTACGATAGTTTCGTCCTGTTCGTCCCGCAGAAGCGTAAGCCCGCCCAGAGCAGTGCCGGCAGCAGCAAGAAAAATCCCGATGGCAGCCAGGACTGCACATATGATCCAGAAAATCTTCCATCCTTTTTTCATAGTATATTTACACCGCCTTTCCATAGATCGGACGCCTGAACAGGTTTACAAATCCTCGGATCATAGCAGGATATACGATCATACAGAGTTTTACAGTCCCTACCGTTGCAATAAGGCCCAGTACGAACAGCAAGATCCCTATACCTGTGACGATCATGCCTGCCGGCGGTATGACAAGCAGCACCAGGCCAGTTACAGCTACGACACCGCCTGAGATCATGACAGCGATTGCTGCGATGACAAGACCTGCGAAGAAAAAGAATATGGCTGCCGCCACTCCGAGCACGATCCCAGCCACTCCCAGAGTTACCGGCCAGATGACGATCGCGATCAGAATGACCAGAAAGATCTTCAGCCCTCTGCTGGTCCATGGAGCGTTTTTCTGAGCCGGGCCGTTTCCCTGACCGTTTTCCTGCCCATTTTCCTGTCCGGTTCCATATCCATTTTCCTGTCCGTATCCATAGCCGTCTGCCCCTGGCCTGCCGCCGGATGTATTGCCGGAACCTGTCCCCTGACTGGAGCGCTGCCCGTATTTTTCCATATAATCTTTATGATCAAAACGGGACTCATCGAATTCCGTCCCATAATAATCTGCCTTTATCGACTCCGCCACTTTCTCCGGGCTGCCCAGTTCCCTGATCGCCTCCGCCTCATTTTCTTCGCCTGCATCCGCTAAATAATCAGCATAATACTGTATCGCTGACTGGCGTTCGTCCTCCGGGATCCCGGATAACCGCTGCTCAAGTTCAGACAAAAATTCTATACGGTTCATGCAGTCACACCTCCCTCAAATATCTCGTTGATCTTCTGGATATAAGTCTGCCACTCTGCTTTATACAGATTCAGCTGTGCCATCCCGCGGGCTGTTACCTTATAATACCGTCTGTTCCTGCCGTCAAACTGCCTGTCATAGACTTCCAGGCATTCATCCTTTTGGAGCCTGCGCAGGACCGGATACAGCGTGGACTCAGATACATCGATCACCTTGCGCACGTCCTGCGTGATCCGGTAACCATACGTCCCTTCGTCTTCCATGGAGACGACCGCCAGAACGATAGCATCCAGAAGCGCTGCGCCTGTATTAAATACCATGCGATCACCCTTTCTGAAAAATATGCTGTTTTTAAACGACCTGTAATATTGCATTGTTTTCTATATTATATTCTGTATAATATAATGTGTCAATATAATATTACTTAAAGAATACTTAAGATATCCTAAAGAAAACTAAATCTGTATTTGTGGGGGAGCCGGACGATTGAGTAAATCGGACGAAAACAGTGAAGCGGATGTATCGAAGACGTATTCAGCGCGGGGATATGGCTGGCATCGGCTCCGCTCCATGAGGCAGGAAAAACTACGAAATCAGGGAACACGCTAAAACCAGGGATCAGAAGAGAGGAACTCGGCTCCGCCTCAGACACCCTCTCTTCTGA
>DWUV01000028.1 GCA_019120595.1 Candidatus Mediterraneibacter tabaqchaliae | reverse complement strand
GCAGAAAACCGTCCCCTTTGATGCGCCTTTCGCGGCGGACGGGGATATGGCGACGGTGACTTGGAGTAATCTGCCGGAAAGACTTAAAGGGAGGAAGCGTGGCGTTAATTGTCCGGCGGATGCCTGAGGCGAAGCCGAATCTTCCGCCGGACAATTGCTCTTAGCCATGCTTTCTCCCTTTTACGTCTTTCCCAGATTACGGAGCCGGAACCAGAGCCATATCCCCGTCCGCCGCGAAAACGTTGCAACAAACCGGCGGTTTTCGGACGTCATATTCACCAGGAAGGTTCCCCCACAAATCCAGATTTACCTCTTATTGCCCATACAGAATACTGCCACCACTCCCGGTCCCGTATGGCTTCCGATCACGGTCCCGATATTATTGATCAGGATATTGTCAATGCCCATCTTCTCGCGTACGAGCTTTGCCACATACTCTGCGTCTTCGATGCAGTCCCCGTGTGTGATGAGGATAAGGTCATTGTCCCAGCCTTTTGACTGCTCCACTGCCATATCCACGATCTTGTTGAGGGACTTCTTTCTCCCGCGTTCTTTTCCGATCACCTGGAGCTTTCCGTTATCATCCATATGTATGATCGGCTTGATCTGCACAAGCGTGCCGAGGACTGCTGTTGTCTTTGATATCCGGCCGCCTCTGTGGAGATGGTTCAGGTCATCCACTGTGACATCATGGCAGATATGGAGCTTATTTTCTTCCACCCACTGAGCGGTTTCATCGATCGTCTTCCCCATTGCCTTCTGCTGGAGGGCTTTGTGCAGAAGCAGCCCTTCTCCCAGGCAGGCGCACAGGGTATCGATCACAATGACTTTCGCCTCCGGGTACTTTTCTTCCAGCATCTGTCCTGCGATGCGCATGCTGTTCAGCGTACCGCTCAGGCCTGATGAAAATCCGAGGTGAAGGATGTCCTTTCCTTCTTTCACATACGGTTCCAGCATCTCTGCCGCCTCTTCCGGATTGACCTGGGATGTCACAGACATCTTGCCCTCACGGAGTTTTGCAAAAAATTCTTTTGCGGAGAGACCTTCCATATCTGTGTAGGTCTCCCCGTCTATCGTATATTTCAGCGGGACAACCGGAACATGCCTTTCCTCCAGCCATTCTTTCGGCAGATCCACTGTACTGTTCACTGTGATCACATAATCTCTCATCTCTGTATCCTCCTGCATAAATACACGCCTATACAGGCGTCTCATCTTTTCTAATCATAACACCTTTTTATGCATTAGGCAAAAAATATTTACAGATCTCATAGTTTGTATAAATAATCCGTTCCTGCCCGCACTGTACTCATGGACAGGAAACTGCAGCATATCCTCCGGCATCAGTTCAGCTTCACATTCAGATAATTGCGCCCGGACAATGTTTTGTTAAAGACCAGGAAACACAGGACCAGGATGCATCCGATGATAAAGCCGTACAGGTCAAAC
Organism: Candidatus Mediterraneibacter tabaqchaliae; assembly: GCA_019120595.1. GTDB lineage: Bacteria > Bacillota > Clostridia > Lachnospirales > Lachnospiraceae > Mediterraneibacter > Mediterraneibacter tabaqchaliae. The sequence continues at coordinate 12,107 of DWUV01000028.1, read as the reverse complement.
ACCGCCGTCAGGACCAGCAGCATCAGGCGCATGAATTTCAGCGCGTAGCCCAGCTCAAAGTTCGGCTGGGTATAGTTGGCCACCGCAACGAATGCCATGTACAGCATCACCTCACTGTTGAACCAGCCCGACTGCACGGAGAATTCCCCCATCACGATACCAGCGATCACACTCAGAGGCGTGCTCAGCATGGTCGGCGTATTCATGGCGGCAAGCCTCAGGCCGTCGATGGACAGCTCCAGCAGAAGGAACTGAAAGATCAGCGGGATATTCACGGTGTCCCGCACCGCGACGAACTCAAATGCCTCTGGCAGCCAGTCCTGGTTCTGCATAAAAAGCAGGTACAGCGGCGTGAAGAAGACCGTAGCGATCGTGATCAGTGCTCTCGTCACCTTCAGATAAACAGCTGTGACCGTGGGGAAGTAATAGTCATTCGCCTCCTCGATCATATCCAGGATCGAAGTAGGCAGGATCATGGCGGAAGGGGAATTATCCACCAGGATCACCACTTTCCCCTCCAGCAGGCACGCCGCGGCAGTGTCCGGGCGCTCGGTAAACTTAAATTTCGGGAACGGGTTGAACCACTTTCTCTTGAACAGCGCTTCCGCAAGACTCTGCTGGTTCATCCTCAGATCGTCGATCTTCAGGCTTTCGATCCTGTCCTTCAGATTTTTCAATAACTCTGGATCGACTCTGTCGTTCATATAACACAGGGCGATATCCGTGCGCGAGGTCTGCCCGGCTTCCGTCATCTCCATTACCAGATGAGGGTCGCGGATCCTGCGGCGCATGAGGGCGGTATTGAATACGATCGTCTCCACAAATCCGTCCCTGGACCCGCGCAGCGACCTGTCCTTGTCCGGCTCGTCCACGCTCCGGGCCGGATAGGTGCGGCAGTCGATCGCGATACACTCTTTATACCCGTTGATAAAGAGCACTGCCGGACCGGAAAGGACATTCCTAATAACCTGGTCAAAATCTTCCAGGATGTCAACCTCCACATAGGGTACATTTTTCCGGATAAATCCTTCCGCATCCTCAGGCATGTCCTCTTCCGACACAGAAAGAAAGGAATCCATGATCTTTAACATTGCCTCATCCTTAATGAATCCGTCAATGTAATAGAATACGGACGCCTTTCCCCCGATCTCCATCTCCCGGCGGATAAGGTCAAAACTCTCATTCACCGGAAGGATCTCATTCATATATCTTATGTTATCTTCAAAGGAAGCACTGATTTTTTTTGCATTCTTCTCTATCATAGGATCTGGTCCTCCTTATCTGCCGGAAGTCAGCATGATTCTCTATGACAGTTATAGTGCCCCGTTCTCTTTTATTTATTCCCGCGAAGCAGCGGGACAGACGGATATGCCTGCATATCCACTGCATATCCTTTCGGCGGCTGCCGGTTTATTTTTCTGTTCCGTCTTCGTCATCCTCTTCCAGATACCCTGCTTTTTTCATTTTCTCGATCACCTGTGCCTGCCTCTGGCGGGCGAGTTCCGGGCTTGCCAGAGGATTATAATTCGTAGGCGCATTCGGGATGCCCGCCAGGAGCGTGCACTCATCAAAGTCCATCTCTGACGGCGCTTTCCCGAAATATCCCTCGGACGCGTCTGCCACACAGTAATAATTATTCCCGAAGAAGATGGAATTTACGTACAATTCCAGTATCTTGTCTTTATCAAGGACTGACTCGATCTTAAATGCCATGAACATCTCCGCGATCTTCCGGACGATCTTCTTATCCTGAGTAAAATACTGGTTCTTTGCAAGCTGCTGTGTGATCGTACTGCCGCCTTCTACATACGCGCATGCTTTGATATCGTTTACCAGCGCCCTTCCGATCGCGATGGGGTCGATTCCCGGATGGCTGTAAAACCGCTTATCCTCCACCGACAGCACCGCGTCGATATAAGTCTGCGGCAGTTCATCCAGATCTGTATAATTATCGATAGACTCTATGTCAGCCGCCATCTCTTCCACGCTCCTGGCTCCGACCGCTTCCCGGTAATCTGTATATCCCTGATAAGTCAGCACTCCTGCAGTGATCAGGATGCATAAAAAAATGAAAGAACACAGACGTTTGATCCATTTCATACTGTATGATTCCTGCCTTTCGTATTTTCCATCCCTCTGCAACACCAGGGACGGTTTGACTCTTGCATCTTAAACACAGTATATCGGATCCGCCTGTATCCTTCCATCATATTACCTTACGTTTTCCCGGGCAGGACTTACATTTCTGTAAGCCTCCGCAGCAAGCCCTTCATGGCATGCCTTCGCAGCATCCTTACTCCTTCGTCGTGCTGCCGAAGCCGCCGTTCCGCACCTCTGTCACGTCATCATCCAGCGTGATACCGTACTCCACGAAGATCCCCTGCATGAATCCGTCTCCGGCCCTGACCTCCACGGTCTTGCCCTCATTGCTGTCATTCGTGAGCTTTGCAAAGATGTGCCCCTCATTGTCAGAATCATAGTAATCGCTGTCAATAATGCCGACCGTATTGTTAAGTTGGAGCCGGAACTTAAATCCAAGCCCGCTCCTCGGGTAGCACTTGAGCACCCACTCCGGCTCCATCCATACCCGGATACCGGTAGGGATCTTCACAGTCTCTCCCGGGGCAAGCGTAATGCACACCGGGGCGAAGAAATCATACCCCGCGCTTCCTGACGTGGCGCGTTTCGGCAGCCTGATCCTCTCATAGATTTCCCGGAGTTCCGCCTCGTCAATATTCCCGAAGGTGTCTGTCCACCCTTCTCTGAACTGACTGATACTCACTTTTTCAAATTTCGCTATCCTCTTCATCATACTTCTCCTCTGAACATCCCGGACTCATCCAGCACGCGGACCACCTCCGCGATCGTCTCCTCATCCACTACAAGGGCCATCCTGACATACCCTTCCCCGCCTTTTCCGAAGGCGCTTCCCGGTGTCACGATTACCCCGGTCTTCTCCATCAGCTTCAGGCAGAAATCCGCGGATGACTCATATCCTGCCGGGATCTTTGCCCACACGAACATGGTTCCCTGGCTGTCCGGCACATTCCACCCGATCTTCCGCAGGCCCCCGCACAGAGCCTGATTGCGCGCCGCATACTGGCGTCTCTGCTCTTCGATAAAGTCATCCGGACCGGTCAGGGCAGCGATTGCCGCATACTGCACCGGGTAGAAGATCCCGTAGTCGATCTGGGAGCGCAGCAGGCGGAACCGGCTGACGATATCCTTGTTTCCTACCACAAAAGAAATCCTGGCTCCTGTCAGATTGTAAGACTTTGACAGAGAGTAAAACTCCACCCCCACATCTTTCGCGCCTTCGAATGACAGGAAGGATCTTCCCGGCCTGTCCGTAAAAGTAATGTCCGAATACGCATTGTCATGCAGGATCACGATATCGTTCTTTTTTGCAAACGCGATCAGCTTTTCATAAAACTCGTCCGGCGCGCACACGCAGACCGGATTCAGCGGATAGGACACGATCATGTATTTTGTCTTTCTGAGTGTCTCTCCCGGGATGCTGTCCAGATCCGGCAGATAGCCGTTTTCTTCTTTTATGGGATAATACTCCACATCCGCTCCCGCCATGATCCCGCTCATCTCAAACATCGGATACCCCGGATCCGGCACAAGAATCACATCCCCGGGATCGCAGAATACCTTGCCGATATGTGCCATCGCCTCCTGGGAGCCGTACACGGACATCACTTCATCCGTCCCGATATGTACGCCGAATCGTTTTTCATAACGGTATTTCACCGCTTCCAGAAGCTCCGGCAGATCTGCCAGGGAATACTTGTAATTCTCCGCCTTCCCGCAGGCTTCCTGCATCGCCTTCACCACATGGGGCGCCGGCGGGAAATCCGGCGTTCCCACCGAGAGATTGTATACCTTCCGCCCGGCTCTGAGGAGCTCCTCCTTCTTTTCATTCAGAGCGCCGAAGATCCCGGGCTTAAAATTATTGATCAAAGTCGAAAAATGACTGCTGTCCACTTGTGTTTCCTCCTGTATCTTTCATATCATGCGCTGCCTGCCGCGGCTTACGTCATTTTTTGTCCTCCCCGTAAAGGTCGTACGGAGTCTCCTGATATACGTAATAGTTCACCCAGTTCGTATACAGGTTATTGGCATGGGATCTCCAGGTGAGCACCGGTTTATTCTCCGGGTCATCGTCCGGATAATAGTTCTCCGGGATCTGCGGGTTTAATCCTCTTCCCATATCTCTCTTATATTCCGAATCCAGGGTTATCCTGTCATACTCGGGATGTCCCATGACAAAGATCTGCCGACCCTCTTTTGCCATACACAGGAATACGCCTGCCTGCCTGGAATCTGCGAGCACCGTGATCCGTTCATCCGCTTCCAGAAGCTCCTGCGGCACTTCCGTATGCCGGGAGTGGGGCGCCATAAACACATCGTCAAAGCCCCTTACCAGAGGGATCTTCCGGTTCCGCACTCTGTGACGGTACACGCCGGAGAGTTTTTTCGGAAGCGGCGCCTTGTTGATCCCGTAGTGATAATAGATCCCCGCCTGGGCTCCCCAGCACAGGTGAAGTGTGGATGTGACATTTGTCTTCGTCCACTCCATGATCTTCTTCAGCTCTTCCCAGTAGTCTACTTCCTCAAAGGGCATCTGCTCCACAGGCGCCCCGGTGATGATAAATCCGTCGAACCTCTTTTCCCTGATGCTCTCAAACGGCTCATAAAATTTATAGATATGGCTTGTGGATGTATTTTTCGACACGTGGCTCGTCATGCGCACAAAGGTCACATCCACCTGGATTGGCGTGTTGGAAAGCGACCTCAGTATCTGAAGCTCCGTGTCCTCCTTGAGGGGCATCAGGTTCAAAAGCCCGATGCTCAAAGGCCGGATATCCTGATGCGCAGCACGGTATTCGTCCATCACAAATATATTTTCCTGTTCCAGTATCTCTTTTACAGGCAGGTCGTTTTGTACTCGAATCGGCATGGTTGATTCCCCTTCCTCTTTTGATCGATTTTCCCGCGAAGTGCAGATAGATTGATTATACCCCTTTCCCCAAGGGCGCGCAAGCTCAGAAAAAAGATCCGCCGGACCGCACCTGAAAAAAAGATCCACCGGACCGTGCTTCCGTCCTGTGGATCTTCTTGTTCAAACCTGTGATGTTTCCCTGCCTTTTCAGCCGCAGTGGCACTGGAATGTAGCGCACTCCGTCCCGTCAGCCTGTCTCGCGTTTCCGCCCTCTACACTGATCTTTCCTGCATGGCATGCGCAGTTTTCATTGTACATGCAGTTCACTGCCTTGCAGTCCACCTGTGAGCGGTCCGAAGCCTCTGACATGGAGTTCATGGAATTTGTATAGCTTCCTTCCGTGCGCTCCTGAAAGCTGTCACAGCATGTCTCCTGGGGATTTTTCGCATTGTCCCCGCCGACCTGGATCTTGTCCAGCCTGCACAGGTACTGGTCATTGTGTACACATGTCTGTACGGTACATTTTAACTCTGGCATAATCATACCTCCTCTGTTTTCCACTTAGGATTTAAGGTGTTCAGGAACCGCCGCTTCAAAAGCCTGCCTGAACCATGATTATTATGCCCTGCGCCGGAAGGAAATATTCCCCGCTCCGCCGTAAAATCGGATAAACTCAGCTTTTTTTCAAAAAAACAACCTGGATCACGCCGAAAAACTCTCTCACCAAATAATTTATCTGGAATACCGGATTTGAGTCTGCCGGTATCAGATAAATATTCCGATACCCTTCCCGGTATGCGATCAGCGAAGAGCGGTAAATATGGAAGTCATTTGTCACGATCCCCACTTTGTCATGCTCTGCATCAGCATACTTACGGCTGAATCTGAAATTTTCCCGGGTCGAGGTGGACTTGTCCTCTTTAAAAATCTGCTCTTCTGGTATCCCATTTTCTTCCAGATACTCTGCCATCGCCTGTGCTTCTGAGACAGCTTCTCCCGGCCCCTGTCCACCGGAGACGATCACTTTTACCCGCGGGAAGCGCTGTGCATAAGCCAGCGCACAGTCCAGGCGGCGCCTGAGCGAATTCGTGATATACCGTCCGCGCACCTGTGCTCCCAGCACGATGATCCAGTCCAGTTCTTCATCGCATTGTGCACACATTCCCCGGATGATCTTAAATTCTATAAATAAGAACAAAATCCAGCACCCCAGGCAGAACCATCCGAGAGCCTTATATACATATACAGGGAGCGGCGCACATCCGAGCACCAGATGTACGCCGCCGCTTATCAGCCAGAAGGCTGCAAAAGTTGATCTCAGCCTGCGCGAATAAAACGCAAGTACCAGATAATATAAAATACACAGGCACCCCATGATCAGAAAATAATATCTCATTTATGCGTTTTTCCCACAGCACTTTTTATATTTCTTGCCGCTGCCGCACGGACACGGGTCATTTCTCCCGATCTTCTTCGGCTTGCGCACCGTGCCGGAAGCTTTCTGCTCGCGGTAAAGACGCTTTCTTGTCTCCTCGTCAAAGATCTTCTCCCACTGGGGAAGCCCGTAGAGCCAGTCAGCCTTTGCATCGACCATGTTTTTATACAGTTTTTCCTTGTCAAACGCAAGGCTTACTTCCGTGTCCTCTGTCATCGTCTCGATCGGGTTTTCCACTTTCAGGCTCTCGTTGATGCCGTCCAGGAATCCGACCATGGTCATGACATCCTGTCCGTATTTCTCAGCCAGCTCTTTTACCGTACCCTTAACTTCTGTGTCAGGATCCTCCAGAAGCTGCTCATAGATCTCTCTTTCGATCGTAAAATATTTTCCCCAGAATTTTTCCAGCTGGTCTTTTGACAGACTTCTGTCATACGCCATATCGCGCCACTGGTCCAACAAACTTTTTTCGCTCATCGTATACTGCTCCTTTATCTTAAAAATCCATCGGTGATTATTATATACCAATTTCTGTTTGCCGTAAACTAAATTTTTCGGTATACTGTACGGTAGAGAAAGGATTTGATCATCATGAAAAAAGCAAAACGTATCCTCGCCCTGGCGGGCGCTGTATTACTCGTATGCATGTACGCATGCACCCTCATCTTCGCCCTTATGGGCTCGCCTGCTTCCACCGGGCTGTTTAAAGCATCCGTGGCAGCGACCATCCTCGTCCCTGTCCTCCTGTATGCGTATATACTCGTCGCCCGCCTTTTAAAAGGCAGCGGCTCTGACGAGGCCGCCGGCAATGATCCCGGTGCGGACTCAGACGTATAATAACTCTGCCAGCCTGAGGGCATCCGCTCCGCGCGGGCGGTCTGTCCTCACTGTATCCTGCTGTTTCTTTATCGCTTGTCTCTTTTTCAGGTATTCTTCCATGGTTATCATGTCTGCTGTTGTTTTCCTGCTGTCCTGACGCATAGAAATACCTCCTTCCTTCTCTGTCACGGCAGGGAAGATCTTTCTTTTCCCGTCTGCCGCCATCAACCCAGCTTTATATTATATGAGCCGGAAAAAGGAAATATGTCTCTTTCTTTGCCAGATACAATCTGTGCTTTTCCAGTCAGAGTCATTTTCAGACTGATTTTAGGAAACAGTTTTTTGGGAGCAGAACTCACTTTTCTATTTTTACCATGCACTCTTTCCTGTAAAACGCGACGCCACATTTCATGATGTCTTTATACCCTTCCTGCCGGAGCGCGGCTTCGTAATCCTGATCCTCAATCTGCTGAAGCGCCTCCTCGCATTTCTTATCCAGATCCTGCCAGGTCTTTGCAACTTTGATCTCTATGATCACTGCCTTGCCGCGGATACTGGGATACCGCACAAGGATGTCAGGTCTGCCGTTCCCGGATTCCCTGTTCGACTGTACGATATAGTTCCTGATATTTTTCAGCATACCGGCAAGGAATCCGTGATAATAACTCTCCTGATAGTCATAGAAGCTGATCGTCTCCATCAGGTTCTCTGACAGGATCTCCGCCATCTTATCTCCATCTCCGCTTAGCAGGCTTTCATAGAGAGGTGTCAGTTCCTTCTTCTCTGTATTCTTCTCAAACCACTGAAGGACAGCATTCTTGTACACGTAGCGGACTTCGCTGTTCGGGATCGCCATCTCCATACGGACCGTCTCGTCCTCCTGTTCCTCCCGTATCTTTTTCAGATACCCGGTAAAGAACAGAAAATTCCAGAGATTATCCTGCGTGGAATTCATATCATCATACGTGATATCCTCGTAGATCGGTTTTGTGATCGTTTCTCCCGCGATCAGCCCCTCGATTTCCTGCCGCACAGAGAGATCCGCGTGTTCGATCAGATTTTTTACAATACTGTTGGAGCTTGTATTGGACCAATACGGCTTTGCGAAAACCTTTTTATCACTATAGCAGGAGTTCACGTAATTGATCACACTCCATGGATTGTAGACCTCCGATTCTCCGAACAGATATCCATCATACCATTTTCTGACCGTCTCCAAATTTTCTTCCAGTCCGTAATCTCTCAGCATCTGCTCCACTTCTTCCGGTGTGAAGCCAAAATGTTCTGCGAAAGAGTTCGTCGTTATAGAAACCACATTCAGATTATTTAGTCCTGTAAAAATGGATTCTTTGCTAATCCTAAGGCACCCGGTCACGACAGCAAATTCCAGATTGTCATTGGTCTTCAAAGCCGACTCGAACAAGGACCGTATCAACGCCACCATCCTGTCATAAAATCCGCTGAAGTACGCATTCTCCAACGGCACATCGTACTCGTCGATCAGAATAATGGAACGCTGCCCTGTGCAGACATACAGACATTCCGAAAGGAACTTCAGCGAATCCGCATAATCGCTCTCTGTCCCCTTCAGGTCACGTATCCTTTCATAACGTTCCGCCTCAGCGTCCCCCAGTTTCCCACTGCTTTTAACCTGCTCCCAATGTCTTCGATATTCTTCTCTTACCGCTTTCTTAAGCATATCGTAAGCAAGGTCATAAGAATACTGCTTCATGGATTTTAGCGAAACACTGATCACCGGATATTTTCCCATGTGGGCAAGGTATCTTTCTCCTGCCCCCATGATCTTCAGACCCTGGAACAGCCTGCTGTTATCCTGATCTCCCTTTTCAAAAAAGTAGCGGAGAATACTCATATTCAGTGTTTTTCCAAATCTGCGGGGACGGGTAAAAAGATTGACCTTTCCCTTCATATCCAGCAGTTCCTTAATAAACAGCGTCTTATCTACAAAATAGTAACCGTGCTCCCGCAGATCTTCAAAATTTTCTACGCCAACCGGCAGAGGTATCCATTCCATACAAAGCGCCTCCCTTCCAGATGTAGTTTCATTTTACTACGTCTGAAAAAAAGGCGCAAGTAAACGATGCTGACGGACTGGGGGCACCATCCTATGAGCTTCATGATGTCTACTGTGCGCTTTCTGTCCTCGCAAAAGAGAGCGATTTTATTCAGGCCGAAGTTTATAAGAACAGTTTCTTCCTGGAAAACAGAAACGATAAAGTACTTTATTATGATTGTACAAACTACTATTTCGAGATCGAGCAGGAAGATGGTGATAAAAAGTATGGAAAGAGCAAAGAACACCAGCCGAATCCTATCATTCAGATGGGACTGTTTACCGATGGAGATGGGCTTTCATTAGCTTTTTCTCTTTTCCCAGGCAATCAGAATGAGCAAAAGTCCTTAAAGCCCCTGAAAACAAAGATTCTTCAGCAGTTCGGCTGTCAGATGATTCTCCTGTTGATATCACGCAGCTTTCTGATGATGATAAACAAGGACTTTTTTATAAAGATGAACCGTACACTACAAAGAAACTCCATCAGCGGCTGATCATAACCTATTCTCCCAAATATGCCGCATACCAGAAGACCGTCCGCGCAGAGCAGATCAGCCGTGCTGAAAAAATGGCTGCCTGCAGCTCTTTGAAAAGACAGCGAAAAAATTCCACCGATCCTGCAAGGTTCGTAAATAAGATCTCAGCGACAACAGAAGGAGAAAAAGCGGAAATCCATTACTATCTTGATCTCGAGAAGATCGCAGAAGAAGATTATGTCAGTCGCGAAGACCAGATAAAAGCCCATTTTCTCATCTGTTTTTTAGCCTTGCTACATTTCCGGATGCTAAAAAAAGGCATTAAAACCTCCTTGTACTACAGAACAGCTGCTGCACGTACTCCGTAGCGTGAAGTTTGCCGATATAGAAGAACAAGGCTTTATGCCGGTATATGAACGTCAAGAGATTACGGATGAACTTCATGATGCATGTGTCTTCCGTACAGACTATCAATTTTTTTCTTTTCAACTGTCAAAGACGGGAGTATAGCATAGAACTATTGCGATATCTATCAGAATATCAGCATACTGCACTTACAATACTCCAACGGATCCATCCTTCTTTCTTCTGTTTCCGTATCTGCAGATGGTTTTCTCCTTCCTTTACTCTGCCGCCTGTGCTTCTTCCGGCCTAATGGTCTTCACCCGCAGGAAGAAATACAGCAGGTGACACACCCACACAATAGCAAGGCAGATCCTTCCTACCGGGACTTTGCTCATCATCAGGAACCCCACCGCCATGACAACGGTCACGGTTCCCACAATCCGCAGCTTCGTCCCCATCGTCATGGCCCTCTGCTTCACAAAGCTGTCCAGATGCTTTTTATAAAGATTCGTTCCGATGAACCAGTCGTGAAGCCGCTTTGAGCTTTTCGCAAAGCAGAACACCGTGGCCATGAAAAAGGGCACGGTGGGGAGGATCGGCAGGACAATGCCCACCGCCCCCAGCCCCAGGCAGAGAAAACCCAGCAGGATCCAAAAGATCCGTAACGGATTCTTATTCTTCATTTTGTTTCACTCCTGTTTATCTTATTTTACCGTCACACAGTCAGGACAAATTTCTTTCCTTCGATAGTCGTCACTCCCAGGGAGATCCCGTACAGATCCCGGATACAATCCTCCGTGATCACTTCGTCCGGCGCACCCTGGGCGGTCACCTGCCCGTCTTTGAGTCCGATGATCCGGTCTGAGAAGTGGATCGCCTGGTTGATATCATGAAGCACCATGATTATGGTGATCCCATACTCCCGGTTCAGCTTCTTCACCAGCTCCAGGATCTCGATCTGGTAACGGATATCCAGATAGGTTGTTGGCTCGTCCAGGAACAGGATCTTCGTGTTCTGCGCCAGGGCCATGGCGATCCACACCCTCTGACGCTGGCCGCCGGAGAGACGGCTCACTTCCCGGTCCCGGTATTTCAGGACATTGGTCACTTCCATGGCCCATTGGATCAGCTTTTCATCCTCGTCGCTGTGCCCCTGCATCATCTTCATATGGGGCGTGCGGCCAAAGGATACCAGCCGCTCTACCGTAATATCGTCCGCCGAGGAATTATACTGATGGACGATGGACACCCGCCTGGCAAAATCCTTCAGCCCCAGGTTCTGGATGTTCTTCCCATGGAGAAAGATATTTCCTTTTCTGGGATAGAGGTTTTTGGTCATCAGGTTGAACAAGGTGGATTTCCCGCACCCGTTGGCTCCCATGATGGTGGTGATCTTCCCTTCTTCTATGGTAAAAGATGTTCCCTTTAAGACTTTATTCTTCCCGTAGGAAAAGAACAGATCCCGCACTTCCATGGCCGGCTTCTGCGCCGGCTTTTTTGCCGGCTGTACCGCCGCCGCAGAAACAGAAGCGGCATCGTCCAGTTTGGTCTGGTTCATATCAGGCTGCATACTTCTTCGACCTCCTTAACAGAATGATAAAGAACGGTCCGCCGATCACGCTCATGATAATGGACGCCGATACTTCGTAGGGCGCCGCCACGGTCCGGCCGATGGTATCCGCCAGCAGGAAGGTAAAGGCCCCCGCCAGCATGGAGAATGGTACCAGCGCCCGGTGGTCGCTGCCCACCAGCAGCCTCCCGATATGTGGCACGATCAGCCCCAGGAAGCTGATGGCTCCCACCACCGCTGTGGAGATGCTGGCAAGGAGCACCGCCACCAGGGAGATCAGGATCCGCATCAGGTTCACATTGATGCCCAGGCTTCTGGCCGTCTTGTCCTCCAGAGACATCAGGTTGCACATCTTTGTAAACAAAAGCGCAAGGATCAGCCCTGCGATCACATAGGGGAGCAGGGTCTGCACATCCTCCCATGTCTTCTGTGTGATATTT
>DWUV01000027.1 GCA_019120595.1 Candidatus Mediterraneibacter tabaqchaliae | reverse complement strand
GCGGCAACCTCACGCTTCATCGCTATCATGTCACAGCCCTATTAGTATATAAGATGGTAAAATTTATTTCAAGAGGTTTTTGAGAAATATTGTATTTTTTTTAGTACAATATTTCATATTGCGAAACTTCTATCCTTTTAATATAATGAAGCCAATATCAATTCTCAAAAAGCAAGAACAGACAATTGATAACACATACAAATGATAAGGGGGATGATCACTATGGGAGTATCAAACGATAACACGATCATGTACAAAAACGACAGTTCCATTATCGAGCTGTCGGAATCACAGCTTGACAGAACCAGCGGCGCAACTACCGAGTTCCCGCCGCACAGCAGAGAATCCACTGCCCCGGAACTTTTCAGCGAGCCGGAACCTCAGGAAGACGCGCCGGATACAGATAAGGATGCTGATGTAAAAATCAACCAGAGCAATTATCTGCGTTATCTCTCGGATCTGCGCAAAGCCGACAGCGAGCTTGCGCTTGCGAAGGCCGAATCCGCAGAGCTTGTGCGTCTTATGGACAGCTACAAAGAACACTATACAGAGTACGAAAAGCTGATCCATACACTTGTCCTGGGAAACAACACCGCCGTAAACCAGCAGCTTGACACGATCAAAGCTCTGGCGCGCAAACTGAAGAAAACAAGTTCTTCTCTTGACGCCCGTATCGACAAAGAGATCCAGCGGCTCACACTCGCGCTCGCACAGTCCATACAGGGCAGCGTCAAAGACTCCTGCGACAAGGAACTGGCAAAAGTCAGTGAGGCCACTCAGGTCCTTTCTGATTACAGTGCAAAAGTAAAACAGCAGTACCGCAGATTTGAACGTCTGGAAGGATTCAAATTTGCATTGTTTATTATCAGCAGCATTTCATCTCCGATCGTTCTGGTCTTGTTTGTCCTCAATATGCTGCAGATTATCTGACGCAGCCAAAGAACCGCCTGCAGGTCATCCCCGCAGGCGGTTCTCTTTGATCTTATTCAGTTCTTTTTGGCTTTTTCCGGCCTTAGCTTTCCTTTTTCCTCATTCTGACCGCGACAACCGCTCCCGCTGATACGAGCAGAGCTGCTGCCCATACCGAGAAGTCAGCCGCATCGCCGGTCTGCACTGCCTTATCTTCTTCCTTCGCCGGATCTTTAGCCGGTTTGTCGTCCGGTTTTGCTCCCGGATCCTTATCCGGATCTTCTCCCGGATCTTTCCCCGGATCTTCTCCCGGATCCTCGCCAGGCTCTTCCCCTGACTCTGGAAGTGTGCTGACTGTCAGGACATCAGATGCCGCCTGGCTGCCCATCGCGTCATAAGCGATCACAACGATCTCATATTCCGTTCCCGGCTCAAGCCCTGTGATCGTACAGGTGGTCCCTTCTGTCACGTTCGCTTTTTCCATACCGTCCACGAGGACTTTATAGCCCGCAACGCCGACATTATCCTCTGACGCTGTCCAGGAAATCGTGATACTGTCCTCAGTCTTTGCATCGACTTTTACATCCGCCGGCTTTGTCGGAGCCTCCTTATCCGGCTCTTCCGGCTCCTGCGCCTCGAGCGTGGTGAAGCCCGCCTCAGCCATCGTCTCCGACTTATTGCCCGATGTGTCTACTGCTTCAACTTTAACTGTATACTCTGTCGCCGCATCCAGGCCTGTCAGTGTGTAAGTAAGATCTGTCACAAGCTGGTCACCATTCACCGGAGTCCCGCTGCTGCCGAGGTAAATATTATATCCGGAAACCGCAACATTATCTGCCGCTTCCTCCCAGGACACTGCCGCGCTGTCTTCTGTGATATCAGACACGGTCACATTGCCCGGCGCGCCCGGCGCGGTCGTGTCTTTTACCGGAACATCAAGATATGTGATAACCGGACTCACATGGAGAGACGGCTTCGATGCGCCTCCATTTGTTTTCGCTGCCACACGGATATAATCGCCGGCTGTCACCTCGATCGCATCAAAGTCCGCCCAGCCTTCCGCCTTCTCAAGGCTTGTTTCCAATGTAACAGACTGTTTTACTTCGTCATTCACGAGGAGAGACAGTGTTACCGTACCGCCTGTGTTTCCGCTCTGCCTCAGGTACGGCTCATCATCCTTCACTTCAAAGGAAACCGTTCCGGTCTTCGGCGCGCGGAACGCCATTGCTGTATAGACATCAGAACTCGGCGGCGCGGAGAGAAGCCCGTGGGTCTCATCCGTGATCACAGCATCATGGCTCGGAGCGTCAACGCCCGGTCCGTAATACGTGCTGACCTGCCAGTTCGGGTATGTAGGATCATAACCTGTCATATTTCCCCATGCGCCGTCAGCGCCTGTCTTCATCTGTCCGAACCACACATTCCCCTGCTGCGGTCCTGCGTAATCCATTGTCCAGCTGTATTCATTCTTCTGGAGGATCCTGTATTCCTTTATCGCTCCATTCTCAGCGCTGATGCGAAGGATCATGTTTTCTGCGATCTGATCCGTATCGTCAGCCCATTCAACGCCAAACTCATCCGCTGCGATCGCCACTCCGGCCTCTGCCTCCGCATCGATCGTTATATTCCCAAGCAGTTCCGCCACCGTCGTCGGATTCTTCTCCGTAAACGGCACATAGATCACAGAGGATTTTTCGTCTGTCATGTACACAGTCGATCCAAGCTCGACCGACGCCACATCGCTCTCAGCCGCTCCGATCTCCGGTGTTGTCGTGATCTTATGGCCGAAGAAGTCGTGCTCGATCTCAAAGCCGTTCTGGTCGGTGATCACTTTTCCCGCATTGATCGCCGGAGAATTTTCCGCCAGCTTGTACCCGTCAAATACTGTCGTCTCTTCCGGGTCTTCATGCAGCCTTGCCTGTCCGTTGTCAGCTGCTGCCGTCGGACCTGAACCCGGAGCCGCGAGCACTTCTGTCCCTGCTGCGACATTTACAGCGTTCTCATCGGATCCCGGCACGTTTGTGACATTGTAATACAGGTTGTTGTCATACGCTTTGTTATTGGACGGGTTCCAGTTCGTCGCATTCACCGGGGTATCCCCTGCAAAGTAGAAGATATTGTTTTCCAGAGTGACCGGGCCGTTGTTCGCATGCATGGTGCTCCAGATATGGGTCAGTCCCTCTTTGATGTAGAATGTATTGTTGTACACATGGCAGTTTCCTGTGTTCCCTGCCGGGTCGAGCGGTCCCATATCTTCATTCTGGCTGATGTTGTAGCGGAATGTATTGTTAATGGACTGCACTCCGCAGAACATGACCGTGCTCGCTGTATTGCCATGGCTGTAATTATACTGATAGTTCGTTCCGTCGCCGTAATCCGCATCCCACGGCTGTCCGTCGCCGTTTCCGTGCGCAGCGTTCATTGTATTGAAGCATTCGTTATACTGGAATACAGCATTCTTGCATTTCCACGGCCAGATGCCCGCAGCGACGCGCCCCGCGCCCACGCCCTGGTACTGTCCCGTAGGCTCTCCGGTCGTTGTATCCAGCACCGGCTGAAGATCTGTATAATCCGTTGTATTGATCTGCTTTGCAGCGCCTTCCGAAACGTTATACTGCACGACCGGCCTGTCCAGATACATGGTCGTGATCGCATCCCCGCCTACATCGCGCAGATAGTTGTTCTCGATCAGGACATTGGATGAACCGTAAGTCGCCATTGTCGCATCGCTGAGCGCCGCTGTAGTGAACTTGCCCCACTGGTAAGTGTATCCCACCGCGATACCCCAGCGGTTTACAGTGTCGAGATAACAGTTGCGGATCTGCACGTCGTCATACCTTGCAATTCCTGTCTGTCCTTCATTTTCCGGCTTCTCCACGATAAAATAGATACCGCCGTTGGCCATGTGCTTATTGTACACATTTCCGTCAACATCGTGGATATAAAGGTCATCCAGCACGATGTGTTCAATCGTCCCTTTATTCTGCGCCACGCCTGCAACGCCTGTCCTGTCCATCGCCTCCGCGTCATTATACTCCATGTCTCCTTCGGGCGCTCCCTGGACGCGGTCGTTTGTGATCTCAAGCCCCCGGATCTCGATGTATTCTACATCTTCCAGAAGGATCGAGGAGGACACGGTCCCGTGCCACTTGTGATTGGTGTTATCCAGCGGCGTACCGTAGTTCTGTTTCCACTGGCCGTATCCGTTCGTGTTGATGACCGGTCTTTCACTGTCCTCTCCATATGTAGAGACCTCGATGTATTGATCTTCCGTACCGCTCCCTTTGATATGCAGGTACTGATTGTTAAATACAGATCCCTTCTCCAGAAGTACCCTGTCGCCCGGCTTGAGGGTGATCTCATTGATCTTGTCCAGCGTCTCGAACGCCTGGCCTTCTGACGTTCCGCTGTTTGAATCGTCACCGTTTTCCGAACTTACATAATAGGTAGTCCCGGATCCGATCCCATGGTCACTCTCTCCGTCGCCGGCTGCAGACACTGTAGACGGCACTGCCGCAAAAACCGTTGTGGCTGTAAGCATCAGTGCAAGTGTGCCTGCGATCCATTTCCTTTTCATAATCTTCCTCCTTTTCCTTTTATATATTCTTCAAGGTGAACCGGTACAGTTCCTCCCTGTCCGTCTCCACCTGAGAATCCGCTTCACGCTGTGCGATGATCTCATCGTATTTCTTTTCGCGCAGCTCTCTCTCCACGGCGATGCGCGCTGTTTCCAGATCCGCCGTTTCCCCGCTGTCCCCCAAGGTCCACTCGCGGCTTTCATAATACGCCAGGATTTCTTCCTCTGTCAGGTCCATCCCCTCGTTTGTCTTGTCATTGCAGTATCTCTCCCTGAAACTGCTGACCTCATATTCCATAAAGAGATCCAGTGTATATTCGGACAGCCCGTAGACCGGTTCCCCGGCTTCGATCTTTTCCTTCCGGGAGGCATTCTCGTCTTCCAGCCTCTCCACAAGGGCATCATACCCCGCGTCATCAATGTAGCCCTTCTCCTCTGCCAGCCCGTACACTGCGTGTATGTATTTCAGCCGCTCCACAGCCTCATCAGCCAGCTTTTCGCAGGGGATCTCCCCTCCGTATTCCTCTGACCAGAAGCTGCCTTCTTCCAGCGCTCCGTAAGTGCCGGCAAAATACGCCGCCACATCATACCGGACAGCTTTTACAGCCTGCAGGTACTCCTCTTCCGAGATTTCGCTCCCGTTGATCCGCAGATGCAGGCGTTCTCTGCCCGACACCCCGTACAAAAAGATACCGACAGCAGCCGCGGCAGCCAGAAAGATAACAGCAATAATAATAAAAATCTTGCCCTTCCCAGTCTTTTTCATGTCAATATGCACAACCCTCCATATTCCTTAATTATAATCCCTGGGCATCTTTTTCGCTTGTATAATCCGAAACTATTAATGGTATTTTTTGTATAATCAGGAACTAATGAATTTACTTATCCCTGTTCCCGTCCTATAATAACAGAAAGACAGTAAGAAGCAGCTTCCACTCTGACAGATGCAAAGGAGAAAAGATAATGAAAAACGACATGACAGCCATTCCTTTTTACATAAACTCGATCGCAGGCGCCACAGTCCAGCGCCGTACAGACCGCTACAGTTTCGGCAAACATCTGCACACCAGCATGGAGATCTATCTGATCCGCTCCGGCACCTGCTCCATGGATATCGGCGGCACTACGATCCAATGTTCAAAGGGAGATTTTGTCATGATCTTCCCCAATGTGGTGCACTCCTTTTATCTGGACGGCAGCGGCGAATGCACATTTTACCATATCCATTTTTTTACAAATCTTTTCGCTCGGATCATCCCCAGCGAGAATACGCCTGTCAACCTGATCCATGCACTGCTCTTCGCATCCCCCGCCTGCCACAGGCAGACTGCCGACAGTGAACTGGAAGAACTCACCGAGTCCGTTATCCGCATGTATCAGTCCGGCGCATACTCTCCCGCTGAGATCAACTCTCTCCTGCTCTGCCTGCTCATGCATGTCCTGCACTGCTCAGGCTGGGACGGCACGGTCCGCTCCCAGCCCGAGTTTCAGGAGAAGTATGTCTCCTTTGCCCTGAATTATATCGAAAACAATTATATGCATAAAATACTTCTGGAGGATATCGCAAAAGAACTGCACATATCCTCCAGATATCTCGGAAAGCTGTTCACGCGCTA
>DWUV01000026.1 GCA_019120595.1 Candidatus Mediterraneibacter tabaqchaliae | reverse complement strand
TGTTGAGACAGCAGAAGGAAGTGAATCGGAATTTACAGTACTGACCGAATCCAGCTATTATGATCTTGAGCAGCAGATTTACAACTGGCAGAATTCTATCCAGGCGAAAGCGCTTATGGATACAAGCTGTGTGTTTATTGGATTTTCGGGAGACGATTATAATTTTAGAAGAATAATAAAAAATACCGGAATACAGAACAAGTATGGAAAAAAAGACCGTGAAAGCGGTGGGAATCACTTTATTTTTATCTGTTTGGATAAGGCGGTCGAAAAATTTTATAAAAAGGCTGCGGAGGATTATCGTGCAGAAAAAGGCACTGGCTGTCCTTTGTGGGATGAAGAAATGTTTCGTTTTATTAAAACAAAGAGAGAATATGTTTATGATAGGATTCAGCTGGTTGAAAGGCTTCATGCCCAATTCGCTTATTGGGAAAAGCGAGGCATAACGGCTGTGTGGACTACATACGAGGAATTGCCTCTCTGCCTGGAAGGTTTTCTTTCTTGACAATATCATGGATTAATACTGTTTTTGTTTTCCATTATATGTAAAATAATGTCTGTGGAACTTAAAAGAAAGATACTCTGGCCGGAGGTTGGAAAATGGACCATAAACTTGTAATTGACACAGCAGTCCTTGCAGGAGAGATCCTGTTAAAGAGCGGAGCTGAGACGTACCGGGTGGAGGATACGATGAAACACATCCTGAGTACGGGAAACACAGAGACAGCGGAGGCGCTTGTGATGCTGACCGGGATCGTTGCAACAATGGAGGATCCCGGCGTGCAGCCGGTGACCGTGATGCGGAGGGTGAATGACCGGGGGACAAATATTTACCGCATTATCGAAGTCAATGATATTTCCAGGAAGTACTGTTCCGGGAAAATGAGCCTGGAAGCGACATATGCAGCCCTGAAAGATCTGAAGAGAAGGCAGTATTCTACAGCGGTATACAATATAGCGACTGTGCTGGTCCCGATGGGGTTTGCGCCTCTTTGGGGAGGGGGACTTAAGGAGGTCGCTGCCTCGGCTTTTGTAGGAGGGGCGCTGGCGCTCCTGATGACTGCGGGCAAGCGGCTGCGGGCAGGCGGCTTCTTTTTGAATGCGGTCTGCGCGGCGGGGACTACGGCTGCTTCGATCCTGCTCTGCTGCCTGTACCCGGCGCTGAATGTGGATACGCTGATCATCAGCGGCCTTATGCCGCTCGTGCCCGGGATGGCAGTTACCAATGCGGTCCGCGATACTCTGAGGCATGATTTTATATCAGGCGGAGCCCGGGTGCTGGAAGCGTTTATGACTGCGGCTGCGATCGCCCTTGGCGCAGGTGCCGGGATGCTGCTCATGCAGATGCTTGGTCCGGGAGGTGTGTTTTTGTGACTTTGATATTAGGGATCGCGGGAAGTTTTATTGCGATCACAGGGTTTGCCGTCCTGCTTGAGACCCCGAGAAAATATGTGCCCCTTGCGGGACTTGTAGGCGCCATCGGCGGCGGGATCTATCTGTACTGTACACAGAAAGAGATGGATGTGGTCCTGGCTTCCTTTCTCTCTGCCCTGGCGATCGCTTTTGTATCACATGTTTTTGCCCGCGTGTTTAAAGCGCCTGTGACTGTTTTTCTGATCGCGGGGATCCTGCCCACCGTACCCGGGGCGGGGATGTACCGGATCGTATATTATATCATTGAAAATGACCGGGAGATGTGCGGTTATTATCTGATACAGACGCTGGAGATCGCGGGGATGATCGCGCTGGCGATTTTTATCATGGATACCGTATTCCGGTTCAGGAGGCTGCTGCGGGAGAGAGGCTCTGACTGACCGCGGCTAACAGACAGAAGGAGGATCAAAGATGCTGGAACAATTGAAAAAGGAAGTATACGAGGCGAATATGCTGCTCCCCCGGTACGGGCTGGTGACTTTTACATGGGGAAATGTAAGCGGGATAGACCGGGAGAGCGGTCTTTTTGTCATCAAACCGAGCGGCGTGGAATATGAGAAGCTCATGCCGGAGGATATGGTGGTTGTGGATCTTGAGGGGAATAAGGTGGAGGGCAGGTATGAACCATCGTCCGATACACCCACTCATACAGAACTTTATAACCGTTTCCCGAAGATCGGCGGGATCGTGCATACGCATTCTGCCTGGGCGACAAGCTGGGCCCAGGCGGGGCGGGACATCCCGTGCTATGGGACGACCCACGCAGATTATTTTTACGGGGCGATCCCCTGTGTGAGAAATCTGACAAAAGAAGAGATCGCCGAAGCGTATGAGAAAAATACGGGCGTTGTGATCGCGGATGAGTTTGAGAGACAGAAGATCGATCACACCGCAGTCCCGGCTGTGCTCTGCCGGAACCACGGGGTTTTCGCCTGGGGAAAAGACGCGGCAGAAGCGGTACACAATGCCGTAGTCACAGAGGAAGTGGCAAAGATGGCGGCGAGGAGCGAATTCCTCAACCCGGATATAAAGCCGGCGCCTCAGGAACTGCAGGATAAGCATTATTACAGAAAGCACGGAGAGAATGCGTATTACGGGCAGAGGATCTGAGCAGAGAAGCTGCGGCTGAAAGAGGACGGTTAATTTCGGACGGGATCACAGGAATTTCGGGCGTCAGGGTGAAAATGGGAATGATCCGTTGAAAACTGACCTTTATGCCTGTATAATAACAAAGGAGCCGATCAGGCTCCCCTGATACAAAACAGCAAAGGAGCAGATAAAAATGAGTATTCGTATTGGAATCTTAGGTTACGGAAATCTTGGAAGAGGCGTGGAATGCGCGATAAAGCAGAATCCGGATATGGAGCTTGCGGCAGTGTTTACCCGCAGGGATCCCGCGGATGTAAAGATCCTGACAGAGGATGCGCCGGTGTGCCGGATCGCGGACGCGGCAGACTGGAAAGAGAAGATCGATGTTATGATCCTGTGCGGCGGCAGTGCCACAGACCTTCCGGTACAGACGCCGGAGTTCGCGCGTATGTTCAATGTGATCGACAGCTTTGACACACACGCAAGGATCCCGGAGCACTACGCAAACGTGGATGCAGCGGCAAAGGAAGGAAAGAAAGTCGGTATCATCTCCGTGGGCTGGGATCCGGGCATGTTCTCCCTGAACCGCCTGTATGCGAACGCCATCCTTCCGGAAGGAAAGGATTACACATTCTGGGGGAAGGGCGTAAGCCAGGGGCATTCAGACGCAGTGCGCAGAGTCGAGGGCGTAAAGGATGCGAAGCAGTACACGATCCCTGTGGAAGCGGCGCTGGAAGCTGTAAGAAACGGAGAGAACCCGGAACTGACGACAAGAGAGAAACATACCCGCGAGTGCTTTGTCGTGCTTGAGGAAGGCGCGGATGTGGCAAAGGTTGAGGAAGAGATCAAGACAATGCCCAACTATTTCTCTGATTATGATACAACCGTACATTTCATCAGCGAGGAAGAATTAAAGAGAGACCACAGCGGGATCCCGCACGGGGGATTCGTTTTACGGAGCGGAAAGACCGGCTGGGACGGCGAAAACAGCCATCTCATCGAGTACAGCTTAAAGCTGGATTCCAACCCGGAATTTACCTCTTCTGTGCTCGTGGCATATGCCCGCGCGGCATACAGACTGTCTCAGGAAGGCGTCTCCGGATGCAGGACAGTCTTTGACATCGCTCCGGCGTATTTAAGCGCAAAGAGCGGAGAAGAACTCAGGAAGAGCATGCTGTAAGCTGAGATCATTGAAATAATGCCGCACCGCGGACACGGATTTTCAGACGGATTTCCGGCCTGCGCGCGGCATTACGCATAAATAAGCCATATAGAAGAAATAAGTCGTAAGGAAGCTGTATAAAAAACAGGACATATAAAGGCAGATCAGAGGGCGGAAAAGAAAAAGGAGGCGCGCAGGATGGGAAAAAGAGAAGAGATCAGAGAGAGGATCAAGGCGGGAAAAACGGTGCTCGGGATCGAGCTGGGTTCTACGAGGATCAAGGCAGTCCTGATCGATGAGGACAAGTCCCCCATTGCATCGGGGAGCTATGACTGGGAAAACCGGTATGTGGACCATATCTGGACCTATGATATGGACGAGGTGTGGAAAGGGCTCCGGGGATGTTACAGAGATCTGGTGAAAGACGTACAGGAAAAGTATGATGTCAGGCTGACCAGTCTGGCGGCTGCCGGCATCAGCGCAATGATGCACGGGTATTTGGCCTTCGATAAAAACGGAGAGCTCCTTGTGCCGTTCCGCACATGGCGCAATACGATCACAGGAGAGGCCTCGGAAAAGCTCTCAGAGCTGTTTTCGTACCATATCCCTCAGCGCTGGAGCATTGCCCATCTGTACCAGGCGGTATTAAACGGAGAGGAGCATGTAAAGGATGTCCGCTTTATCACAACGCTCTCAGGGTACATCCACTGGAAGCTGACCGGGCGGAAGGTGCTCGGAAGCGGGGACGCTGCCGGGATGTTCCCTATGAATATTGCTGCCAGGGATTATGACAGTGTGATGCTGGATCAGTTTGATGCCCTTGTCGCTGACCATAGTTTCCCGTGGAAGATCCGCGAGCTGCTCCCAAAAGTACTGGTCGCGGGGCAGGACGCGGGCTGCCTCACCGATGAAGGAGCGAAGCTCCTGGATCCGTCAGGGAGCCTCACGCCGGGGATCCCCATGTGCCCTCCGGAAGGGGATGCAGGGACCGGGATGACAGCGACAAACAGTGTGGCGGTAAGGACGGGAAATGTCTCCGCCGGGACGAGCGTGTTTGCCATGGCAGTCCTGGAAAAAGATCTCTCAAGGCCGTATGAGGAGATCGACCTTGTCACCACCCCGGCAGGGGACCTTGTTGCAATGGTACACTGCAACAACTGCACCTCTGACCTGAATGCCTGGGTCGGCCTGTTCAAAGAATTCGCAGAAGCTTTCGGCATGGATGTGGATATGGATCGGCTCTTTGGCACCCTGTACAATAAAGCGCTGGAAGGGGATCCTGACTGCGGCGGTCTGCTCGCATATAACTATTTTTCCGGTGAACATATCACAGGATTTGACGAAGGGCGGCCTCTGTTCGTCCGTTCTCCTGAGAGCCGGTTCAACCTGGCAAACTTTATGAGAGTCCATCTGTATACTTCCCTGGGAGCGCTCAAAACCGGTATGGACATCCTCCTCAAAAAGGAAAACGTCACCCTGGACCGCATCATGGGGCATGGGGGATTGTTCAGGACAAAAGGCGTAGGACAGCGGATCCTCGCCGGAGCGATCAACACACCGGTATATGTCATGGAGACTGCCGGGGAAGGCGGCGCGTGGGGCATCGCCCTTCTGGCGGATTACCTTGTTCACAGAGAAGATGGAGAGAGCCTGACAGATTATCTCGCAGAGAAAGTCTTCCACAATGCCAAAGGCACAGGAATAGATCCCGTGGCAGAAGATGTGGCGGGATATGAGAAATTTATGGAAAAATACACCCGGGGACTCGCGGTCGAAAGAGCGGCAGTGGATGCAGGGATATAAATCTGTATTTGCGGGGGAGTCGGACGATTGGTGAAACGTCCGAAAACCGTCGGTTTGATGCAGGTCGTTTTCGCGGCGGACGGGGATATGGCTCAGGTTCCGGCTCCGTAATCTGGGAAAGACGTAAAAGGGAGAAAACATGGCTAAAAGCAATTGTCCGGCGGAAGATTCGGCTCCGCCTCAGGCATCCGCCGGA
>DWUV01000236.1 GCA_019120595.1 Candidatus Mediterraneibacter tabaqchaliae | reverse complement strand
GAAGGTGTTAAGCATGACACTGCGAAGATGGTCAGAGAGCTGGAAGCTCAGGCAAAAGAGGAAGCTGACAAGAAGGCAAAAGAGTATGTAGTCAACGCAATCCAGAGATGTGCCGCAGACCATGTCGCAGAAACGACGATTTCCGTCGTACAGCTTCCGAGCGACGAGATGAAAGGCCGCATCATCGGACGTGAGGGAAGGAATATCCGGACGCTGGAGACACTCACAGGCGTAGAACTGATCATTGACGATACGCCGGAGGCGGTTGTCTTATCCGGATTTGACCCGATACGCCGTGAGGTGGCAAGGATCGCCCTCGAGAGGCTGATCGTAGATGGACGTATCCATCCGGCGAGAATTGAGGAAATGGTAGAGAAGGCGCAGAAAGAAGTCGATACCATGATCAGGGAAGAAGGAGAGGCGGCTGCCCTTGAAGTGGGCGTGCCGGGTATCCATCCGGAGCTGATCCGGCTTCTCGGACGCATGAAGTTTAGGACGAGCTATGGGCAGAATGCCCTGAAGCATTCTATCGAGGTCGCGCAGCTCGCCGGACTTCTGGCAGGAGAGATCGGTATTGATGTAAGAATGGCAAAACGCGCCGGACTTTTGCATGATATAGGAAAATCGATCGACCATGATGTAGAAGGGTCACATATCCAGATAGGTGTGGATCTCTGCAGGAAATACAAGGAGTCCGCAACTGTCATTAATGCTGTGGAAGCACATCACGGTGATGTGGAACCGCAGACTCTGATCGCGTGCGTAGTGCAGGCTGCTGATACGATCTCAGCGGCCCGTCCGGGCGCAAGACGCGAGACCATCGAAACATATACCAACAGATTGAAACAGTTAGAAGAGATTACCAACCAGTTTAAAGGTGTGGATAAATCTTTTGCCATCCAGGCAGGCAGAGAGATCCGTGTTATGGTAGTTCCAGAGCAGGTATCTGATGATGATATGGTGCTTCTGGCCAGGGATATCGCTAAGCAGATCGAATTCGAGCTTGAGTATCCGGGGCAGATCAAAGTAAATGTAATCCGTGAGTCACGGGCGACAGATTACGCGAAATAGCAGAGAATCATAACAACAGATGAAAAGGTCAGCCCTTGTCGCAAGACGGGGGCTTTCTTTTTTGTACGATACGCCTGGCAGGCAGCTGGCATGTCTGCATGAGCTGCCCGCGGTATCGCGGCAGACGGGGGAAGCGGTTTTCCCTGTCATGATCAAAATAAGAGAAGGAGAAGAAGAGGATGAGCGAGCAGATCAAACGTCTGAAAAGGGAATTGAAGTTTAAGGGGAAGATCATTGACTTTTATCAGGATACGATGGAGATCAATGGGGATCACACAGTGATCTGGGATTTTATCAAACACAAGGGAGCCGCGGCCGTAGTGCCTGTGACAAAAGAGGGGAAGATCCTGATGGTGAGGCAGTACCGCAACGCGCTGGACCGCTACACGCTGGAGATTCCGGCGGGCGCCTTGGATGCGGAGGATGAACCTGGCAGGGAGTGCGCGTCCCGTGAGCTGGAGGAGGAGACCGGGTACAGGAGCGAAAACCTGGAGTGGCTGATCACTCTCCGTACTACGGTGGCTTTCTGCAATGAGAGGATCGAAGTCTATGTGGCGAAGGATCTGATCCCTTCAAAGCAGCATCTGGACGAGGACGAGTTTATTGACCTGAAGGCTTATACCATCGATGAACTCAAGGAGAAGATCCTGACAGGAGAGATCGAAGACGCGAAGACGGTTGCGTCTCTTATGGCATACGCTGTGAAATATCATGTATAAAAGAATTACCCCGGCATATAATGAAATATCCGGCGGGACATGGGCGCAGGTCCTGCTCCGCCGGCGGAATGTTCCAGGACGGACCAGGAGGCGCCATGAAGATATTTCATTCGAGAAAGCAGTTCCTTGTTTTTTTCATGCCGGGGTTTTTGCTCGGCATTGTTTATGTGAATTTTATTGCCCGGCAATATATGGCTGAACCGGGGATATTCAGCGACTTTTTTTTGAATCAGTTCCAGTCGGTAAGTATTGACGCAAGGGAATATATCTGGTATCTTCTGCGGCTTCGGGCGGTGCCGTTCCTCGCTCTTGCGGGGCTCTCCCTTACAAAAGCAGGGAAAGCATCTGCTGTCTTATTTCTTGTGTGGACGGGCATTTCCGCAGGGATCCTGATCTCTGCGGCAGTGCTGAACCTGGGGATCAAGGGCAGTCTCCTGTGTCTTGTGGGATTGTTTCCCCAGTTCCTGCTCTATATCCCGGCGTATGTAGTTCTTTTGTGGTACTGTTATACGGCTCCGCAGACTCGTTGGAACCGTCAGAAAACGATCTTTGTATCCCTCGCGATGTCAGTTGGGATCCTGTTGGAAATCTACATAAATCCGATAATCGTAAAGGCGTTCCTCTCCGTGCTGTGACCGGTCCGCAGCACGGAGTTTTCGTATATACGGGATCTTAACTATATGTGGCAACTTAACTATATATGCGGGATCTTAACTATACACGGGATCAGGAAGAATGCCGGGGCCTGGAAGGGCGGGCGGCAGCCAGCAATACGGCGGCCGCGAGCCCGGTGACGACAAACTGGCTGGCGAGAAGCCCCCATAAGTAGCCCCGGATCCCGAATCTGGGGATCGCGAGAAAGACTCCGCTGATGCGGACCAGCAGTCCTGTCACATTGATCAGGAATGTAAAGAGTGTTTTCCCGAGACCGTTGATAGCGCTCATCAGAGCAGTGTTCGTATACAGGAACGGGCAGATCCAGGCGAGCGTGAGGATGAACTTACCGGCTGTGCTGCTGTGGAAAAGGACAGTGCCGAGCAGGTTCCCGAAAATAAGGAAGAAAAGGCAGCAGGAGAGCCCGAGGAGAAGGCAGCTCCCTGCTGCTTTCTTTAACATCCTGATCATGGCGGAGCGATCCCCGGCCGCCTGGGCTGAGCTGACGGCGGGAAGGAGCACGGTTCCCACAGAGTTTGTAATGGCGGAGGGGAAAAGGATGCAGGGGAGGGCCATGCCGGTCAGGACGCCGTATGTACTTAATGCGGCGCTCCCGTCTAAGCCGTAGAGCCTGAGGCAGGCGGGGATGGAGGCTGCTTCCACACTCTGGAGAAGAGTGACCGCCGCGCGGTTTGCAGTCAGGGGTACGGACAGCGAGAGCAGCTCGCGCGTATCCCCGGATATCGCTGAGAGGGAGGGGAGCTTTCCGAAAGGCCTGCCGGCTGAGAGCATTTTTGAAGAAAACACGGCGGAGGTAAACTCTCCGGCTGCGATTCCTGCCGCGGCAAGCTTGATCGACGGCACATGCCCGGTATCTTTTATAAACAGAAACAGGAGGACCACGAACAGGATACGGGCAGTCTGCTCGATGAGCTGGCTTGCCGCGGGGACCTCTGTGCGCTGCATGCCGAAGCTGTAGCCGCAGATGCAGCTGTGGACAGCGGCGCACGGCAGGGCGTAGGAGATGATGACCAGCAGTCCGGCACACCGGGGATCGCCGAGGAATGTTTCTGCGATGCGGGCGGCATTTTGCTGGATCAGCAGGACTTCAGCCAAAGACAGGATCAGAGTCAGGCAGAGGGCGATGCGGAGTACGTTTCCTGCCGCCTCTTTCTGCCCCTGTGAAACTCTCTCCGCTGTCATGCGGGAGACTGCGGTCTGCAGCCCTGCGGTGCTCACAGAGAGGCAGAGCGCATAGACGGGGAAGATAAGCTGGTAGAGCCCCACGCTTTCCTCCCCGAAGGCATGGCTGAGGAAGATGCGGAAGAAAAATCCCATGAGCCTTGATGCCAGCCCTGCGGCTGTAAGGATCGCGGCACCCTGGAGCAAGGTATGTTTCGTAAACATTTGGATTACCTCTTATGGCATACTTTTTACAGCATATGTCAGATCACGGCTTGACAGAACATGGCGGGAGTGATATCCTACAAAAGCAAATCCTAGTAAATTACTAGGAGATAATCATTAGATCAGAGAAGGTGGGAAAGTGAAGCTGTCTACAAAGGGAAGATACGGGCTGCGGGCCCTGATCGATCTTGCGCAGTACAGCGCCGAGGCTCCTGTCTCTATTACCAGTATCTCAGCACGCCAGGACCTGTCAGAACGGTATCTGGAACAGCTGATGTCCATGCTGAAAAAAGCAGGTCTGGTCAGGAGTGTCAGAGGCGCAGGCGGCGGATATGTGCTGGCAAAGGATATGGCGGAGATCTCCGTGGGAGATGTACTGCGGGCGCTGGAAGGCAGCCTGGAGCCTGTGGAATGCGCCGGGCTGGAGCCGGACGGGGAATGTAAGGCGTCGGATCACTGTGTGACAAAATATGTCTGGCAGAGGATCAATGACAGCATCAGCCGGACCGTTGACGAGATCAGGCTGGACCAGCTTGTTGAGGAAAGCAGAAAAAAGCAGTGTACCGGACCGGAACGGGCAGGATGTAAGAATTAGGCGGATACATCCGGGCAGGAAGGCTGGATACTATTTAAAGAAAAAAGCAAGTTAAGGAGGCAGAGATGGAAAAACTGATTTATCTGGACAATGCGGCAACGACGAAGACATCGCCGGAAGTTGTGGAGGCGATGCTGCCGTATTTTACGGAACATTACGGGAATCCGTCCAGTGTGTATGGATTTGCCGCGGCAAATAAAGAGGTGATCGCAAGGCAGAGGGAGATCATCGCGGGAGTCCTCGGGGCGAAAGCGAATGAGATTTATTTTACCGCAGGGGGCACAGAGTCGGATAACTGGGCGCTGACAGCCACGGCTGAGGCTTATGCGGCAAAGGGAAAGCATATTATTACTACAAAGATCGAGCACCATGCGATCCTGCATACGTGTGAATATCTCCAGAAGCGCGGATATGAGGTGACATATCTTGACGTGGACGAGAACGGGCTCGTGGATCCGAAGGCAGTGGAGAGTGCGATCCGGCCGGATACGATCCTGATTTCGGTAATGTTCGCGAATAATGAGATCGGTACAGTGGAGCCGATCGCAGAGATCGGGAAGATCGCAAAAGAGCACGGCGTATTGTTCCACACAGACGCGGTGCAGGCGTTCGCGCAGATCCCCATTAATGTGGATGAGTGCAATATTGACATGCTCAGCGCCAGCGGGCATAAATTGAACGGGCCGAAGGGGATCGGATTCCTCTATATCAGAAAAGGGGTAAAGATCCGCTCCTTTATCCACGGCGGCGCACAGGAGAGGAAGCGCCGGGCGGGCACGGAAAATGTGCCGGGCATCGTGGGACTTGGGAAGGCAGTGGAGCTGGCGGCAGCGTCCATGCAGGAGCGCGCGGAGAAAGAATCCCGGCTCAGGGACCACCTGATCAGCCGGATCGAGGCGGAGATCCCTTACTGCAGGCTCAACGGAGACCGCGTGAAGAGGCTCCCGAACAATGTGAATTTCAGTTTTCAGTTTATTGAAGGGGAGTCGCTCCTCATCATGCTGGACATGAAAGGCATCTGCGCATCCAGCGGCTCGGCGTGCACATCCGGATCCCTGGATCCGTCCCATGTGCTGCTGGCGATCGGGCTGCCCCATGAGATCGCGCACGGATCGCTGAGGATGACGCTCGGGGCGGATACAACAGAGGAAGAACTGGACTATGTGGCAGATTCCTTAAAGGAGATCGCAGCCCGGCTGAGGGACATGTCTCCGCTGTACGAGGATTTCGTGCGCAGACAGGCGAAGAAAGAAAATTAAAGCAGGCATAGTGTGAAAAAAACAGATACAGACCAGGAGGAAATATATAATGTATACAGAAAAAGTAATGGATCATTTCCAGCATCCGAGAAACGTGGGAGAAATCGAAAACGCCAGCGGTGTGGGCACAGTCGGAAATGCAAAGTGCGGCGACATCATGAGGATCTATCTCGATATCGATGAGAACCAGATCATCCGCGATGTGAAGTTCAAGACCTTCGGCTGCGGCGCGGCAGTGGCGACCAGCAGCATGGCGACAGAGCTTGTCAAAGGAAAGAATATCCAGGAGGCGATGCAGGTGACGAACAAGGCGGTCATGGAAGCGCTGGACGGGCTCCCGCCGGTGAAAGTACACTGTTCCCTTCTCGCGGAGGAGGCGATCCACGCGGCTCTCTGGGATTACGCGGAGAAGAACGGGATCAAGATCGAAGGGCTTGAGAAGCCGAAGTCAGATATCCATGAAGGTGAGGAAGAGGAAGAAGAGGAATACTGATGAGCAGAGTAGTCGTCGGGATGTCCGGGGGCGTGGATTCTTCGGTGGCGGCATATCTCCTGAAAGAGCAGGGGTATGATGTGATCGGCGTGACTATGCAGATCTGGCAGGAAGAGGATGCCTGTTCTGTGGAGGAAAACGGCGGATGCTGCGGCCTGAGCGCTGTGGAGGACGCA
>DWUV01000235.1 GCA_019120595.1 Candidatus Mediterraneibacter tabaqchaliae | reverse complement strand
GAGGTCACAGAGGATTTCGTGAGGCAGATGTCAGAAGGTGTCCCCATACTGGATACAGTGACGCGCCCGTGCAGGGTGGAGAAGATCGGGAAATATACATTTTCTATCATACTGACCCAGGGGCTGAACCGTCAGATCCGGCGCATGTGCGAGGCGCTGGGGTACGAGGTCCGGGATCTGGTGCGCGTGCGCATCATGAATATCCGGCTGGGGAGCCTGAGAGACGGACAGTACAGGAAGCTGACAGATGCGGAGCTGAACGAGCTTTATGAAGGATTAAAAGATTCGCCCTCAGAGCCCGGGGCCGGGAGGGCGTGATGGAAAACAGCGGCGGAAAAACAGCAGTGGCGGAAAAATATCGGCGGCGAAAAAACAGCAGTGTCGAAAAAACAGCAGTGTCGGAAAAACAGTAGTTACGGAAAAGACAGGGAGAATAGATATGACAGAGAGACAGGGGAATCGAAAACAGACAGATCGGATGGAGCGGATGCGCGAACTGGTGGAACTTCTGAACCGGGCGCGCCGTGCGTACGAGCAGGAAGACACGGAGATCATGAGCAATTACGAGTATGACCAGCTCTACGACGAGCTCCTGGGGCTGGAAAAGGAGCTCAACACAACGCTCGCGTCAAGCCCTACGGTGAATGTAGGATATGAGGTGCTGAGCGAGCTGCCGAAGGAGAGACATGAAAGTCCCATGCTCTCTCTGGACAAGACGAAAGAAGTAAGCAGGCTGAGAGAGTTCCTGGGGGACCAGAAGGCGGTCATCTCCTGGAAGCTGGACGGGCTGACCATCGTCCTGACGTACAGGAACGGTACGCTCGCAAAGGCAGTCACCCGCGGAAACGGCGAGGTGGGAGAAGTCGTTACAAACAATGCGAGAGTCTTCCGGAACCTGCCCCTTCATATCCCCTATCAGGGCGAACTTGTCCTGAGGGGGGAAGCGGTCATCTCGTATAAAGACTTTGAGAAGATCAACGAGGAGATCGGGGACGCGGATGCAAAGTACAAGAATCCGAGGAACCTGTGCAGCGGCTCTGTGCGCCAGCTGAATAACGAGATTACGGCAAAGCGGAGGGTGAGATTCTATGCCTTTACCCTCGTGAGCGCGGACGGCGTGGATTTCAGGAATTCCAGGCAGTACCAGATGCAGTGGCTGGAGGAGCAGGGATTTGACGTAGTGGAGAACCATCTGGTCACAGCCGGGACGATCGACGAGGAGGTAGAGTGGTTCGCGCACCATATCGAGACCAATGAGCTGCCGTCTGACGGGCTGGTGCTGGTGTATGACGACATTGCCTACGGCCAGTCCCTCGGGGCCACGGCGAAGTTCCCCAGGGACTCCTTTGCCTTTAAGTGGGCGGATGAGATCCGGGAGACAACGCTCAAAGAGATCGAATGGAGCCCGTCCAGGACCGGGCTGATCAATCCGGTGGCTGTCTTTGAGCCTGTGGAGCTGGAGGGGACGACTGTGAGCCGGGCCAGCGTCCACAATATCAGTATCATGGAAGAGCTGGAGCTGGGCGTGGGAGACCGGATCACCGTATATAAGGCGAATATGATCATCCCGCAGATCGCGGAGAACCTGACCAGGAGCGGGGTGAAGGATATCCCCGAGACCTGTCCTGTATGCGGCGGGGCGACGAGGATCGCCATGGATAACGAGACAAAGACACTGTACTGTACGAATCCCGGATGCCAGGCAAAGCATGTCAAATCATTTACCCTCTTTGTGAGCAGGGACGCCATGAATATCGAGGGACTCTCAGAGGCGACGCTGGAGAAATTTATCGCGAACGGGTATGTAAAGGACCTGACGGATCTTTTCCATCTGGACAGATATGCAGAGGAGATCAAAAATATGGACGGATTCGGGGAAAAGTCCTATGAGAATCTCCAAAACAGCGTGGACAACGCGCGTACGACAACGCTCCCGCGGCTCGTATACAGCCTCGGCATCCCGAATATCGGGATCGCGAATGCAAAGGTGATCTGCCGGGCGCTTGGAAATGACCCGGAGCGGGTCATGAACGCGACGGCGGAGGAACTGGATGAGATCCCCGGCGTGGGAGATGTGATCGCAAAGGCTTATGTGGATTATTTCGCGGATGAGGAACACCGGGATGTCTTCCGGCGTCTCCTGGCGGAAGTCCATATCCCTGAGGAAGAAGAGACGGCGGACAGTCAGAAGTTTGCCGGGGTAAACTTTGTGATCACAGGGAGCGTGGAGCATTTTGCAAACCGGGCCGAGGTGAAGGAAGAGATCGAAAAGAGAGGGGGAAAAGTGACGGGAAGCGTAACATCAAAGACGAATTATCTTATTAACAATGATGTCAACTCTGCCTCTTCTAAAAACAGAAAGGCGAGAGAACTCGGGATTCCGATCCTATCAGAGGAAGCGTTCCTGAAAATGCTGGAAGGGCCGGCGGAAGGGAGCGGAAACTGAGCGGCGCAGGGGAAATCCGGCGGCGTGTAAATGTATCAGACAGGGAAAGGCAGGGAATGGGTGAATTTAAAGACAATAAGGATCAAAGAAAGATTACAGGAAAAATTACAGGAGAAACTCAATGAGACATTAAAGGCAGTGCTGCCGATCATTGCGATCGTGCTC
The DNA here is from genome assembly GCA_019120595.1 of Candidatus Mediterraneibacter tabaqchaliae. Lineage (GTDB taxonomy): Bacteria > Bacillota > Clostridia > Lachnospirales > Lachnospiraceae > Mediterraneibacter > Mediterraneibacter tabaqchaliae. The sequence goes on along the minus strand of DWUV01000235.1, from coordinate 1,891 downwards.
GTATTGTGCTTTACGGTCGCGCCTGTGGAACCGGGCATCCTGCTCGCGTTCCTCCTTGGGGCTGTGATGCTGACAGTGGGGATGATGTTCTTCACTCTGGGCGTGGATATGTCCATGACCCCCATCGGAGAGAACGTAGGGACATGTATGACACAGACGAAAAAACTGGGAGTTATGGTCCTCCTCAGTTTTATCCTGGGATTTATCGTTACGATATCCGAGCCGGATCTCCAGGTGCTGGCGGAGCAGGTCCCGGCAGTGCCGAATATGGTCCTGGTCCTCTCGGTGGCATTTGGCGTGGGGCTGTTTCTCGTGGCGGCGCTCCTCAGGATGCTTTTCAACATTACGCTGGCATACATGCTGATCGTGCTGTATGTGTTTGTATTCGGACTTGCGCTGCTTGCGCCGGGGGATTTTATCGCAGTGGCGTTTGACGCGGGCGGAGTGACGACCGGGCCGATGACGGTGCCGTTTATCATGTCGCTGGGCATCGGTATCTCAGCGATCCGAAGCGATGAGAGGGCGGAGGACGACAGCTTCGGGCTTGTGGCGCTGTCCTCAGTGGGACCGATCCTGTCCGTGCTCGTGCTCAGCCTGATCTACCGTCCGGAAAGCGCGCAGTATGTGCCGGATCAGATCCCCCAGGTCACGGATTCTGTTAAGCTCTGGAAACTGTTCGCGCATGAATTCCCGGAATACATGAAGGAGATGGCAGTGTCTCTTCTGCCGATCATTGTATTTTTTATCCTCTTCCAGATCATCTTCCGAAGGATGCAGAGAAGAGCGCTGGTCAGGACCGCGGTGGGAATGGCGTACACTTATGCGGGGCTGGTCCTTTTCCTCACCGGGGTGAACGCCGGGTTTATGCCGGCGGGGAGCTATCTCGGGCAGGTGCTGGCGGACAATCCGTACCGCTGGGTGATCGTTCCTGTGGGCATGGTCATCGGGTATTTCATTGTCCGCGCGGAGCCAGCGGTGTTTGTGCTGACGCATCAGGTGGAGGATATCACATCCGGGGCCATCAGCGCCGGGGCCATGGGGCTGAGCCTTTCTATCGGAGTCGCGGTGTCCCTCGGGCTGGCAATGATCCGGGTGCTGACCGGGATTTCCATCTTCTGGTTTGTGATACCGGGGTACGCGGCGGCGCTGATCCTTTCGTTTTTCGTGCCGAAGATATTTACCGCGATCGCGTTTGACTCGGGCGGCGTGGCGTCCGGTCCGATGACGGCGACCTTCCTGCTCCCGTTTGCCATAGGAGCGTGTGTGAGCACCGGTGGAGATATCGTTACGGATGCCTTCGGCGTGGTGGCAATGGTCGCCATGACGCCGCTGATTACGATACAGATCCTGGGGCTTGTCTATCAGTTCCGTTCAAAGCAGGCGGAGAATGCCGGTGCAGAGACAAAAGAGGCAGTATTTGCCCCGCTTTCGGATGATGAGATTATAGAACTTTAAAGAGGTATGGTATGAGTGAGATATATTTGCTGATGACGGTTACAAAACGCACCATGGGGCGCAGGCTCCTGTCGTGTTATGAACATAACGGGCTTTCCGCGGTGCTGTGTACTCTCGCAAAAGGGACCGCGACCAGTGAGATCCTGGACTGCCTGGGCCTGGAAATGACGGAGAAGGCGGTTATGATGGCAGTTATAACGGAAGAGACATGGAAAGACGTGAAGCGGGACATGGAGGACAGCCTGCGGATCGATGTTCCCGGCACAGGGATCGCGTTCCTTGTCCCCGTGTCCAGCATCGGCGGAGGGAAGGTGTTCCGGTTTCTTCTGGACGGACAGACGTATGAGAGAGAAGAGGAGAATGTGATGAAGAACACGAAATATGAATTGATCGTTGTGATCGCGAACCACGGATACAGCGAAGAAGTGATGGATGC
>DWUV01000234.1 GCA_019120595.1 Candidatus Mediterraneibacter tabaqchaliae | reverse complement strand
AGTAGTGGTTAGCAAGGAGGGATGACCATGAATATCAATAAATTTACGCAAAATTCTCTTCAGGCAGTCCAGAACTGTGAGAAGACCGCCGCGGATAACGGCAATCAGGAGCTGGCGCAGGAGCATCTGCTCTACGCGCTGCTGACGCAGGACGACAGTCTGATCTTAAAGCTTCTTGAAAAGATGAGCATACATGGCAGGCTCTTTATCGACAGAGTGGAGCAGGCAATCGGAAAACGCCCGAAGGTACAGGGCGGAAAGCCGTACGTGGGCCAGGATCTGAACAATGTCCTGATCCATGCGGAGGACGAGGCAAAGCAGATGGGAGACGAGTATGTCTCTGTCGAGCATCTTTTCCTTGCATTGTTAAAATATGCAAGCCGCGACATGAAGCAGATCTTCCGGGAGTTCGGCATCAGCCGCGAGGGATTCCTGCAGGCGCTGTCCACTGTCCGGGGTAATCAGAGAGTCACCAGCGACAATCCGGAAGCCACCTATGACACGCTGAACAAGTACGGGCAGGACCTGGTAGAGCGGGCGAGAGAGCAGAAGCTCGATCCTGTCATCGGACGCGACGAGGAAATCCGCAATGTGATCCGCATCCTCTCCCGTAAGACGAAGAACAACCCGGTCCTCATCGGAGAGCCAGGCGTAGGAAAGACCGCGGTCGTGGAGGGACTGGCGCAGAGGATCGTCAGCGGCGATGTGCCGGAGGGGCTGAAAGAGAAAACGATCTTCTCCCTGGATATGGGAGCACTCGTGGCCGGCGCGAAATACCGGGGCGAGTTCGAGGAACGTCTGAAAGCGGTCCTGGAGGAAGTGAAGAACAGCGAGGGCAGGATCATCCTGTTCATCGATGAGCTGCACACGATCGTGGGCGCAGGCAAGACGGACGGAGCCATGGACGCGGGCAATATGCTCAAGCCCATGCTTGCACGAGGCGAGCTGCACTGTATCGGTGCGACCACCCTTGACGAGTACCGCCAGTATATCGAGAAGGATGCCGCTCTGGAACGGCGTTTCCAGCCGGTCATGGTGGATGAGCCGACGGTGGAGGACGCGATCTCTATCCTGAGAGGATTAAAGGAGCGCTACGAAGTCTTCCACGGCGTGAAGATCACGGACAGCGCGCTTGTGGCTGCTGCCACGCTGTCACACAGATATATCTCTGACCGTTTCCTTCCGGACAAGGCGATCGACCTGGTGGATGAGGCGTGCGCCCTGATCAAGACAGAGCTGGATTCCATGCCCACAGAGCTGGATGAGCTGAGAAGGCGTGTGATGCAGCTGGAGATCGAGGAAGAGGCATTAAAGAAAGAAGATGACCGCTTAAGCCGTGAGAGGCTGGAACATCTCCAGGAAGAACTTGCGGGCTTGAAAGAACAGTATGCCAATAAGAAAGTACAGTGGGAAAACGAGAAAAAATCTGTGGAACGCGTCCAGAAGATCCGTGAGGAGATCGAGCAGGTCAACAAGGACATCCAGAAGGCGCAGAGGGAATACGACCTGAATAAGGCGGCGGAGCTTCAGTACGGCAGGCTGCCTCAGCTGCAGAAGCAGCTGGAAGAAGAGGAAGAGAAGGTAAAGGCAAAAGACCTGTCCCTTGTCCATGAAGCTGTGACAGACGAGGAGATCGCCCGTATCGTTTCCCGCTGGACAGGAATCCCGGTGGCGAAATTGAATGAGAGCGAGAGGAACAAGACGCTCCATCTTGCGGATGAACTGCACAAGAGAGTGGTCGGGCAGGATGAAGGCGTGGAGCTCGTGACCGAGGCGATCATCCGCTCAAAGGCAGGGATCAAAGATCCCAGCAAACCCATCGGCTCCTTCCTGTTCCTCGGACCTACCGGTGTCGGTAAGACGGAGCTTGCGAAGGCGCTTGCCCAGAGCCTGTTTGACGATGAGAACAACATGGTCCGTATCGATATGAGTGAGTATATGGAGAAATACTCCGTGTCCAGGCTGATCGGAGCGCCTCCGGGATATGTGGGATATGACGAGGGCGGACAGCTCACTGAGGCAGTCCGCAGGAAACCGTATTCTGTCGTGCTGTTCGATGAGATCGAGAAAGCGCACCCGGATGTGTTCAATGTGCTGCTCCAGGTGCTGGACGACGGGCGGATTACGGATTCACAGGGACGTACTGTGGACTTTAAGAATACGATCCTGATCATGACTTCCAATATCGGGGCAAATTACCTGCTGGAAGGCATCCGCGACGACGGATCGATCGATGAGAAATGTCAGGAACTGACCATGAATGATCTGAAAGCACATTTCCGGCCCGAGTTTTTGAACCGTCTGGATGAGATCATTATGTTTAAGCCATTGACGAAACAGAATATCCGTGCCATCATAGACTTGTTGATCGCGGATGTGAACCGGCGGCTTGAGGAGAAGGAACTGAGGATCGAGCTCACGGACGCGGCGAAAGATTTCGTCGTGGACGGCGGGTATGACCCGATGTACGGGGCGAGGCCGCTGAAGAGATATCTGCAGAAGAATGTGGAGACACTTGCCGCAAGGCTGATCCTCGCAGGAAATGTGGGCAGGGAGGACACGATCCTCATTGACGTGAAGGACGGGAAGCTGGCCGCTGACGTAAAGGGGCGGATCGTTTCCGCGGAGTAAGCGGCAGTGTGAAAGGACGGATGTGCCGGATGACACCCATTATCTTTCATATTGATGTGAATTCAGCTTATCTGAGCTGGACAGCAGTGGAACAGTTAAAGAACGGCTCCGCAGTGGATCTGCGCGAGATACCGGCCATCATCGGCGGGGACCAGAAGTCCCGCCACGGCGTGGTGCTCGCCAAATCCCCTGCGGCAAAACAGTATGGCATCCGCACGGGGGAACCTGTTGCGAATGCCTTTCGTAAGTGCCCGAATCTTGTGATGTATCCCCCGGACCATAAGATGTACCGGGAGAAGAGCAGGCTCCTGATGGAATATCTCCGGACATTTACGAAAGAGATCGAACAGGTCAGCGTGGATGAGTGCTATATGGATTTTACATCCATCGCGGACCGGTACCATTCTCCCGTGGACGGGGCGCTGGAGATCAAGGACGGCATAAAAGAGAGATTCGGATTCACCGTAAATATCGGGATCTCCACGAATAAACTCCTTGCGAAGATGGCTTCGGATTTCCGGAAGCCGGACCGGATCCATACCCTTTTTCCCGAGGAGATCCGGGAGAAGATGTGGCCGCTGCCCATCGGAGAGCTGTACATGGCGGGGCGGTCCAGTGTGGAGACGCTGAAAAAGCTGGAGATCAATACGATCGGGGATCTGGCGCAGGCAGACCCGGAGCTGATCGCCCTCCATCTGAAGAGCCATGGGAAGATGCTCTGGGAGTTCGCGAACGGCAGAGGACGGGATGTGGTCCAGGCGGAGCCGGAAGAGGCAAAGGGGATCGGGAATTCCACGACCCTCAGAGCGGATGCGGAGACAGAGGAAGAGGTTTACGCTGTGTTTGGGGAGCTGGCGCAGAGTGTGGGGAGGCGGCTGAAAAAGGCCGGGAAGAAGGCGGGCATGGTGAGTATGGAGATTAAATACCATGACTTTCGGACGATCTCCCACCAGATGCAGCTGGAAAAGCCGTCCAATGATCCGGACCTGCTGAAGGATACTGCGTACAGCCTGTTCCTTGAGGTGTGGAGCGGAGAACCGGTGCGGCTGCTCGGCATACGGACGTCGAAACTGGCGGATGAGTCGGAGCCGGAACAGCTTTCGATCTTTGATATCGAGATGCCGCCGGAACCGGATGAGAAACATAAACGTCTGAAAAAGGCCATGGACGAGCTGAACGCCCGGTTCGGCGAAGGGGCGGTCATGAAAGCGAGCCTGATGAAAAAGGGCGGGAGCGGACGGAAAAGAGACGGAGAGGCGTGATATTATAAGGAAGGGGATGCGCGGATGAAGGAGAAAAATTATAATCTGGAGCTGATCCGGCTGATATCCTTTATCCTGGTGATCGTGATCCATGTGACGAATTATTTCTGCCGGGCTTACGGAGAGATCACCCAGGGGGAATACATATTCTCTCTTGCCCTGGATACGGCGGCAAGAGTCAGTGTCCCATGCTTTTTCATGATCTCCGGGGCGCTCCTGCTGGGGCGGCAGGAACCACTGCGCAAACATCTGCGCAGGCTGGCGCGGTTTCTGATCGTGCTTGCAGTGTGGAGTGCCGTATATTATCTGTGGAACCGCTTTTATATGGGGACGCCGTACGAATTAAGGGATATACTCACTGAGCCCACGGAAGCCCATCTGTGGTATCTTTATGCTATGATCCCGATCTATCTGACGCTGCCCTTTTTCCAGGTGCTGTGCAGGGGGATGAGCATGAAGCTGGAGAAGGCGTTCCTCGCCGTGACGACAGCGGCTGTGGTGCTGAATTATCTTTTAAGGCTCGCGGGGCAGGAACTGTATTATGATATCCCTCTGGTCGGCGACCGGATCTACGCCTATTATCTGTATGTAGGATATTATCTGTACAAATACAGACGGCATACGCCTCTGGGACAGCGGCCGGCGCTGATCCTCTGTCTGCTGAGCACGGCTGCTACATTCGGGATCACCCTGGGAGTGACTGTGGAGCAGGGAGAGCACTATGAGGGCGCGCTTACTTATGAGAGTATTTTTGTTGTTGCGGCGGCGGTCACGTTTTTCCTGTTCATGCTGCGGCTGGGGAATGCCCATATCCGTTTCGGGGAGAGGGCAAAGAAAGTGATCAGCCTGTTCTGCGGCTGTTCCTTCGGGATTTATCTGATCCATATCCTGTTTCTTGACAATTATAAAAAATATATGGAAGCGGCGGATCTGACCGCATGGGCGGCGGTGCCGGCGCTGACGGCGGGGATCACGCTCGTGTCATTTGTCTGCGTGTGGGTGATCCGGCGGTTTAAGATCGGGCGGAAGATCACCTGAAATCTTTGTGTGTATAATATGTGCAATCCTATTGAAGCACGTGTTAACACGTTCGGTAATAATGCTGTGAGAGGAGGGCAATAGAATGGCAAAATATGTATATCCGGCAATTTTTTTACCAGAAAAAGAGGGGGGATATTCGGTATCCTTTCCAGATCTGGATGGATGCTATACCTGTGGAGACGATCTTCAGGACGCTATCATGATGGCAGAAGACTGTAAAAAAGACGCTGACTATTCCGGAATGGCTGAATGAGGAAGCAACCGCAATAGGAGTGAATTTTTCTCAAGTGCTCCAGGAAGCCCTGATGAATAAAGTAAATGCAGGAAAATAAGTATAATGATCAGGAGGGCGTGTAACAGCCGTCCTCTTTTTCTTTAGAAAATCTTTAAAATCTCATAACAGCCTCCTTAAGATTTACAGTTTATCCTGTAAACAGTGAAAGGGGGCTGTATTTTTATGTCAATCCAAGAGCTTACCAACTATTCTCTTCAATATGGAGCTTTTTTTATCTATCTTATCGTACTGTTAGAGTATCTGAACCTTCCGGGATTCCCGGCGGGGGTGATCATGCCGCTGGCAGGGCTCTGGGCGGCGAGAGGGGAGATCAGCTTTCCGGTCGTGATGCTGCTGACCGTGGCAGCGGGACTGACAGGGAGCTGGGCACTGTACCTTCTGGGAAGGTACGGTGGAGGAAAGGTGCTGGGATTTTATTTTAAGAAATTTCCAAAGCATCAGCCTGTGATCGAGGAGAAGATGGAGTTTTTGCGGGAAAAAGGCTGTGCGGGAGTATTTGTGAGCAAGCTGCTCCCTATGGTAAGGACGCTGATCTCCATTCCCGCAGGGATGGTGAAAATGAACTTTACAAAATATACGCTCAGCTCACTGGGAGGGATATTCCTCTGGAACCTGGCTTTTGTCGGGGCGGGGTATTTTTTTGGTGACGCGGCGGTCGGATTTTTTGCATAGACGGGAAGGAAAAGGAGGCGGGTGACATGCGGATCGCAATGCTGACAAATAATTACAGGCCTTTTGTGGGCGGTGTGCCGATCTCAGTGGAGAGACAGGCTCAGGAGCTGGTTCGGCTCGGACATGACGTGACGGTTTTTGCCCCTCATTACGGGGATACAAAAGAGGAGAGAGATGCTGTCCAGAGGGAGGATGAGGCGGCTTTGGAGAATGTCGTCCGATATCGGGCGCGGAGAAAGAAAATGGACAACGGCATGGTGTACCCGGCGGTATATCCGGTGGAGATCACGAGGGTATTTGAGAATGAGACATTCGACTGTATCCATGTGCACCATCCGATGTTTGTCGGGCCGCTGGGGGTAAAGCTGGGGAAGCGTTATGGGATCCCTGTCATCTTTACCTGTCATACCCGCTATGAAGATTATCTTCATTATATCCCTGCTTTCCGGGTGGATGGGAAGAGTTCTGCGGTGAAGAAGCGGGCAGTGGAGTGGATCCGGACGAAAGTGATCCCATCTTATATCGGATGGTTTGCAGACCAGTGCGACCTGGTGCTGGCTCCGTCGGCAGGAATGCAGCGGGTGCTGCGCGGATACGGGATGAAAAGCAGGTCGGCAGTGTTCCCGACAGGGCTGGAGGAGAGTTTTTTCCGGACCACTCCCGAACGCGCGATGCGGATCCGGAAGGAGTGGGGACGGGGAAAGAAGCATCTTCTGGTCACAGTGTCCCGCCTGGAGAGGGAGAAAAATTACGGTTTCCTGCTCAGGGGGATCGCGGGGCTCCGGGATAGGATAGGGGATGATTTCCATGTGCTGATCCTCGGGGACGGCAGCCAGAAGGCAGAGTTAAAGGTGCGGGCATCGATCCTGGGGATCCGGGATATGGTCACATTTGTTGGAAATGTCCCAAATGATCAGGTCAGGGATTACCTGGAGGCAGCGGATCTTTTTCTCTTTGCCTCCACATCGGAAACCCAGGGGATCGTCCTGGCAGAAGCGATGGCAGCAGGCGCGCCGGTGGTGGCTGTGCGGGCAGTGGGGACAGATGATATCATAGAAAACGGAGTGAACGGTTTCCTCACGGAAGAGTCGGAGGAGGAGTGGGCAGGCTTCGCGGCGGAGATCCTCGCCTGCGGAAACCTGGAAGAAATGAGAGAGGCTGCGCGGCTGTCTGCCGAAAATTACCGGGCATCAAAGCTTGCCATCTATGAGGAGTTGCTCTACAATCAATGTATCTGCGAAAAAAGAGCGGAGGTGTCTTATGAGTCAGAAGAAGATCAGGCAGAACATTCTGCAGTGGCTGTTCACTAAATATCTGGAGCTGATCGACCGCACAGTGCAGATCGAATGGCACGAGGAAAATACGTACGGCGACAGCCAGATATTCGGATTCTGGCACGAAGACAGCTTCTTCATGAACCTTGTGCTGGAGAAACTGTCGCGTAAGACGACACCAGTGGATGTGATCGTGACCGCAGATGCCAGAGGAAACTATATAGAGCATATGATAAAGAAATGCGGGGGAAGCGCCCTGAGAGTGCCCGATGGCTACCGCGCATTCGCAGTGCTGAAAAAGATCGTGCAGGACTCCTACGAGAGGACCCACTCCATCGCCGTGGCTCTGGACGGCCCGCTGGGACCAAGATATGAGCCGAAGAAACTGGCGTTTTACTTATCCGAACACGCGGAAGAAGAATTCGTAGGGATCAGCCTGTCGTATTCATCCTGCATCCGCCTGACACGCAGATGGGATAAATACGTGATCCCGCTGCCGTTTACCAGAGTATCGGTGGCAGTGAAAAATTATGGGGTGGTGTTAAAAAGTGCAATACCGGAATTGCCGGTGGATGCTCAATTTGTGCAAGGGGTCAGACCCCTTTTAAGAGGGGTCTGACCCCAATGGGTAGAATTATCACACAAAAGGAGATATTGTATATATTATGGAAACAAATCACATTCTGATCGTTGAGGATGACAAGGAAATACGGGAAGGTGTCCAGATCTATCTTCAGAGCCAGGGCTACAAGGTCTTCCAGGCTGCGGACGGCATTGAGGGACTGGAGATCATTGAGAAGGAGGAGATCCACCTGGCGATCGTGGATATTATGATGCCGCGGATGGACGGGATCCGGATGACGATGAAGCTGCGGGAGAAATACGACTTCCCGGTGATCATGCTCTCTGCGAAGTCGGAGGAAGTGGATAAGATCACGGGATTGAATATCGGGGCGGATGATTATGTGACGAAACCGTTTACGCCCATGGAGCTGATGGCAAGGGTGAATTCGCAGCTCCGCCGCTACCGGAAGTTCCTGGAGAAGCTGGCTCCGAAGGAGAATGTCCATGTGATCGGCGGGCTGGAGATCAATGAGGAAGCTGTGGAAGTGACTATGGACGGAAATTCGGTGAAGCTGACGCCGATCGAATATAAGATCCTGCTCCTTCTGGCGAAAAATCCGGGGCGGGTATTCTCAGCGGAAGAAATCTATGAGAGAGTGTGGCAGGAGAAAGCGATCAATACGGATACGATCATGGTCCATGTAAGGAATATCAGAGAGAAGATCGAGATCGATCCGAAGAATCCGAAATATTTAAAGGTGGTGTGGGGCGTTGGATATAAGATCGAAAAGCAGCCGTAAGGCGGGGATCATTGCTGTTGTGCTCCTTTTGGCTTTTTGTGCTCTGTCTATGCTGAGGAGCTATCCGGAGATGTCGGCTTTTCTGGAGAGCGAAGAGTCGGACGAAACGATGTATATGGAAGGCCTCTATAGTATCGGCAACGATCTGGCGGAGGGAAATTATATTCTCTATAATGAGTACGCAAGAGAGACAGACCCGGGCCAGGTGCTGGATGAGTTCGGACAGAGGCCGTTTGATCTGGTGAGAAAATATATGGACTGCGCTGTATTTGCGGAAGAGGACGCAGGAGGAGATGCAGAGACAGCGGAAACCAGTGAGGGATCCGGTGAGCAGGACAGGGAACTGTCAGTCCTCACGGAAAATCTGGCGGAAGACACTCAGGAACTGCTGACTGCTCCGGAGACAGACCATTATGCCTTTCGGGCGGAATACAGATTTTCAGGCGATGGGATGCTCTCCGGCGTTCAGGTGGACGGGACCGTGCTTTCCCCGGAGGATGCATATAATCTCGAGAACAACTACATCCGTGAGACGGAGATCGAGGAGGACAACTACGGGATATCGAGCATATCCGTACCGGCGGGCGTCACTGTGATCTATGGAATGACAAAAGAAAATCTTGACGCATATATAAAAGCCACGGATCCTATGTATCCGGATATATACAGTTTGAGCAGCAGCGGAGCATACAGGGATACTCTGGAGATGCTGGGCCTGCTGGTGATCGCCGCGGCGCTTCTTTTGCCTTTGGTCAGGAGACTGGATATCAGCGGCATGAAGATGTTTGCCGTGCCTTTCGAGATTCCTGTGCTGGTCCTGTTCCTCTGCTTTTGCTCGGATCTTTATTTCCTGCCCATGCAGGTCGTGTACGGTTCGCTGACCGGCAGCCTCCTGCCGACAGCGTCGACCGGCGGACTGGAACTCCCGGCAATGCTGCTCAATTTCTTTATGTGGACGCTGGTGTTCGGTGTTCTGTTCTGGGCAGTGACCTCGCTGAGAGCAATAGTGCGCATGAAGGGGGCGTATTGGCGGGAGCGGACGCTGACCTACAGGCTGATCTGCCGCATCAGGAACAGAGGTGATGAATATGGCGGGACTATGACGAAGAAGGCGGGCGGAGCCTTCCGAAAAGTAAAATCATTTATTTCCAGGCAGTATGACGCCCTGCTGCATCTGGATTTCCAGGATAAGACGAACCGCACGATCCTGAAGGTCGTGGTCATCAACTTCCTTCTCCTATGCGTGGTGTGCGCGTTCTGGTATTACGGCATCTTCGCGCTGATCGTGTATTCTGTGCTCCTGTTCTTATTCCTGAGGAAATATACAAAAGACCTTCAGGAGAAATATAAGATGCTCTTAAAGTCCACAAACCAGCTGGCGGACGGGCATCTGGATGTGCCCATCGAGGGTGACATCGGCCTGTTCAACCCGATCCAGGAAGAACTGAAGAAGATCCAGAAAGGCTTTAAAAAAGCCGTGGACGAAGAAGTAAAGAATGAGCGCATGAAGACCGAGCTTGTGACAAATGTATCCCATGACCTGAGGACACCGCTCACAGCGATCATCACGTACACGGATCTTCTCAAAAATGAGGAGGATGAGGACAAGAGAAAAGAATATATCGAAGTGCTGGAAAAGAAGTCGCTGAGACTGAAAGTGCTGATCGAGGATCTGTTTGAGATCAGCAAGGCTGCCAGCAGGAATATCGTCATGCACTATATGAAAGTGGATATCGTAAATCTCCTGAAAGAAGTGGGGCTTGAAAATGACGGAAAGATCCGGGACGCGAACCTGGAGTTCCGCTGGAAGCTGCCGGAACAGAAGGTGGTCATGTACCTGGACAGCCAGAAGACTTACCGGATCTTTGAAAATCTCATCGTGAATATCACAAAATACGCGATGCCCCACTCGCGGGTGTATATCGAGATGAAGGATCAGGAAAATTCTGTGCATATCTCTATGAAAAATGTGTCGGCAGCGGAGCTGGATTTTGATGTGGATGAGATCACGGACCGTTTTGTCCGCGGGGATTCGTCGAGAAATACCGAAGGGTCGGGGCTGGGGCTCGCCATTGCCAAGAGCTTTGTGGAGCTCCAGCACGGGACGCTGAAGATCTCTACAGAGGCGGATCTGTTCAAGGCGGATATCATGCTCCCGAAGATGGATATGCCAGAGAAAAATGACGGGACACAATAGCGGTTTTTGTGATATGATGAGAACAGAGATCCGGCAGAGGAGGGCGGATGCAGAAAACGGAAAAACAGGTCAGAGCAGAGAAAAAAGAGAGGAGATCAGAAGATGAGATATGAGATCAAAGGGGAAACACTTCCGGTAGTGGTATGCTATCTGGAGGACGGGGAAGTGATGATCACAGAGCGCGGCTCCATGAGCTGGATGTCGCCCAATATGAAGATGGAGACAACGTCCAACGGAGGAGTGGGCAAGGCTCTGGGAAGGATGTTCGCCGGAGAGGCGATCTTCCAGAACCGGTATACTGCCACAGGCGGGAACGGGATGATCGCTTTTGCGTCCAGCTTCCCGGGGCAGATCCGCGCCTGGAACATCAGTCCGGGAAATGACATCATCGTACAGAAAACCGGATTTCTTGCAGCAGAGGAAAGCGTAGAGCTGTCCGTATTCTTCCGGAAGAAACTGGGCGCAGGTCTGTTCGGCGGCGAGGGCTTCATCATGCAGAGACTGTCCGGGCAGGGCACTGCATTTGTAGAATTTGACGGACATGTGGTAGAGTACCAGCTCCAGCCCGGCCAGCAGATCATCGTGGATACGGGATATCTGGCAGCGATGGACGCGACCTGCAGCATGGATATCAAGACGGTACCGGGATTGAAAAATATGGTGTTCGGCGGCGAGGGCGTATTCAATACCCTGATCACCGGACCGGGGCGGGTATGGCTCCAGACCATGCCGATCTCCGGCGTGGCAGGAGAAATCCTGAAATTCATGCCTGCTTCAAAATAGAAATTCGCGCCTGTGTCAAAATAGAAATTTGTGCCTGCGCCAAAATGGCAGGACAAAAACGCGGCGTGTCCATAGGCAAGCAGAAAAAACAGAGGGGACGGATGAGTGATCCGTCTGTCCTCTGTTTTTCTGAACGCTGAATTTGTTTTTGCTTTTAATTCTCGTGGAACCTTACAGCTCCGATCCCGAGACCACCGGGGCCCACATGTGTGCCGATGCTCATGGTGAGCGGAAAATAGACAAAATCCATGTCAGGGAAATTCTCGTGCAGCTCTGTCTTAAATGCCTCCAGCTTCTCCGGCTCCATCTGTGTGTTGGCGAGTCCGATCTTCAGGCATCCCTGTTTCCTGAGCGGCGCCAGCCGGGTATCGATATCTTTTTTCAGTGCTTTCAGCATGGTGTGGAATGCGGACTTCATCCCTCTCGCCCTGGCGAAAGAGTCCAGCTTGTCGCCCTGGATCGTGAGGACAGGCTTGAGCCGGAGCATGGTGCCGATAGCCGCCGCAGCGGGGGTGATCCGTCCGCCTTTTTTCAGATATTCCAGCGTGTCTACCGCGATGTAGATCGTGGCGTCCATGGCCTCCTTTTCCAGTACGGCTTTTATTTCCGCCCCCGAGAGGCCTTCTTCTGCAAGTGCTTTTGCATCCAGCACGGAGAGTGCCTGTGTGATGGAGATCCGGTGATTGTCCACAATATGGACCCGGCCCTGATAAGGACTGCTGCCGGCCAGGATGAGCGCGGTCTGGCAGGTATTGCTCAGCCCGGATGACATGGGGATAAAGACGATCTCGTCATGGCAAGAGAGGAGCCTGTCCCACATGGCCGTCACATCACCGGGAGAGGGCTGGGAAGTCGTGATCACGGAGCCGGAAGTCTGTTTCTGGTAGAAAACATCCGGGGTGATATCGATCCCCTCGCTGTATGTCTTCCCGTCAATGATCACGGGCATGGGGAGCACATGGATCCCGTAAGAAGTCTCCTCTGACGGCATGATCCCGCAGTTGCTGTCTGTCATAATTGCAATACCTGGCATGTTATCCCTCCTGATTTTATGGCTGCAGTGCTTTTTACAACACAGTGCTTTTTACAACGATTGACCGTTATTATAACAGGTGTTAAAATTATAGCAAAATAGCTGTTGCTCCACAATGAACAAAAAGAAGAAAATGTAAGCTATCTATACAGAAAAGGAATTATGTCAGGAAATGGAAGACAAACGCATTATTAAAACAAAGCGCAGCCTGAAGGCTGCAATGACTGCCATGCTGGCCAAAGAAGACTTTGAACACATTTCGATCACAGAACTGTGCCGGAAAGCGGAGGTCAGCAGGATCACCTTTTATTCCCACTACAATGACAAATATGCCCTTCTGGATGATATCTTTAATGATATGCTGCGCATCGGGACAGAAGATTATTACAGAAGGCAGGCGGAGAACAATCCGGCGAACAGGCTCGCTGCAGGCTACGTGAACATGCTGGATGCGATCCTGGAGCTGTACTATGAGAGATTTGACTTTTTCCAGCACACGAATCCGGAGAAAAACCCATATCTTGCGTCCCGTTTTTACAGTATTGTTCTCGGGACTGTGGAAGAGCATACGCTCCATGTGAAAAAACGTCTGCGGCTCAAATACTCGCCGAAAAAGATCGCAGGGTTCGTATGTTTCGGGATGCTTGGGTTTGTCAATGAATCCCACAGGGAAAAGACTCCGCTGGACGAGATCCGCAGACAGGCCAGAGAACTGCTCACGGATCTGCTGAGATCCGGCGTGCTGACAGAGAGCGAAGGAGAAAAAAGGGCATAAAAAATGGAAGCAATGGGGCTCGAACCCATGACCTCTCGCGTGTGAGGCGAACGCTCATCCCAGCTGAGCTATGCTTCCATGTGGATTATTATATCACTCCTGCGCAAAAATGCAAGGGATCATTCTGATCTGGCATGATCTGCAGGCGTTTTTCGGGTGTTTTTGCTGCGGTTAAGGGTGAATTTGCGGGGGAAATGTGCTAGAATAACGACGGAAAAGAAAGGTTGTTTTCAGTTAAAACAGACGTTTTGCGTCTGCGGCGGAGAGGTCATGCATATGTCAGAGGTGAGAAAACATATCGTATTTTACGGGCGGGTCCAGGGGGTCGGCTTCCGGTATACAGCAAAATACCTTGCGAGATCGCTCGGACTGACCGGGTGGGTGCGCAATGATGAGGAAGGTACTGTCACAATGGAGATCCAGGGGAGGGAAGCATTGATCAATAAGCTGCTCGTGGGGCTTAATGGCGGGCATTTCATTTCCATCGAGTGGATGGACACAAAAGAGATCCCGTTGGAGGAAGAGCGGGAGTTTGTTGTAAAAATGTGAATTGTCTGAACACTTGAGCAAAAGGGGTCTGACCCCTTTTGGTAGAATCGTCAGAAAATTTAGAAAACAGGAGGATATGATCATGATAAAATTAGGTTTTATCGGAACAGGAAATATGGCTGGGGCTATTATGGGAGGAATCATCAAAAAAGGGATCTTCCGGCCGGAGGAGATCATAGGAGCGGATATTTCTAAGGAAGGGCGCCGGAAAACGCGGGAGACTTACGGGATTGAGGTTACGGATGATAACAGAAAGGCAGCAGATGCGGAGGTGCTGATCCTGTCAGTGAAGCCGCAGTTTTATGCGGACGCGATCGTGGAAGTGCGAGACTGTATCAGAGAAGATCAGCTTGTGATCACGATCGCACCGGGCAAGACACTGGCCTGGCTGGAGGAGCAATTCGGGAAGCCGGTGAAGATCGTACGTACCATGCCGAATACCCCTGCTCTGGTGGGTGAGGGTATGACCGCGGCGTGTGTGAACAGATATGTGACAGAAGAAGAAAAAGTATACGCGCTCAGAATTTTGAACGCATTCGGAAAAGTGGAGGTGGTGCCTGAACATCTCATTGACGCTGTTGTGGCGGTCAGCGGCAGCGCCCCGGCGTATGTATTTATGTTTATTGAAGCAATGGCCGATGCGGCAGTTGCGGAGGGGATGCCAAGGGCACAGGCGTATGGATTTGCCGCGCAGGCGGTCTTCGGCAGCGCGAAAATGGTCCTGGAGACCGGGAAACATCCCGGAGAACTCAAAGATATGGTATGCTCCCCGGCGGGTACGACGATCGAGGCGGTCCGTGTCCTGGAAGAGAAAGGATTCCGGAGCGCAGTGATCGAAGCCATGCGCGCCTGCGCTGACGTATCGCGCAGGCTGTAAGCCGCAAAGCCCGTATTTTTCGGCAGTATGCCAGGAGGATAGAGTTTATGGATATTCAGGGACTTCAGAAAGTGACGCTGTTAGACTTCCCGGGCCGGGTGGCGTGTACGGTTTTCCTGGCGGGATGCAATTTCCGCTGCCCGTTCTGCCATAACGCATCCCTTGTGACCCATGTGGATCCGGACAGGAATATTCCCAGGGAAAAAGTGACAGCGTTTCTTAAAAAGCGCAGAGGCGTCCTGGACGGTGTGTGCATTACCGGAGGTGAGCCGCTGCTGGCGCCGGAGCTCGGCGATCTTATCCGGGAAATCAAAAATATGGGGTATGAGGTGAAGCTGGATACCAACGGCAGTAATGCAGAACGGCTGAAAACACTTACAGCGTCCGGGATGATCGATTATGTGGCAATGGATATAAAGAATGCCCCGGGCAAATACGGGATGACCATTGGGATCGATGGCTATGACATGTCAAATATTTTCAGGAGCGTGGAATATCTGATGTCCGGCAAAGTGCCGTTTGAATTCCGTACAACGGTGGTAAGGGAGTTCCACAAAAGAGAAGATTTCGAGGAGATAGGGCGCTGGCTGAAAGGGGCGCCGCGCTATTATCTTCAGGGTTTTGTTGATTCCGGAGACGTGATACAGCCCGGACTGCGCGCCTATACAAAAGAGATCATGGACCAGGCGCTGGAGATCGTGAGGAAATATATCCCGCAGGCAGAGCTGAGAGGGGTGGGATAACAGAGGTGAGAAACACCAATATCTAGTGTGTTTTGCGTGGAGCAAAATCTAGATATTGGTGTTTTTGTCTTGCGTTCATCCGGCCAAGATGATAGAATGGGTTCAGGCACCTGCCGGCATGGGCTTCTGCATACAATCGTCCCGGAACCATGCCGCAGGAAAACGTGCGGTCTGCAGGGCATGGATCACATGCCGGAAAATAAAAGAAAAAGGCAGGATAACAGAATAAAGGAAGGGGATAGGAACAATGTATCAGGTCAAAAAAAGAGACGGAAAGATCGCGGAATTTAACCTGGCTAAGATCGGCGAGGCGATCCGAAAGGCATTTGAAGCCCAGGAAAAGAACTATAATCAGGATATTATTGATATGCTTGCCCTGAAAGTGACAGCGGCTTTTGAACCGAAGATCAAAGACGGGCTTGTCTCAGTGGAAGATATCCAGGACAGTGTGGAGTCTGTATTGATCCAGGCGGGATATGACGATGTGGCGAAAGGCTATATCCTGTACAGGAAGCAGAGGGAAAAGATCCGCAACCTGAATTCCACTCTTCTGGATTACAAAGAGCTCGTGGACGGTTATGTCAAAGTTACGGACTGGCGCGTAAAGGAAAACTCTACAGTGACTTACTCTGTGGGCGGCCTGATTCTGAGCAACTCCGGCGCGATCACGGCAAATTACTGGCTTTCCGAAATTTATGATGAGGAGATCGGAAAAGCCCATAAAAATGCAGATATCCATATCCATGACCTGTCCATGCTCACAGGCTACTGTGCAGGCTGGTCACTAAAACAGCTCATCCAGGAAGGGCTGGGCGGTATCCCGGGAAGGATCACATCCGCCCCGGCGAAGCATCTGAGCGTGCTCTGCAACCAGATGGTGAATTTCCTGGGGATCATGCAGAATGAGTGGGCAGGCGCCCAGGCATTCTCGTCATTTGACACCTATCTGGCGCCGTTTGTCAGGACGGATCACCTGACTTACCCGGAGGTGAAAAAATGCGTGGAATCATTCGTGTATGGCGTGAATATCCCGTCGCGCTGGGGGACTCAGGCGCCGTTTACCAATATCACGCTGGACTGGACTGTGCCGGACGACCTGAAAAATCTCCCTGCGATCGTGGGCGGAAAAGAGATGGATTTTACTTACGGAGACTGCAGGGAAGAGATGGATATGATCAACCGCGCGTTCATTGAGACCATGATCGAAGGCGATGCAGAGGGGCGCGGATTCCAGTACCCGATCCCGACTTATTCCATTACCAGGGATTTCGACTGGTCTGAGACAGAGAACAATAAACTGCTTTTTGAGATGACGGCGAAATACGGCACTCCGTATTTTTCAAATTATATCAACAGCGATATGGAACCCAGCGATGTGCGGAGCATGTGCTGCCGGCTGCGCCTTGACCTGAGGGAGCTGCGCAAGAAATCCGGCGGCTTCTTCGGGAGCGGGGAGAGCACAGGGTCAGTGGGCGTTGTAACGATCAATATGCCGAGGATCGCATACCTGTCAGAAAATAAGGAGGAATTCTATAAGAGACTGGACCGGCTGATGGATCTTTCGGCGCGCTCACTGCATATTAAGAGAACAGTGATCACAAAACTGCTTGATGAAGGGCTGTATCCATATACTAAGAGATATCTGGGTACATTTGAGAATCATTTTTCAACGATCGGCCTTATCGGCATGAACGAGGCATGCCTTAACGCGAAGTGGCTCCGTCAGGACCTGACCCATGAGGAGGCCCAGGAGTTTACAAAAGAGGTCCTGAACCATATGCGAGAGCGCCTTTCGGACTATCAGGAGGAATACGGGGACCTCTACAATCTGGAAGCCACTCCGGCGGAGTCCACGACCTATCGCCTGGCGAAACACGATGTGGAACAGTTCCCGGATATCATCACAGCGGCAGAAAAGAACGGAACGCCTTATTACACGAACAGCTCCCATCTCCCGGTAGGCTATACGGACGATGTATTCGAAGCCCTGGATATTCAGGACGAACTTCAGACATTATATACATCAGGAACCGTGTTCCATACGTTCCTCGGAGAAAAACTGCCTGACTGGAAATCCGCGGCATCCCTTGTCCGGAAGATCGCAGAGAACTATAAGCTCCCGTATTACACGATGTCGCCTACGTATTCGATCTGCAGGAACCACGGCTATCTGTCAGGCGAGCAGTTTAAGTGCCCGTACTGCGGCGAGGAAGCGGAAGTATACAGCAGGATCACAGGATACTACCGTCCGGTAAAGAACTGGAATGACGGAAAGACTCAGGAATTCAAGGAGAGGAAAGTATACGATATCACCAATTCCCATATGCGTCCAAAAACGCAGGCGGCGGCAAAGGAGGCAGCGATAGCTGCAGTGGATGACAGTGAGACAAAGACACTGCTGTTTACTACAAAGACGTGCCCGAACTGCCGTGTGGCGACTAATTCCCTTGAGAAGGCGAATATCCCGTATGAGCTGGTGGATGCAGAGGAAAATATGGATCTGGTGGAGAAATACGGGGTCATGCAGGCGCCGACACTGATCGTCGTAAAAGACGGGAAGGTCACGAAACTGGCGAATGCATCTAATATAAAAAATTATGCAGAAAAGGAAGGCTGAAAGATATGTACGATATCGGGATCATCGGCGGGGGGACCGCTGGAATGACGGCTGCTATTTACGGACAGCGCGCAGGCAAAAAGACGATCATCATTGAGGGCAGTGTGTTCGGGGGGCAGATCACATCGTCCCCGAATGTAGAAAATTATCCGGGGATCGCAAGTGTGAGCGGCAGTGAGTTTTCTATGAACCTGCTGGATCAGGCTGTGAAGCTGGGCGCAGAGACCGCTATGGAGCAGGTCACGGGCATCCGGGATGAGGGCAGTGTCAAGGTGATCGAGACTGCCGGAAAAGAGTATCCGTGCCGCAGTGTCATCCTGGCGACCGGGGTGACACACAGGCATCTTGGCGTTCCCAACGAAGAAAGGCTGACAGGAGCGGGCGTGTCCTACTGTGCGACCTGCGACGGGATGTTCTTCCGCGGCAGGGATGTGGCAGTGGTAGGCGGGGGGAGCACTGCGCTCCAGGATGCGGAATTCCTTTCCGATTACTGCCGGAAGGTCTATCTGATACACCGCAGGGATGAGTTCCGCGGTGAGGACAGTATTGTAAAGCGCCTCGAAAATAAGGAAAATGTAGAGTTTATCCTGAGCGCTACGGTCAAGGATATTATCGGCGATCAGGCAGTGGAGCGCCTGATCGTAAACAGTAAGAAAACAGGAAAAGAATTTAAACTGGATGTGTCCGGCATATTCATTGCTGTAGGACAGATCCCGAAGAATGAGATCTTTGCGGATGTAGTGAAGCTGGATGCGGACGGATTTATCCTGGCTGCGGAGGACTGCGTTACTTCCCGGCCGGGGATATTCGCTGCGGGAGACTGCCGTACAAAGGAAGTAAGGCAGCTCACGACAGCGGCCGCGGACGGCGCGGTGGCGGCGCTGGCGGCGTGCAAATACATGGCGGGATAAATCTGTATTTGCGGGGGAGCCGGACGATTGGTGAAACGTCCGAAAACCGTCGGTTTGATGCAGACGTTTTCGCGGCGGACGGGGATATGGCTCAGGTTCCGGCTCCGTAATCTGGGAAAGACGTAAAAGGGAGAAAGCATGGCTAAAAGCAATTGTCCGGCGGAAGATTCGGCTCCGCCTCAGGCATCCGCCG
>DWUV01000233.1 GCA_019120595.1 Candidatus Mediterraneibacter tabaqchaliae | reverse complement strand
CCGCTGAAAAAGCTGAAGGACGCACAGAATGTCACGCTGTATGATTACAACCTGACTCTGGATCTCTATTTCTACACTTCTACTTGGAGAGAACAGAAAAAAGTCCTGAAGAAACAGGATCTTGAGCTTTTTATGAGGGACCGCGGTTCGAAGATCGATCTTCTGAACCTTCAGTGGATCTACCGGGCTAAAAAATATTATAATATGAAGCCCGCTGACATCTATCTGATGCTCATTCCGATCCACTATAAACTTTCAACCGAACTGGTGAAGGAGCTGGTAGAGGCACCCGGTCTGGAGGAATTTGAGGCTGCTGTGACAAGAACAAGCTATGCCCGCCACTATAATTTTCATCAGAACCTGACCATTGAACAGATGTATGCGGACTGCCTGCATCATCTGTATACAGTAGACCGCCGGCGCGATCCTTATTCCGTTGCCACGATCAACACATACCTCTTCCTTAAAGAGGAAGAAATCAATAAGCTGACGACCGCCATGGAATGTGTACGCTACGGCTTAAGTCCCGGCGAGACGCTGGCATACGTTGGAGGTAAGACCCAATGATCGTAAAAATGAAATTCATCAATATCTCCGGTCCGAGGAATGACATTGACCGGGTCACCGACCTGTATCTCTCGCGCTATGAGATCCAGCTCGAATCCGCCCTGTCCGAACTGAAGACCGTAGACAATTTAAGACCTTTCGTAGAACTCAACCCCTATCGGGACGCGCTTGCAAAAGCAGTCCAGTTTGTCGGCTATCTTCCCAACGCGGACGATGTGGTCCCGGATACAAAAATGGGGCTGGACGACATGTTTGAGGTCGTACGCAAGGCAAACGAGGACTATCAGGAGCTTCAGGAAAAGAAAGAAAAACTGAAAAAGAAGATCGAAGAGCTTCGTGCGAAACAACAGGTCATCGCGCCTTTCCGCCCGCTGGACTGCGATCTCCACAAGGTATTGCATTACAGGTACATCACATACCGATTCGGACGCATTGCGGTGGAATTCTACCACAAGATGCAGAAGTATCTCATGGATGACCTGAAAGCAATCTTTGTAGAGGGAGAGCGGGACGAGAGTTTCGTATACGGGGCTTATTTTGTTGCCCCCGCAGAGGCGCAGAAAGTAGATGCAGTATTCCGTTCTCTCCACTTCGAGCGGATCGAAATAAAGGATGAATTCGAAGGAACCCCGGCATATGCCTACCAGTCTCTGGAGCGCGAGATCGCCCGTGTCAACCTGGAAATCGACGACGTGGATAAAGAAGCCGGCGAGATGCTGTCCGACAGGGCGCCGCAGCTCGTGGCGGCGCGGAACCGCCTGGAAGAACTGTCCAATAATTTTGACGTCCGCAAACTCGCCGCCCGCATGGAGGACAATCAGGAAGACTACTACATCCTCTGCGGCTGGATGGCAGAAGACGATGTAGAAAAATTCGTGGAAGAAGTCAAGGACGATGACAAAGTGTTTGTTGTCGTAGAGGACGATCATGACGCCTACTTCGGGGAACCGCCCACAAAGCTGGAAAACCCGAAGATATTCAAGCCTTTTGAGATGTTTGTCCAAATGTACGGTCTTCCCGCGCACAACGAGATGGATCCGACGGTTTTCGTCGGTCTGACATACTCTTTCATCTTCGGCGTCATGTTCGGAGATGTGGGGCAGGGTCTCCTCCTGCTGATCGGGGGCGTTCTGATCTATCACTTTAAGAAAGCGCCGCTTGCAGGGATCATTGCAACTGCCGGTGTCTTTTCCACAATCTTCGGATTCATGTTCGGAAGTATCTTCGGATTCGAAGACGTGATCCCCGCTCTGTGGATAAGACCCATTGACCACATGACCACGCTTCCCTTCCTGGGCAAGCTGAATACGGTATTCATCGTAGCTGTGGCTTTCGGTATGTTCCTGATCATGGTGGCAATGGTGCTCCATATCATCAATGCCCTGAAGAGTAAAGACATCGAGAGCGCCTGGTTTGATCCCAACGGTGCCGCAGGGCTGGTATTTTATATTTCTGTAGTAGTGACTATCGTTCTGTTCATGACGGGAAATCCGCTGCCGGGAGGCATCGTAATGGGTATCATGTTCGGCGTTCCGCTGCTGCTCATCCTCTTCCGCGAGCCGATCACAAGAGCGATCCAGAAGAGGGCAGATAAAATGGAGACCGGAAAGGCGATGTTCATTGTACAGGGATTTTTCGAGATGTTTGAGACTCTTTTGAGCTACTTTTCAAACACTATCTCATTCATCCGTATCGGCGCTTTCGCAGTAAGCCACGCTGCGATCATGGAGGTCGTGCTTCAGCTTGCAGGCGCCGAGAGCGGTCATCCCAACTGGCTGGGCGTGATTTTCGGAAACCTCTTTGTATGCGGATTTGAGGGACTCATCGTAGGCATCCAGGTTCTCCGTCTGGAATATTATGAGATGTTCAGCCGTTTCTACAAAGGCAGCGGTCATGCATTTGACCCATATACAAAAAAGAACACAAAGAAAAGCAAATAAAAATCAGGAGGATTTTACCATGACCTTAGCAACAAAAATCATTTTTATCACTGCACTGATCTTAAGCATCATCCTTCCGTTCGGCTACTACCTGCTCGGGAAGGAAAAATCCCGCAAGCGCTATAAACGCGCCATCGGCACGAACGCCTTTTTCTTCTTCGGCGCTTTTGCCGTAGCGTCCATCATGCTCCTGGGCGGCCCGAATGTACAGGCGGCTGGATCCGTAACTGCTGACTCCGGATTCGCCACAGGCCTCGGATACCTTGCGGCAGCCCTCGTTACAGGCCTCTCCTGCATCGGCGGCGGCATCGCCGTTGCCAGCGCGGCAAGCGCGGCTCTCGGGGCTATCAGCGAAGACTCCAGCGTACTCGGTAAGTCGCTCATCTTCGTGGGCCTTGCGGAAGGTGTCTGCCTGTACGGCCTGATCATCTCCTTCATGATATTAGGAAACCTGTAATACCAGTCAGCCGTGCGCCGGTATCCGGCATGACGGCATCTGCGGGCAGGCCCGCAAGGGGCGGCAGGCCGGGTACCGGCATGGGGCGGACGCCCCACATGAGTGATCCGCCGCAGGCGGATCATGAATTGCACGCCTGACGGACGGCAGACGATTATCAGCACAAGGAGGTCTTGATCTTATGAAAATGTATCTCATCAGTGATAACGTGGATACGTACACCGGCATGCGCCTGGCGGGCGTTGACGGCGTGGTCGTCCACGAGCGCGATGAGCTGAAAAAGGCCCTGGAGGATGTGCTCTCCGACAAGACAGTGGGGATCGTTCTCCTGACTGAAAAATTCGGGCGGGAATTTCCGGACATCATCGACACATTCCGCCTGGAGAGGAAGATGCCTCTCCTTGTAGAGATCCCCGACCGTCACGGGACCGGGCGCAAAAAAGACTTTATCACATCATATATCACCGAGGCGATCGGATTAAAACTGTAAAAGGAGGGATTCCTCTTGACATTAGAAGAAAAAATCGCTCACCTGCAGACCTCCTCCATGGAGCAGGCCCGCGCGGAGGGCAACGCGATCATTGACGCCCACAAAGAGGCGCTTGAAAAAGTCTTCGAAGACCACAGGGCGGAAGCGCTGCGCCAGTCTGAGACACGCATCAAGGCGGAGACTACCAATGCGCGTCTCTCTCTCAACCAGGCCGCGGCAAAGTCTCAGCTTGAGATCAAGCGCCGCCAGGGCAAGGTCCAGCAGGAGCTGAAGGATAAAATATTTGAAGAAGTCATGGGACTTGTGGATGATTACATGAAGACAGCGGCTTACGGAGATTTCCTCGTGAAATGCATCCGTCAGGCAGTGGATTTCGCCGGACAGGACCCGGTGACCATCTATATCAACCCGTCCGATGAGGCGAAGCGGCCTGACCTGGAGAACGCCACAGGCGCTCATCTCACGGTCAGCGCGGAAGATTTCATAGGCGGCGTGCGCGCTGTGATCCGCAGCCGCAACATCCTGATCGACAATTCATTCCGGACGCAGCTGCGCAATGAATATGACAGATTTATTTTCTCAGGAGGTGACGGCAATGTTTAAGACCGCTGCGATCTACGGGATCAATGGACCCGTCATCTACTTAAAAGGCAATACCGGATTCCGCATGTCCGAGATGGTCTATGTGGGATCCCAGAAGCTGGTCGGCGAGGTCATCGCCCTGGACAAGGATATGACCACGGTCCAGGTGTATGAGGAGACGACCGGCCTGCGCCCCGGGGAAGAAGTCGTGGCAAGCGGAAATGCCGTTTCCGTCACCCTCGCTCCGGGCATCCTCAATAATATCTTCGACGGCATCGAGCGTCCCCTGGAGAGGATCGCGGAATCCGCCGGCGGCGCGTTTATCACAAGGGGCGTCAGCGTGGACTCCCTGGACAGGCAGAAAAAATGGCAGGCCCATCTCACAGTTGAGAAAGGCCAGTATCTCCACGGCGGGGATATCATCGCCGAAGTGCCGGAGACCCACGCCATCGTGCACAAATGCATGGTCCCGCCTGATGTAGAAGGGGCGGTCATGGATGTTGTCCCCGACGGGGAATACACCATCGATGAAACGCTGGTCACGCTGGAACTGCCGGACGGTTCGAAAAAAGAGCTGTCCATGACACAGCGCTGGCCGATCCGCGTGCCCAGGCCGACCCACCACCGTTTTCCGGCGTCTGTCCCCCTGATCACGGGACAGCGTATCATTGACACTATGTTCCCCATCGCCAAGGGCGGCACTGCTGCCATCCCCGGCGGATTCGGGACCGGAAAGACGATGACACAGCACCAGATCGCGAAATGGGCGGATGCGGACATCATTATCTATATCGGCTGCGGCGAGCGTGGGAACGAGATGACCCAGGTGCTGGAGGAGTTCGGCGAGCTGACCGACCCCCGCACAGGCAATCCCCTGATGGACCGCACCACCCTGATCGCCAACACGTCAAACATGCCTGTGGCTGCCCGTGAGGCCAGCATTTACACCGGGCTTACCCTGGCGGAATATTACAGGGATATGGGGTATGACGTTGCCATCATGGCGGACTCCACTTCCCGCTGGGCGGAGGCGCTCCGCGAGCTGTCCGGGCGTCTGGAAGAAATGCCGGCAGAGGAAGGATTCCCCGCATACCTGGCGTCCCGCCTGTCTGCGTTCTACGAGAGGGCGGGCATGATGCACAACTTAAACGGCACGGACGGCTCAGTGACGATCATCGGAGCAGTGTCCCCGCAGGGCGGTGATTTCTCCGAGCCTGTCACACAGAATACAAAGCGTTTCGTCCGCTGTTTCTGGGGACTGGACAAGAGCCTTGCTTATTCCAGGCATTTCCCGGCGATCCACTGGCTGACCAGTTACAGTGAATATCTGAATGACTTAAGCCACTGGTACCAGGACAATGTGTCCCCGCAGTTCGTGGACTACCGCAACCGGCTGATGGCACTCTTAAACCAGGAGAGCAGCCTCCTGGAGATCGTAAAGCTGATCGGAAGCGACGTCCTGCCGGACGACCAGAAGCTGGTGCTGGAGATTGCCCGCGTGATCCGCCTCGGCTTCCTCCAGCAGAACGCATTCCACAAGGACGACACCTGCGTCTCCCTGGAGAAGCAGTTCCTGATGATGGATACCATCCTGTACCTCTACAAACAGGCAAGGACCCTTGTGACCATGGGACATCCCATGTCTGTGCTAAAGGCGGAAAACATTTTCGACAAGATCATTGCCATCAAATACGATGTGCCCAATGACCGCCTGGAAATGTTCGCGCAGTATCACAGAGACATTGATGCATTCTATCAGAGAGTGCTTGAGAAAAACGCGTAAGGAGGACCGGATATCATGTCAATCGAATATTTAGGCTTAAGCAGCATCAACGGACCTCTCATCGCTCTGGAGGGCGTACAGGACGCCTTCTTCGACGAGATCGTAGAGTTCGTCGTGGACGGCAGGGAGCGCAAGATCGGGCGCATCGTAGAGATCTACGAGGACAAGGCTGTCATCCAGGTATTTGAAGGGTCGGAAAATATGTCCCTGAAAAATACCCACACCAAACTGACCGGACATCCCATGGAGATCGCTCTTTCCCCGGATATGCTGGGGCGCACGTTCAACGGGATCGGGCAGCCCATCGACGACCTTGGCCCGATCATCTCCACGCTGAAACGAGATGTGAACGGACTTCCATTAAATCCGGTACGCCGCGAATATCCCCGGAATTATATCCATACGGGGATCTCCGCCATTGACGGGCTTACCACTCTGATCCGCGGGCAGAAGCTGCCGATCTTCTCGGGGAACGGACTTCCCCACGACCAGCTTGCCGCCCAGATCGTAAAACAGGCGTCCCTGGGGGAGAATTCTGACGAAAAATTCGCCATTGTCTTTGCCGCCATGGGCGTGAAGCATGACGTGGCGGATTTCTTCCGCAATACATTTGAGGAAAGCGGCGTAGCAGACCATGTTGCCATGTTCCTGAACCTGGCGAACGACCCGGTCGTGGAGCGTCTGATCACCCCAAAAGTGGCGCTGACTGTGGCGGAGTATCTTGCCTTTGAACAGAATATGCACATCCTGGTCATCCTGACGGATATGACCTCTTTTGCGGAGGCAATGCGTGAAGTCTCCTCCTCAAAGGGAGAGATCCCCAGCCGTAAGGGATACCCGGGGTATCTGTACAGCGAGCTCGCCACGATCTACGAGCGCGCGGGCATCGTACAGGGCGTGAACGGATCCGTGACACAGCTCCCGATCCTGACCATGCCCAACGACGATATCACACACCCCATCCCTGACCTGACCGGATATATCACGGAGGGGCAGATCGTGCTCGACCGCCCGCTGCACGGGCAGTCCATCTATCCGCCCATCAATATCCTCCCCTCCCTGTCCCGTCTGATGAAGGACGGCATCGGCGAGGGCTATACGAGGGAAGACCACCAGGACCTGGCGAACCAACTCTTCTCCGCGTACGCGAAGGTCGGCGACGCACGGAACCTTGCCTCGGTCATCGGCGAGGATGAGCTCTCGCCCATAGATAAGAAATATCTTGAATTCGGAAAAGAATTTGAGGAGCGCTATATCGGGCAGGGACAGGAGGAAAACCGCAGCATGGAAGAGACGCTGGATCTGGGCTGGGAACTGCTGGGACGCCTGCCGAAGGAAGAACTCGACAGGGTGGATACGAAGATACTGGAGAAATACTATAAGCCGATGGATGAGGAAGAATAAACAGATCGGCACACATGTATGATCGACGGGAATCCGGGTATACTTGACTTTACCTGACGCATATGCTATATTGTGCGTAGGCAAAAAGATAACAGCAGTCTTTATAAGGCGGCTAAAAACGAAAAACCCGGAAGTGAGCAAGACTTTCGGGTTTTTCTGTTCCATTTTATTTGTGGCGGCTTAGACCACAGGCTGGTTACCGGCTATTCGTCACTGTCCAGCCATTTGATGATGAGGTGGCAAACCACACCAGCCATGACCAAGAGGAATGCTATATGTCTGAATCGAACTATGGTTTTCTCATATTTATGGGAGCCGTGCTTATATTTTGGGGCATTCCCACCTTTCGTGGGAACCTTTTGCTGATCCACTTATACAACCGATGGAAGGTCCTGCCTGAGGAAAGGAAGCCTTACGGCAGGCTGACGGGAAGCGCGCTCATGGTCATCGGAGGAAGCATTATCATAACCGGCATCCTCCAGTGCATCTCTGAGCAGGAATACTGGTATTATATTACAGTCGCAGGAACTGTTATCGGGCTGGTCATGATCGGATACGCACTGCTGAAATATAACAGAGGGATTTTTTAGCTGTACTCCCGGGAGGAGCTTGTATATGAGATTAAAGAACATTTTGATCGCGGTCACTGATATGGAAAGATCCAAAGAGTTTTACCATTCCCTATTCGGGCTGGACGTCGTCCTTGCCCGGGAGGGCAATGTGATCCTGACCGAAGGTCTGGTCCTTCAGGATGTCTCTCTATGGAAGGATGAGATCAGCAGGGACGTTATATTTCAGAACCATTCCGCTGAACTCTATTTTGAAGATAAAGAGATTGATAAATTTATTGAGAAACTAAATAATTATCCAGAGCCACCGGATTATGTGACTCCATTCACTGAACTTCCGTGGGGACAGAAACTGGTCCGCTTTTATGATCCGGATGGGAACCTGATCGAGGTCAGGACCCCCGCGTAATTTTTGCGGCTCACGGAACAAATCTCTGCGAACACTGGGAGGTGCTGATATGAAATCTGCGAAACCTGTGAAACCCACAAAACTTATGAAACGCTGCCGGCGCAGGCTGAACTGCTTCTGCGCACTGATGTGCTCTGTTGTTTTTTCCGCTTTTATCATCGGGTGCGGGAACACTGCGTCCACAGCGGAAAATGCTTCCCCGGAAGCGCTCTATTCCGCTGACAGGGACATTGACCTCTTTGTATATGAGGACACTGCGTATGTTAACGCCATGGACGTGGATTGGGTCGGCGAGCTCTCCCTCGCGAAAGGCGAGGCTCTCGGAGAGATCGGACGCTCCGGCGTCACAGATGATTTTCAGGACTGGGACGCGACTGTACTGACGGAGGGTACGGTCATTTACAGCTCAGGAGAAACCGAGGTGCTGCTGGCTGATACAGGTGAGGCGCTGATCCCTTATCTGAAATATGTAGAAGGATAAGCGGAGATATAAAGATAGATTTCACTATTCGCAAAAACCCGCAAAACGGAGGATATACACATGTTAGAATTCAGATATGACACACAGCTGCTGATTGAAGGCGAAAATCTCGACGAAGATAAGCTCAGTGAATATTTTACTGAAAATTTTCAGGGCGACTGCCTTCTCGCTGTCGGCGATGAAGAACTGATTAAGATCCATTTCCACACGAACGAGCCGTGGAAAGTGCTGGAATACTGTGCGTCTCTCGGTGAGATCTACGACATTGTAGTGGAAGATATGGACAGACAGTCCAGAGGACTGAAAGGATAATAACATCTGCCGACTGAACAACATTTTCTAAGGAGGGATTCTATGGATCCGCGTACATTTCCGACCAAAGGGAATCTGATGCTGGCGAAGAACTCGTTGGCGCTTGCGAAACAGGGATATGACCTGATGGATAAGAAAAGAAACATCCTCATCCGGGAGCTGATGGACCTGATCGACGAGGCCCGCAGTATCCAGGAGGAGATCGACACGACCTTTACTTATGCCTATCAGTGTCTCCAACGCGCGAATATCGAAAACGGCATCAGCAATGTGGAACTGCTTGCCTATACCGTGCCCATCGAGAATTCGATCACGATCCAGACCCGGAGCATCATGGGGACTGAGATCCCCCATGTGAAATACGTGCCGGACGCCGGGAAACCGACTTACTCCTTCAGCACGACCCACGAGTCCATCGACAAGGCAAGGGAGGCTTTCCGCAAGGTGAAGGACCTGACCGTGAAGCTCTCCATGGTAGAAAATGCTGCCTACCGCCTTGCAAGCAATATCAAGAAGACGCAGAAGCGCGCAAACGCGCTCCAGAATATCACGATCCCCATGTACTCTGCCCTTGTCTACACGATTACCAACGCACTGGAAGAAAAGGAGAGGGAGGAGTTCACAAGGCTGAAGGTCATCAAGAGGATGAAGATGAAGAAAGGATAGCTTTCACATGATCATCCATGGCGTCCGCGGTCATTTTCGAACATTTTACCTCCTCGACCACGGTCTTGGCGCCGGTGACTACATCTCCAGAGGCGAAGATCCCATTTATGGCGGTCTCGCCTTTTTCTATTGCCATTTTCCCTTTGTCTATTATTTTTTACATACTTTTTACGCATTTTTCACACCTGACAGATAGAAGGAATCAGAAAACTGCGTGACAATAATCAGAAAAGATCCCATACAGTATCCTGTCACATATATGGATAAGACAAAGGAGAATCAATTATGAGGAAACAACTGACCGCACTGCTTCTGACTGCCTGCACTGTACTGGCTGCCTCCGGCTGCAGCCTTCTTCCGGGAGGATCTGCACCTGGCTCTCCCGGTTCATCCGGCCCCGGCACGGCAGATTCCCATTCCGGCTATTCTTCCGGGGACGGAAAAACGATCCGCATCCTTTCCGGTTCAGAAAACCAGGAACTGGAGACGATCATCGCAGACTGCGCAGACAAAGCAGGTGTTCACATTGAGATGGACTATAAAGGTTCCGTTGATATTATGCGGGAGCTCCAGGACGGAGCGGACGGATATGACGCCGTCTGGCCTGCGAGCAGCATGTGGATCTCCCTGGGAGATACCGGCCATCTGACCAAACACAGCCAATCCGTCTCCCTGTCCCCGGTCGTATTCGGCATCCGCCAGAGTCTTGCCCGGGAGCTCGGTTTTATCGGAACTGATGTATCTGTCAAGGATATCCTTTCTGCGATCACGGACGGAAAAATGACTTTCTGCATGACGAGCGCTACGCAGTCTAACTCCGGAGCGAGCGCGTATATTGGTTTTCTCTATGCACTGCTCGGGAAACAGGAAGGCCTGACCACTGATGACCTGCAGGACCCGGCTCTTCAGCAGGAGATCCGCGCCCTCCTCGCCGGAGTGGAACGCAGCTCCGGGAGCTCAGACTGGCTGAAAGATCTCTTTCTGACCGGGAATTACGACGCAATGGTAAATTACGAATGCCTGATCATTGACGCAAATGAACAGCTTGTATCTGAAGGGAAAGAACCTCTGTATGTAGTATATCCGTATGACGGCCTGTCAATAGCGGATTCCCCTCTTTGCTACGTAGACCATGGGGATGCGGATACAGAAGACGCATTTCTGCGGTTCCAGGAAGAGCTCATGTCCCCTGAGAGCCAGACAGCCATCGAAGCGACCGGACGCAGGATCACCGCCAACGGTGTTTCCGCTGAAAATAAAGACATTTTCAATCCGGACTGGGGAATTGACACAGAGCGGATCCTGTCCCCCATCCAGATGCCCGCTTCCGATGTCCTTGCCGATGCTTTAAATATCTACCAGACCAATTTCAAAAAGCCGTCCCTTAATATCTACTGTCTTGATTTTTCCGGCAGTATGAGCGGGACAGGCGAAGAGCAGCTGAAGGAAGCCATGGCGCAGATCCTTATCCAGAAAAACGCTGAAAAGAATCTGCTTCAGGCGAATGAAGGCGAAGTCAATATCGCCGTCCTCTTTAACGACCGGGTCATCCAGGTCCTGAAAGCAGAGGATGACTCAGACCGCGCGCTCGAAACACTGTATAATGAGATCGCCGCGCAGGCGCCCGGAGGCGGCACAGACATTTATACCGCTGCCGCCGAAGCTTACGGGCTTGCCATGGAATACGATCTTTCGCAGTATTCCCCTGCGGTGATCCTCATGACAGATGGACAGTCTGTTTATAACAAAAATATTTTCCAGGAAGCGCTTGACAGTTCTGACGTGGATATCCCGGTATTCTCCATAACTTTCGGGGACGCAGACCCGTCCCAGCTGGAAGAGCTTGCCGAACAGACGGATGCGCGCGTCTTTGACGGGACAAAAGACCTGACAGAGGCATTCCGCAGCGTCAAAGGTTATAATTAAGTGAAAACATATCAGAAAGGATATCCTCTCCATGAAACATGCAAAATGGAAAGAACTTCTCAGCATCATTCTCTCCGCGCTGTTTGCGTTAGTGCTGTTTTTCATCCTCCTGCTCCTCTTTCGCTGGAGCCTGATCCTGTGCATAGTCCTCAGCGCGGCAATGTACGTGGCGTGCTGTATGCTTCTGCGCCCTGTGGAAAAGATCGGGAAAGTCGAAGTGGACTCCCTGGATAACGGTGAATTCTTAAGCGAGCGTCTCTCGGAAGCCGCTTCGGATTACAGCCGCATGAAAAAGGCAGCGGCGCAGATCCGCGAGCAGCCCCTGGGTCCGCAGTGCGCGGAACTGGTAGAGCTTGCGGGAAATATCCTGGACTATCTGACCGAAAACCCGGAAAAGATCACCGCGGCGCGGCGCTATATCGACTATTACCAGGAAACTGCGGCAAACGTCCTGGAACATTATACTGAGCTCAAAAAAACCGGGCTGTCGACAGCAGAAACAGAAAAGATCCTCCGCAGCACTCAGGAAAGCGTCGCAACACTCAAAGCCGCATTTAATATGCAGTTTGAAAAGCTGATGCAGAATGAACTGCTTGATATGGAAGCGGACCTGAAACTGTTAAAACAGACACTGCGCTCTGAAGGATACAGAGAACCTGCAAAGAAAGGACATGAAACATCCAAATGAAAAAAAAGATTATCGGACTGATACTCCTGCTTGTAATTATGATGGTCACAGGCGGCATTTACCTTCTGAAAGGAAGCGCACCTGAAACAGTCGTCGTAAACGGATATGTAGGCGGAGAAAAAATTGAGTTTCTGGAAGATCCTGAAGTCCAGTCTATTCTCCAGGAAAGATACGGGATCCGGGCAGATTATGCGAAGGCTGGTTCCCTGGATATGATGACAGCAGATATGGACGGGATGGATTACCTCTTCCCTTCCAGCAGTATCGCGGAGGAATACTATGAGGATCTCCACGGGAAACCGCAGCAGAGTGAGATCATCCTGAACACTCCCATCGTACTGTATACGCACAGGGCTGTCCTGGAAGCATTTGACAGCCAGGGGCTTATCACAGAGAACAGCGGGGCTTACCAGATCGATATGGCAGGGCTCGTCAGCCTGATACAGAATGACACTTCGTGGGCTGATATCGGGCTTGCCGAACTGTATGGAAATATTTCTGTTGACACCACGGATCCGGCAAGATCAAACTCAGGCAATATGTTTGCCGCACTTCTCGCAAATGTGCTAAACGGCGGACAGACACTTACCGAGGATAACCTGCGGGAAATCCTGCCGGAACTCCAGTCTATTTTCGGGAAGCTGGGATATATGGAGACATCTTCCTCTGATCTTTTCAGCCAGTTTCTCCGGATGGGCATAGGTGCCAAGCCTGTGATCGCGGGATATGAAAGCCAGCTTATCGAATACGCCGCCATTTATCCGGATGAATATAAAAACATTGAAGATGACATTGTCATGCTTTATCCCACACCCACCGTGTGGTCCACCCATGTCCTGCTCGCCCTGGATGAAAACGGACAGAAACTCCTTGATGCGCTCCTCGATGAGGATCTCCAGGCTCTTGCATGGACAAAGCACGGCTTCCGCACCGGAAATTACAGCACTGTATCCACGGGCGGTGACATCGCCGCAAAAGGAGTCGCCGCAGACATCACCCAGGTCACTCAGGTCCCTTCCTATGATGTAATGAAGATCATCATAGAAAGCCTGCAGTAAAATGTTCCGGGGACAGCTGTCCCGGGAAGCCAGAGACATTGTTTTAAAGATAACGTTCAGAAGGAGGTACATCCTATGTCAGAAATCACACTTGCGGATCTCATGAACTCAAGAGATACAGCCGCCCCGGCCCCGTCTCCTGTGTCTGCGGAAGAACTCAGCAGAGAGATCACTCTTCTCAGCCCGGAAGACCGCGCCCTTGCCGATGAGATCAAATCCCAGATCGATGTGCGGGATTCCCAGATGCTCATGCAGTACGGCTCAGGTGCCAAACAGGATATCGCGGACTTTTCCGGACATATCCTCGGCAGTATCCGCACGAAAGACTCCGGATACGCAGGACAGCTCATGGCTGACCTTGTCACAAATGTAGAGAGCCTGGATTATGACGATCTGGAGAAAGATCCCGGCATCTTCGGCTTATTCCAGAAAGCAGGCGCAAAGGTCAGACGTTTTCTTGCCCAGTATCAAAAACTCGAGGTCAATGTGGACCGCATCGAAGGGAAACTGGAGGAGGCCAGAATGCAGATGCTAAAGGACATCGGCATGTTTGATTCTCTGTACGAAAAAAATCTGGACTACTTCCGCAGACTCCAGGTCTATATCACCGCCGGAGAGGAAAAGCTGGAAGAACTCAGAGAAAAGACGATCCCATCCCTTCGCGCGGAGGCGCAGCAGAGCGGCGACCCTATGCACGCACAGCTTGTCCGCGACTTTGAAGACAGTGTAAATCAGTTTGAGAAAAAGGTCCATGACCTGAAGACGAGCAAGACTATCGCGATCCAGACAGCGCCCCAGATCAAACTGATCCAGAATAATGATAAAATGCTTGCAGATAAGATCCAGACAGCGATCCAGGAGACGATCCCCCTCTGGAAAAGCCAGATGGTCATGGCTCTTGGCATGTACCGCCAGCAGGAGACGCTCAAACTGCAGCGCAGCGTCACTGATACGACCAATTCCCTGCTCATGAAAAATTCTGAGATATTAAAGCAGAATACCATTGATGTGGCAAAGGAGTCTGAGCGCAGTCTCGTAGACATCGAGGCTCTCAAAAAGGCAAACCAGAATCTTGTCTCCACGATGAACGAGGCTGTCCGCATCCAGAAAGAAGGACACGAAAAGAGAATGGCCGCAGAACAGGAACTGTTAAAGATCGAAGAGGAGATCCGGCAGACCCTGCTCCAGGCGTGACATTCTCCCGCCGGATATAGCTGTCAAGGCATTTATCGTAAAGGAAGCGCCTGAGGATTTCTTTTTGGCTTTCATCTTCGTAGTAACCAGCGGGCAATGTAAAGAACTGCTCCAAAGAATGTCAATCACACCTTTTTTGACGTCACACCTTTTTTGAAGAAAAACTGGCTTTCACATACTCATCCATGGCGTCCGCGATCATTTTTGAACACTTCACTGCCTCGACTACGGTTTTGGCGCCGGTGACTACATCTCCAGAGGCGAAGATCCCCTTCATGGTGGTCTCGCCTTTTTCATTCGTCTTCAGAAGCCCTCTCTCGTCCACCTTCAGTTCTTTATCCCTGTTGATGATCCGGTCCTGCGGTCCCTGTGAGATCGAGATGATAATGCTGTCCGCCAGAACAAACCTTTCGGTCTCTTCGTGTTTTACCATCTGTCCGTTCTCATCCCATTCTACGTCGCAGATCATCACCCCGTCGTCCGTGATCCGGGACGCGGTCTGGAGAAATTCAAACTCCACGCCGTCGATCCTGGCATACTCTACCTCTTTCGGCGATGCCGCCGGCACTTCTGTCACAGAGTAGACTGTCACATACCGGGAGCCCTTGCGGATCGCTGTCCTCGCCACATCCATGGCTGCGTTTCCCGCGCCGATCACGACCACCCGGTCGCCCAGGTCATAGACATCCGGGTTGTTCAGGTAGTTGATGCCATAGTGGACATTGCCAAAAGTCTCCCCGGGGATATTCAGCCGGTACGGGCGCCATGTCCCCGTGCCGATGAACACTGCATTGTATCCGTCTTCCAGCAGGTCGTGGACGCCTGTGGAACCGCCCAGGGCGAAATTCGGACGGAAACGGATTCCCAGTTCCTTCATTTTTTTATCATACCGGTCCAGTATGGACTTCGGCAGACGGAATTCCGGAATCCCATATCTTAGGATCCCTCCGATCTTCTCCCTGACTTCAAAGATCGTGACCCGGTATCCCCGGCATGCCATGAGTATGGCGATGGTGATCCCTGCCGGTCCGGCGCCGACCACGCCGATCCTGCCCCCGTTCCACGGCTTCTTTTCCAGTTTCATTTTGTCAAAACAGGTGTCTGAAATATAATTCTCGATGGAAGAGATATGCACAGGCTCGCCTTTGATACCTTTGATGCAGTGTCCTTCACACTGCTTTTCGTGATCACACACAAGAGAACAGATCACAGACAGCGGATTGTTGGCAAAGACCATCTCCGCTGCTTCCGCCA
Source organism: Candidatus Mediterraneibacter tabaqchaliae (assembly GCA_019120595.1). Taxonomy (GTDB): domain Bacteria; phylum Bacillota; class Clostridia; order Lachnospirales; family Lachnospiraceae; genus Mediterraneibacter; species Mediterraneibacter tabaqchaliae. Next base: position 9,040 of record DWUV01000233.1, on the reverse strand, counting down.
TCTGTCCGTCAAGGAACATCCGGATCATCGCCGGGACAGGCGTATGGATCGGGCACCCCTCCATACATCTCGGTTTTTTACAGTTCAGACATCTCTTCGCCTCATCGATCACATGCAGTCCCATTGGAAACTCCTCCTGTCTCCCGCTCCGCGGTTATCCTGTTATCCTGATATTTTTATCCTGATATTGATTGTTAGCTTTAGTCTGACATAAAATACGGAAAAATCAAGAATTGTTAATCAAATAACCAGGCAGTACCGCCAGGGGCTAAGGCGCCGGTACCGCGTGAAAATCCAGAAGCCGCACGTTTTTCCGCCGCGCAGGACATATCCTGCTCTTGCCTGATTGTACGGAAAGAAAAACAAGAAATGCCCGGCTGAGGCGGATCAATGTCGGAAATTTAACAACACTTTTTGTAAAAGTATTTGAAAAAGATAACAGGGACATTATTTCCCCGGCATTCCTTACTCCTCCGGGAGCCCTTCCATCTCCTCTCCCAGATAAAACACTTTAAAGAACAGCTCCAGCGACTCAAACAGCTCCCGCTTCGTCTGCTGGAGCTGTTTGATCTTCAGTACACTTCCGATCTCATCAAAGGCAAAATCATTCTCCTCGTGGTCCACCTTAAGCTCCAGATTGCCGTCCTCGTCAAACACAAGCATCAGGATGCCGCCCACATCCTCCGTATACAGAACACACATGATCTGGAGTTCCTCCTTGATGCTCTCCGGGAGCTGATCAAACTCCGGATTCAGATAAAATTTCTTTTCGTATGCACTTGCCGCACATAATACAAAATTTTCGTTCATATTGTTCCTTTCTGATAAAATATTCTGAATGCTCAACCCAAAGGGGTCAGACCCCTCCCAGGAGGGGTCTGACCCCTTTGGGTTGAGTCGTCTGACAATTCACTCAAATATATCCGTACACGCCCCGCACGGATACCTCCCCTGCGTTGATCTCTTCCTCTGTTCCGTCTTCCCGGCGCACGACCAGCTCTCCTGTGGGGGTGATCCCCAGGGCATGTGCCCGGTAGGTTTCTTTCTCTCCGATGACCTGCACATCTCTTCCGCGGTTTACCAGCATGGAGCTGTACTGCTCCATCAGCCCGGTGAGATCTTCGGTCTTCAGGAAGACTGCGTAATTCTCTTCCAGCCGCTCCATGATGGCTGCGATGATGGGAGCACGGCGCAGTGCCTGTCCGCATTCCACGCGGAGAGACACTGCCGTGCTGCGGATCTCTTCCGGGAATCCGGTCTGGTTCACATTGATCCCCACACCAACTGTCACATGATTGATATAATCGATCTGTGCGCTCATCTCCGTGAGGATGCCTGCCAGTTTTTTCCCGTTTATAATGATATCATTGGGCCATTTGATCTGGATACGGGGGATCTCCGCACCGCTGCTGCGGTCCAGCTGCTCTTCCAGGCTCCTGCCGATCCCTTCCGCCACACTGCATGCCATGACCAGGGTGAGCATGGAGGCCCTTGTCGGCGCGATCTCCGGACGGAGAAGGATCGACATATAGATGCTGCTCCCTGCCGGGGACTCCCAGGGCCGGCCTCTGCGCCCTCTTCCGGCGGTCTGGCAGTCCGCCACAGCCAGTGTGCCGTGCGGCGCACCCTCATCGGCCGCCTGCCGGATCCGCAGGTTCGTGGAATCTGTCATATCATAATAGCGGACCTCCCGCCCCGCCCATTTTGTACGGATCACACTGTCCAGTTCTTCCTTTGTCATCACATCCGGGCTGCCTGCCATATGATAGCCTCTGTTGCGGACAGCCTCCACCTGATACCCTTCTTCCTGGAGCTGTCGGATAACCTTCCACACAGCGGTCCTGGATACGCCGAACCGCTCGCTTATCTGCTGCCCGGAGACATATCCGTCTGTCTCCCTGAGCATTCTCAATATCTCTGTCTTCATCTGAATTCTCCTCGCAACTGCTGTACACATCTAATTATACATAAAAATCCGCTTTTCACAACTTTTGTAAAAAGTAAAATTATTTATAAAATTTTTGAATGATTCTGCCGCGCCCGGTCGTATTCATATTGAAACAGCAAAAAATATGTACATCTCCCGGGATCCGGGATAAAATGAAGGAGGAATCACCATGAAGAAACTTACAGCAGGCCTCATTACTTCTGCTCTTGTCATCGTGCTCGGAAGCACGACAGCGCTGGCTGTCGGGAACGTCAGACAGGCCGCCGGAAACGGCCTGAACGCCGACAGTCAGTATTCCGCAGGGTGTACAGGGACATTCTGCGAGAGTACCGGGTATTATTTCACTGACGAAGACGGAGACGGGATCTGCGATCACCGCGGCACAAGGCCGAACGCCCGGTATACACAGACCTGCCCCTACTGCCAGAACGATCCGGAAAACAGCCCGCGCCATACGGCTGCTGGCGGTGACAGCTCCGGGCAGAACCATCACGGCCAGTGTCTGCATAACTGCCGGCAGTAAATGAATGACTGATACTTAACGGGGGAAAGACATGCGCAGTGAAGAAGAAGCAAACCGGGCAGTGGACCTCTACGGGGACACCGTCCGCAGGATCTGTATGATCCATCTGAAAAACCGTGCGGACACAGAGGACATATTCCAGAATGTATTTCTGAAATATGTCCTCCGCACTGCGCCCTTTGACAGCCCGGAACACGAGAAGGCATGGATCATCCGGGTCACTTCCAATGCATGCAGGGACCTGCTGAAAAGCTTTTTCCGCTCCCGCACCGTATCCCTGGATACTCTGATCAAAAAGCCTCAGGAAATGCCCGAGGACCACTCGGACATACTGGAAGCAGTCCTGGCTCTGCCGGAAAAATATAAAGACCCGATCTACCTTCATTATTACGAAGGTTACACAGCAGAAGAGATCGGACAGATCCTCGGCAAAAACACGAACACAGTGTACACGCTTCTGACCCGCGCAAGGAAGATGCTGAAAACCAGGCTGGAAGGGGTGACGGAAAATGGATAAAGACAAAAATTTTAAAAACCAGTTCAGAGAAGCCTTCGGCCAGATCCACGCAGAGGACGAACTCAGGGCAAACACAAAGGACTTTCTCGCCCGGCAGATAAATAAGAAAAAAGCACATACATTCCCAATCCTCAAAACCGCTGCCGCGGCTGCCTGCCTCCTGGTCGCGGTCACCGCGGGCGGCGCCTGGCTGTACCTGACGCCCAGCGCCTATATCAGCATTGATATCAATCCTTCTCTGGAGCTTGGGGTCAACCGTTTCGACCGGATCGTCTCCATCGAGGCCTTCAACAGCGACGGGCAGGAACTGGCAGAACAGCTCGACATCCGGTATATGGATTACAGCGAAGCGATGGAGGAACTACTCTCCGAACAGACCGTAGAAGCGTATCTGGAAAACAACGCTGTCATGACTGTCACTGTGGCGGGCAGCGATGAGGAAAAGACGGATCAGATCCTTGAAAATGTAGAGACCTGCACAGCAGGACATTCCAACATCAGCTGCCACTCCGGCGATATGGCAGAAATGCACGAAGCCCACAGCGAAGGGCTTTCCTTCGGCAAATACCGGGCGTACCTGGAACTGAAATCTCTGGATCCCTCCGTCACGCCGGACGACATCCGGGATCTGTCCATGCGGGAGATCCAAGATCTCATCGACTCATACAGCGGAGACAGCACTGACACGGACAACAGTTCAGAAAACGGGCCAGATTCTGAAAACGTCCATCACCACGGCCACGGCCGGCACGCAGGAGAGGAATAAATCCCCTCTCCCGGCGTCCCGGCCGTTTTTTACTTATATATCATCCATCTGCTATACCTGCGAAACTCAATCCGCAAAATTCCCGGTATAAAGCTGATAATATTTTCCTTTCGCCGCGATCAGTTCATCATGCGTACCTCTCTCGATGATGCGCCCCTGCTCCATGACCATGATACAGTCTGAGTTCTTGACCGTGGACAGCCTGTGGGCGATGACAAATGTGGTGCGCCCCTTCATCAGGGCGTCCATGCCCGCCTGCACCAGCTTCTCGGTGCGGGTATCGATGGAGGAGGTCGCCTCGTCGAGGATCAGCGCCGGCGGGTCCGCCACAGCTGCCCTGGCAATGGCGATGAGCTGCCTCTGGCCCTGGCTTAAGTTCGCCCCGTCCCCGGTGAGCATTGTGTCATAACCGTCCGGGAGACGCCGGATAAATCCGTCCGCATTGGCGAGCTTTGCCGCCCTGATACATTCCTCATCCGTGGCGTCCAGTTTCCCGTACCGGATATTCTCCATGACCGTCCCGGTAAACAGGTGGGTATCCTGGAGCACCATGCCCAGGGACCTTCTCAGATCCGGCTTTTTGATCTTGTTGATATTGATCCCGTCGTAGCGGATCTTGCCGTCAGCTATATCATAGAAACGGTTGATCAGGTTGGTGATCGTTGTCTTGCCGGCCCCGGTAGCGCCGACAAAAGCAATCTTCTGGCCCGGCTTTGCGTAGAGGCTGATATTGTGCAGGACGATCTTGTCTTCATTGTATCCGAAATCCACATCATCCAGCACGACCGCGCCTTCCTGTTTTGTATAAGTGATGGTGCCCTCCGCCTTGTGGGGATGCTTCCATGCCCACAGATTCGTCCTTACCGGAGACTCTGTCAGATTGCCGTTCCCGTCTTCTTTAGCATTGACCAGCTCCACATATCCATTGTCAGCCTCAGGTTCCTGATCCATCAGATCAAAGACTCTCTGCGCGCCTGCCGCCGCGTTCACTACGAAGTTGATCTGCTGGCTGACCTGCGTGATGGGGTTGGTAAAGCTCTTATTCAGTCCCACAAAAGTCACGACTGTACCGATGGTAACACCTGCCAGGCCGTTGATCCCGAGGACCGCTCCAAGGATCGCCACCAGCGCGTAGCTGATCCAGCCGATATTGGCATTGATAGGCATCAGCAGGTTGGCGTAGCGGTTCGCCTTGTCCGTACTGTTCCTCAGCCGCTCATTGACCTCATAGAAATCCCGCATCGCCGCTTCCTCATGGCAGAAGACTTTGACGACTTTCTGCCCGTCCAGCATTTCCTCGATAAATCCGTCCACAGTACCGAGGTCGATCTGCTGGCGGATGTAATATCTTCCCGACAGTTTCGAAAAATTGGATGTGACAAGGAGCATGACAGCCGCGGTCAGGATCGAGATGATGGTCAGCACCGGATTCAGGACGATCATGGTGACCAGCGTGGCCGCCATCGTGATGACCGAGTTGATGATCTGCGGGATGCTCTGGCTTAAAAGCTGCCTCAATGTATCTACATCGTTTGTGTATACGGACATGATATCCCCGTGGGCATGGGTGTCAAAATATTTGATCGGCAGCGCCTCCATCCTGCGGAACAGATCGTCCCTCAGGCGCCGCATCGTGCCCTGGCTTACATTGACCATGATCCGGTTGTAGGTAAACGCTGTGATCACGCCCACTCCCATGACGCAGGCCAGGCGGACCAGGTCAGACGCAAGTCCGCTGAAATCACCGGAACCGCTGGAGAGCATCGGCGTGATATAGTCATCTACCAGAGTCTGCGGGAACGTCGCGCCCACTACTGTTGCGATCGCTGTGATCAGGATGCAGACGATCACAAGCAGAAACGGAAATTTATAATAATGAAGCATATATCGGATCACCCGGTTGATCAGCTTTGACGCTGTGTTTACCCGGGAGCCTGATTTCTTTTCATTTCGATTCTCATTCATAGATCAGTTCTCCTCCTTCCCGCCTTATGCCGGCTGATCGAAATCACCGCTGCCTTCGAGCTGCGAATTGTAGATTTCCTGATAAATCGCATTGTCCTTGAGCAGATTTTCATGAGTGTCAAAGGCGTCGATCCTTCCGTCGTCCAGCACGAGGATCCGGTCAGCGGATTCCACACTGGAGACACGCTGGGCGATGATGATCTTCGTCGTGCCCGGGATCTTCTCCGCAAACGCAGCGCGGATGCTGGCGTCTGTCGCGGTATCCACCGCGCTGGTGGAATCGTCGAGGATCAGCACTTTCGGTTTCTTTAAGAGCGCGCGGGCAATGCACAGACGCTGCTTCTGTCCGCCGGAGACATTGGCTCCGCCCCGCTCGATCCTCGTCTCATATCCCGCAGGCATCCGGTCGATAAACTCATCAGCGCAGGCTGCCCTGCACGCCTCGATGCATTCCTCTTCCGTGACGTCCGGATTGCCCCAGCGCAGGTTGTCAAGGATGGTCCCCGAGAACAGCGTATTCTTCTGGAGCACAACAGACACCTGGTTCCTCAGCACTTCCGTATCATACTTCCGGACGTCCACACCACCGACGCAGACAGAACCTTCGTCCACGTCATACAGGCGGCAGATCAGGTTGACCAGGCTGCTCTTTCCGGAACCTGTGCCGCCGATCACGCCGACCGTCTCACCGCTTTTGATATGAAGGTCAATATCAGACAGCGCATTCTTCCCGCTGCCGTGTTTGTATGAGAAATTCACATGGTTGAAATCAATGCTTCCGTCTGCCACCTCTGTCACCGGGTCCGCCGGATCGGTCAGATCCGCCTTCTCATTCAGCACTTCGCTGATACGGCGGATGCTGGCCATGGACATACTGATCATGACGACCACCATGGAGAGCATCATCAGGCTCATCAGGAGAGCCATGATATAGCTGAACAGGCTGGTCAGGTCGCCTGTGGTCATGGAGCCGCCTACGATAAACTGCGCACCGAACCAGGATACCGAGATGATGCAGAAATAAACCGCCACCATCATCGCCGGGTTGTTGAACGCCAGCAGGCCTTCCGCCTTTACGGAAAGGTCATAGAGCATTTTGGAAGCCTTTGAGAATTTCACATTTTCATAGTCCTCACGCACAAATGCCTTCACCACGCGGATCGCGGTCACGTTTTCCTGCACGCTGGCATTCAGGTCGTCATAACGGCGGAACACCTGTCTGAAGATCTTCAGTGTGACCGCCATGATCGACCCGATCACGATCAGAAGGAAGACCACAGCGATCAGGAACATGGAGCTCAGGCGCGGGCTGATGATCAGGCACATCGCGAAACTGAATACCAGGTTCAGCGGCGCGCGCACTGCCACGCGGATGATCATCATGAATGCATTCTGCACGTTCGTAATATCTGTCGTCATACGCGTGACCAGACCGGGCACGCTGAATTTATCGATATTTGAGAAAGAAAACGTCTGGATGTTGGCATAGATCGCCTCACGCAGGTTCGCCGAAAGCCCGGACGCCGCGCCGGCCGCATTCTTCCCGGCAAAAGCGCCGAATGTCAGGCTTAAGAAAGCCATCGCGACCATGAGCGCTCCGTAGCGGTAGACGACCGGGAGATTGCCCGCCTCAAGTCCCCGGTCGATGATGATCGCCGTGACAAAGGGCATCAGGATTTCCATGATCACTTCAAGGGCGGTCAGACCGATACAGAGAAAGGTGTCCCGCCTGTACTGTTTAAGCTGCTGTAAAACTTTCCTCACGGTAGATATACCTCCTGTCTGTTATTTTCACTGTTTTCATCACATTCCCCGCCGGACAGCTGATTTAAGAGCTTGCGCTCCAGATTCCAGAGCTGGTCCTGCTCTTTCGGGTCCAGCACGCCGCAGATGCCGGCTTCCATCTGTCCTGCCTTTTCCAGCAGCTCTTCCCTCTCTGCCGCCAGCTTTTCCGTGGGGATCACTTTCTTTTTCCGGATATCATCCGGCTCAGGCAGAAAATAAAGATATCCTTTTTCCCTCAGTTTTTTGATCAGTGCGGAAAGAGTTGCTTTTGAAACTCCAATCTCCCGGCACAGTTCCGTAAGGTACGTGCCATCGGGATGATGCCGCAGGATATAGACCAGGAAGTACACCTGTACGCCTGTGATGTCTTTCTGCTTTAAGTACATCTCCAGCTGCGCCGTCAGGTTCAGGCCTATCTTTTTCATCATAAAGATCATTTCTTCCGTCCTGGAGATCTGATCCATTTTTGAACACCTCCTGTTTGTTTCGGATTGTTTTTATCGGAACAGTTCGCTCCCTTATTTTCTGTCCATATGAGATTCTACCGCGGAATTCCTTGAATGTGAAATTCAAAGATGTTATAATCTATAAACATCTTTTATAGATCATGAGCTTATTTCTTTATCGCTGGCCTGGCGGCATGTCACAGGTTCGGCATCGCGTCGCTGGCACGGCATTATGTCACTGGCCTGACATCGCGTCCCCGGCACGGCATTCTGTCGCTGGCATGGCATCGCGGCGTCCCGGTATGGCATTATAAGACAGGAGGGATTTTATGAATACGACTCAGCTGGAATGTTTTCTCGCTGTCGCGGAACACCTGAATTTTTCGAGAGCCTCGGAAGAACTGAAGATGACACAGCCCGCGGTCAGCCATCAGATCCGCACGCTGGAGGAAGAACTGGGCGTGAAACTGTTCATGCGCACGAGTAAGAATGTCTCGCTCACATCGGAAGGGATCCGCTTCCTGCCGGACGCGGACCTGATCCTGAAAACCGCGTTCTCCGCAAAGGAGCGGATCGGGCGGCACGAAAACTTTATCCCCTTTGAGGTCGGCTGCCACAACCACATGGAGCTGAACCTGCTGCCCGCGCTCTTCGGCAGACTGGCGGAGCAGTTCCCCAATCTGCGCCCCGCCGCGCGCATCGTCCCCTTCCCATCCCTCCTGGGCCTGGTGGAGAACCAGAAGCTGTACGCTGCCTTTGGCATAAAAGAAGAGCGGAAACCTCCCGCCCTGTCTTTTAAAAAACTATGCGATGCCCCGATGGCCTGCATCTGCCGTCCCGGTCATCCACTGGCGCAGTACGGTTCACTTACAGCAGGACAGCTCTCCGGCAGTTTCGCAGCCTGCTCGCCCCGGCAGATCTCTGCTGCGCTCTTCGCGGTCCAGGGCAGGATCCTCACCCGCACCGGCCCGGACCAGCAGTATTTCTCCGAGAGCATTGAAAGCGCGTTTACCCTCGTCAAAGCCGGGCTCGGGTATACCCTGTACCCGGACATCCCCCGGGTCCGTGAGCCCGGGCTGTGTTATATCCC
>DWUV01000232.1 GCA_019120595.1 Candidatus Mediterraneibacter tabaqchaliae | reverse complement strand
ATATCAGCACTGTATCATATCCCTCAGCGCGCTCTACAGCCTCCCTGATCATCCCAAAATCTGCTTCTGTTCTATTCTCTCTGTACCCCGGGACATATTCATACGAGAGCTTTCTCTCTTCAAAGGCGTCTTTCACCGTTGTGACCCGGGTGGGATGGATCATGGAGCTCCCTGCTCCCTGATAACGCATTTTCTCAAACAGCTCCCCTGCGACAAGGATCTTTTCCCCTTCTTTCAACGGAAGTATCCCGTTGTTTTTCAGGAGCACTGCCGAATCCTCCGCCGCCCGGGCCGCCAATGCATGGTGTGCTTCCCAGTCCACGGACTCTGCTTTTTCTGTCCCTGTATATCTGCTGACCCATTTCAGGATATTCCTTACTGCCTGATCCAGAACATCCATGGACAGCTTCCCCTCCCTGACAGCGTCCAGGATCCATCTCCTGCAGATGGCAGTGTCCCCCGGCATTTCCAGGTCCAGACCTGCTTTCAGGCTTTTCACCCGGTTGTGCATAGCTCCCCAGTCAGTCATGACAACTCCGTCAAATCCCCACTCTTTCCGGAGCACCTTTGTCAAAAGCCCTCTGTTTTCCGAACAGTACGTCCCGTTGATCTGATTGTAGGCGCACATCATGGACGCCGGAGCCGCCTCCTTAACGATCTGTTCAAAGGCTTTCAGGTAAATCTCCCTTGCAGCGCGCTCGTCCACGATGCTGTTGCCCATAAACCGATAGTTTTCACTGTTGTTCAAAGCGAAATGCTTCACCGAGACACCCACTCCCTGGGACTGCACGCCCCGGACCTCCGCCGCGCCCATGGAGCCTGCCAGGAGCGGATCTTCGGAAAAATACTCAAAATTCCGGCCGCACAGCGGGTTCCTCTTGATGTTCACTCCGGGTCCGAGAAGGACATGCACGCCATAATATCTGCACTCTTCCCCGATGGCCTGCCCGATCCTGCGCGCAGTCTCCGGGTTCCATGACGAAGCGGCTGTCACAGCCGTGGGGAACGCTGTTGCCGGTTCACTCTGGGCGATGCCGTTGTCCTGCTCTCCTGTCTGTTTCCGCAGACCGTGAGGCCCGTCCGCCATACACAGAGAAGGGATCCCGAGGCGCGGGATGGGATTCGTGTACATAAAATCCGTGCCCGACACAAGAGCTGCCTTCTCTTCTGTATTCATTTTCCCGATCAGTTTTTCAATATCCATACATCCATCCTCCTGACCTGTATTTTTGTAAATTTTGGTAAACTATCCGTGGTGATCTGATCTGTAAAATACTGACAGTGATCTATCATCAATCTTATCACATGGGCATACACTTATCTTGCATATCTGTATTTTCTTTTATATAATTGTGTCTGATAAGACGGATTTCAAAGAACTTTGCACATGAGGTCAAAAAGGAGGGAACTGCCATGTCTGATAACCGGAAAAACGAGGAAACACTCCGCTATATCTGCACGATGATCGGGAATCTTTCCGGCGTGCCGATCCGTATCTACAAAAACAGAGGCCTCATCTTTTCCCACTCTGTCGTGTGGCTGCCTGTAGATCCCATCTGCCTGTGCGAAGACGAGATCCTGGACATCCGCTCCCACATCGGCTACTACACCGCCCAGTTTTTCTATTCCTACGGGATCGTGAATTATGAAGATTACAGCATCATTTCCGGGCCAACCAGGCTGACCTCCGCAAGGGTCCAGGAACTCCGGGAGCTCGCTTTCCTCGCCGGGGTGCCGTCCGAAGAAACGGATGCTTTCGTCTCCGGCATGAGAGCGGTCATCTCCCTGCCGCTGGAAAGCCTGCTGCAGATGCTCCTGTCGGTAAACTTTTTCTTAAATGAAGAAATGCTTGAGATCACAGACCTGACGATCCGCGAAGATGAACAGCAGATGTACAATGCCCAGCTCGGCAGGGAACAGGCGGAGCACAGATATGAGCAGGATCTCCTTGACCCTGCTGCCCAGGAAGTACACAACACTTACAGAACCGAACAGACACTTCTGGATCTGATAGAAAAAGGCGACGTCGGCGCACTGGACGAATGGCTGAAGGATGCTCCTGCGGTGCGTCCCGGCAGCATAGCTCCCGATCAGCTCCGCCAGGTCAAAAATACGCTGATCGTGACAGCCACTCTCGCATCCCGGGCTGCGGTCCGGGGCGGGATGGACGTGGAGGACGCGTTTTCCCTGAGCGACGCCTATATCCGGAAATGCGAGCTCCTGCAGACACCTGACCGGATCATAAACCTCCAGTATCACATGGTCCTGGACTTTACCTCACAGGTGTCAGCCCTTAAGCGCCACGGGAATTCTTCCGCCCTGGCAGCGGCTGTGGCTGAGTATGTGCGCCACCACCTGTCTGACCCTGTCTCCACAGAAAAAATTGCGGAAAAACTGCACTTCAGCCGGACATGGCTGTCCAGGAAATTCCACGAGGAAACAGGCATCTCCCTGTCGGACTTTATCCGTATCAAAAAAACAGAGGAAGCGCAGCGCCTCCTCCGTTATACGGACAAATCCTTAAAAGAGATCAGTGTTTACCTCGGATATTCTTCCCAGAGCCATTTCCAGACTGTCTTTAAAAAGCAGCTCGGAGTGACTCCCATGCAGTACCGCAGGAATCCGTCCGACCGCTCCTGATGCAGTTATTTTACCATGCACTCTTTTCTGTAGAAGGCGATCCCATACTTCAGGATATCGGAATACCCTTCCTGCCTCAGAGCCTCCTCATACTTCTGCTCGTCGATCTGCCGGAGCGCCTCGTCACACTTGCTTTCCAGCTCCTGGTACGTGCGGGCCACCTTGATCTCAAGGTCTTCTTCAGATAGCCGGTGAAGAACAGGTATTTCAGATGTTTAAACTCTGGTGTATTTAATCTGTCCAGTCGGAACCTGCGGTAATCCGTTGCTTTCTCTTTCCACATAAGCCGTGTCCTTCCAGTAAATTTTTGCCGTATCCAAAAGCTCCATTGTCTCAAAAATCTGTCTTGCACCTTCTGCCCGTCTGTATTCCCGGAGCGCTTTTTCCATTTCTTTCAATTTTCTTTCCGACTGCAGGAGCCGGATGCATTGATCAACGCCATTGGCAGTTTCTTCACTGCCGCTTCTGTCACGCTTAAGCCGCCCGGTTTCTTTTTATAGAATCCTCTGCATACCGGGATCCCCGCCGCCGCAATCTTCTCCCTGGCAATCCCGCGCTTTACAAATTCCTCTGCCAAAGATCCGTCCGGGATAAAATACATCTGCAGATCAGTTGCCTCCATTCCGGGATAACATGTATAGTCTGTCATGATCATCGCTGTTTTCAGTGCCAGGGGAAACGGCTTATGCATATGGGGCAGCATGACCGCCGAGAGAACATGGGTGCAGATCACGGTATCAAATTTCCCCTTTGCCATGTACTGATACATCCGCAGGGATCCTGCTCATATCCGGAAATGTTTCCTTCCATTTATGGATCCTGATCTTGCGGTAAATGGCGCCGCCCCGTTCCAGTTTCCACATACGCCAGGGAAATCTGTCATAACGGAACCACTTCTGCGGAAGGATGCGCCCCAGCAGAAAGGCTGCTATTCCTATGATTGCCAGATAACAGATACACTTTATACATGACAAAACTCCGCCTTTCAGGTATCCCTGTATAATTTAGGATACCTGAAAGGCGGAGTCTATATATTTTATTATTCCGATAGATTTTTACCTCTGCTCCATCTCTCTGCGGATGGATTCGATCTCCTCCTCATTTAATCCGCTTGCTTCTTTGATCATCTTAATGTCTGCACCTGCCTTTAGAAACGCGAAGATCATTTCACGCCTTCCTTCTGTTCTTCCCTTATTATCCGCCTCTTTCAGCTCTTCTGCAAACAGTTCATTTAATGCATCACACATTTTCCTTTCCACCTCCATCTGTTCCCAGTTTGCCCTTGTGATCAGATTCATCACAGCAGCATAATCTTTCGATTTTCTGTGTTTCTCATATTCTCTCATCAGTTTCCGTATCTCTTCGCCTGCGCGAAGATCAGTCCTCATGCTTTGGATCCAGTAGTTCTCCCCGCCTGACAGTTCCGGCGTGATCAGAAGCTGCATAGGGATTGGATCTCCCGTGATATAATAGATTCCGGCTCCCTGATACTCTGTATGCATTCCCCTGACTTTTTCCAAATGTTTTAACAATTCTCTCGGATAATGACTGCATACAAAGGTGAGCGTCAGTTCTTTCGGATCGATCTCTTTAATCCTGTCTGTGTTGGACTGATAAATACAGGCATAGCCGTATACTTTGTAAAAATCATTCACGCTCAGGCTGTCGTCAGGCGATTTATACTCTATGATATTATGTTTCCTGAAAATTCTCCCGATTGTCTTCTTTATCTGTACTTCCTGAAGTTTTTTGATAATAAGTATATCCATCTGCAGAGGCTTTTTGCTCAACAAGTGTTCTTCATGCATCTCCAGATACTGCATCTCATCCTGCAGCGTGATACGCAGCGCGGCGCCAAATACCGGATGCCATTGTAGTTTTGTTTTATCCATTTTCTCTCCCTTAAGTATAATACATCCTGTTTCCATGTCGCAATGTTTAATTTCAGCTCTTTCCTGCTTTGCCTATCTCTGCAATGGCATCACCCCTGTCTCTTTTTCCATTTTCCACTTCTGTGAAAATTCCCTGAATATACGGGTTTGAAATAACGATGATAAACGACGCGGACGAATGAGTTGGATGCTCTTCCGCATCGGATAATGATAGGATAACACATTTTCACCAAATGTGATCCATAATTTTAAAAAACATGTCAGAATCTTGACAAAGTGATCTTTTTTCATCAGAATATGGTCAAGAAATTGACTATTAAGCAATGTGCTGCAGGCGGTGGATCATGACAAAGGAAGATAAGAAAAAACGCATATCTGTACTGCAAATTCCGGGATGAGCTGTTTGCCCTGTATGACGAGTATGCAAAGCGTCACGGTATGCTGATGAAAACGCTTCTGGTGGTAAATGCCCTCTTTTACGCGGAGGACGGGATGACCCAGGCTGAGATCTGCAGGCGGACGTTTCAATCCAAACAGACCGTAAATCTGATCATTAAAAATCTGCTGAAGGACGGCTATGTTACAGTGGCCGGAATGCCGGAAAACAAACGGAACAAGATTGTCCGAATGACGGGATCAGGGAAGGCTTACTGCGAAAAAGTCGTCCGCCACATCACATGGGCAGAAGACACGGCCATGTCTATGTTTACGCCAAAGGAGCAGGAACAGCTCATCGCCCTCTCACGGACATTTACAAAAAATCTGGCAGAGCTGATCAACAGAGAAACGGAGGATTGAAGGATGGAATTTTACGAAGTTGTCAACAAAAGAAGAACTTCACGGGAATTTTTAAAATGTCATTATCCCTGTATTCCGTTCAAAGGGATTAAACAGCGAATATGTTTCCAAGCTGAATCCCTTTGCCACCATCTGGTGCGTGATCGAAAATATCTTTCTGGCGGCGACGGCGGAAGGCCTGTCCTGCTCCATGCGCATCCCGCTGAACCAGGAGCACGATACCGTCAAGGAAAAACTGAAAGTTCCGCCGACCTATATGATACCCGTATTTATCGGCATCGGTTACGCAGACCCGGAAGAGCCGCAATTAGAGCAATATCATCCTGATGTAAACAAACATATCCGTTTTGGTAAATGGAAATGATGATAAAAGAAGTACCACAGCGAGATCAAAAATCAGCGAGAAAGGACGGTGCAGAAAATGCCGGAACTGCCTGAAATCGAAACCATCAAAAACGTGATCGGACCGCAGATCAAAGGGCTTACGATCGAGCAGATCACTCTCAGCCGCCCGGAGATCATCGCCCATCCCACAGCGGATGAATTCTGCGCGGCGGTTACGGGACAGACCATCTCTTTTCTGTCACGCAGAGGAAAGTTTCTGATCCTTCATCTGAAAAACGACAGCCGGATCATCCTGCATCTGCGGATGACAGGCTGCCTGCTTGCCGCGCCGCCCGACCACCCGATGGAAAAACATACCCATATGATCCTGCGGCTGGATAATGGGACTGAACTGCGCTTTTCCGATACCCGCCGCTTCGGGCGCTTCTGGCTGATCCAAAACGGCGAAGAAGATACATACAGCGGGATTGGGAAATTAGACCTGGAGCCCTTTGACCAAAAATTCGATGCTGAATATCTGCAGGATAAACTGGGGAGGCGAAAAAAGGCGATCAAAGAATGTCTGCTCGACCAGAGCGTGATTGTCGGGATCGGCAACATCTACTCCGATGAAATCCTGTTTCGGGCAAAGATCAGACCTGCCCGCCCGGCAAACAGCCTGACAGAAGAAGAATGGCGGCGCCTTGCTGCGGAAATTCCGAAATGTCTGTCTTATTTTATAGAGAAAAACCGGATCTCACCGGAAGAATATCTGCGGGGCAAAGGGCAGGACTATCGCAACACGCCCTTCCTGCTGGTGTATGGGCATACCGGGGAGCCATGCCGAAACTGCGGCGCAGCGCTTGTTCGTACTGTCATTGGCGGCAGGAGCAGCGTTTACTGTCCTGCCTGCCAGAAGTAAAGAGATTCAAAATGAGAGGCATTTTTTACTTTCGTTTATCCATAGAAGAATAACGGCACCGGATCTTATCGGGAAGCCGGTGCCTGTTACTGTCAGACTTTCTTTCTGTAATTTTTCGTTTCGCTTTTTATCTCACCATTTTTCGGCGTATCGCCCAGGCTGCCGCGGCAATTGAGACCCCTGCCGCCATTACTGCCGGGAGCACAGATCTGTTATCCCCCGTCTTCACCGCGCTGCCCTGGATCTTACCCGCCTGTGCCTGAGCCTCATTCTGTCCCTGCGGCTTCTCCTGGCCTTCCGGCTTCTCCTGGTCTTCCGGCGGTTCCTGACCTTCCGGTTTTTCCTGGCCTTCCGGCGGCTCCTGGCCCTCCGGGGTTGACGGATCCTCAGGCTCGACCACATTGCCGCCTGTCAGCTTCTGTGAAGACACAAGGTAATAGGAGCAGTGGGTGATCCCTGAGACAGTCAGCGTACAGAAATATTCATTCTCCATTTCTGCGGAGACCTCACCGACATATTCAAAGGTGTCGTCTGCTTCATTTACATAGTACAGATGTCCCTCCTGTGCAAATTCCGCCGAAGCAGTCAGGCTGACTTCGGTTCCGCCCGGGATCGGCCCGCTGTGGGCAAAATCAAGCAGTATGGACGGAACGTCCTCAGGAAGATCCTCGAGTATTGCAGGCAGCCAAAGATCCTGGACATTGTACGGACTGTAATAGAATCGGACATACAGATCCATATCCATTGTGTCAGTGATCTCAGTCCCGTCAAAGAACCAGGAATATGTAGGCTGCGATTCAACTCCCGGCGATGTCAGAGACATCGTTTTTCCACTGTTGCGGAGCTGATCCAGCGTCTCCGCCGGCAGTACATACTGCTCATCCAGGTAACAGGAACCCATTTGGATATCTACCGCAGCGATATCCGGGTCTTTTATCTGTTCTTCAATCTCTTCTATCGGCAGGAAATTGTGTTCATCTGACAGGACCGCATAGTTCGCGCCCTGGTACGGATTATATATGCGTACTGTAGGCCAGACAATGGAATCCGACACAGCCGCGTCATCTCCTTTCGCCCCATAACCGCTGTTAGAAATCGTGCCGCCGGCCTCATTATATGAGTACACGGGCATCTGCTGTAATCCGTCAAATTCACCCCAGTGCGCGACCTCTACATAAGAAAAGCCCGGGAACGCAGAACCCTCACAGCCTTCTGCTGAATAAAGATCATAGAGCGCCCACTCCACTCCATCGTTTCTGACCACGCTGCTGAACGGATTGGAGTCAGCATCAGGATGAAGAGAATGATAATCCGGGCTCGCTGCCAGATCCAGGCTGATCCCGAGCGGGTAGTATTCCTGATCCGGTTCCCAGTACAAATGGGACGGGTCAAACACCCATCTGCTGTTGAACATTGCCGCGTCAAATCCAGGTGTGAAGATCTCAAAGACAAGTTTTACATTCTGTTCTTTTGCTTTTTTCAGGACACTTGCAGGAACGTCAGCCCTGTTCATAAATTCTACTTTCAGGCTTCCTGACGCACCCTCAACCATCCGGATCAGATCATCCTCATAAATCCCAGTGCCATTTGACAGTCCTACATACAGACCTTTCTCATCAGTCCGGGCATCTGCCTTTGATCCTGCCGCCGGCACCGTGGACTGTCTCCCGGTTTCCGCTGCCGCCGGGGACGCAGACTGTCCCTTCGGTTCTGCTGCCGCCGCGCCAATGCATGGGACTGCCGCCATGGCAGCCGCCAGAGCCAGCGCACCGATTCTCATTTTCCAGTTTTTCATCGTTTTATTTTTTCCACCTTTCCGCAGCAGGTTTTTCCCGCCGCTAGTCTCACGGCAAGCATACCATACGCGGATTTTATCTTTTTCAACTTCTTTCCGCTCAGATCCACAAAGCAGATCACTTTTACAGTTTGGATATGACATTTACCAGCATCTGGGTGCTCCGCTCCTCGCCTGTGTTCTTATCCCTGACCGTGGCGGTCAGTGTGGCGGTCCCCTGCCGCAGCCCCTGCACTCTTCCCCGCTCGTCCACTGTGGCGATATCCGGGTTGTCGCTGGTCCATGTCACCTCCAGGACAGGATCCAGATAGCAGGCCCGGGCGTCCACGATCAGCCTGCCTCCCCGTATATCGTCAAAAGTCTCAACATACTTCCTGTTTTCAGTCGTGATCATATTCTGCTGCCAGCGTTCCTCATCAAAAAAGAGCAGATGGCTCCCCAGCAGTTCCGTCATCTCGTAGGAATTACCCGCCCCATCGACCAGAGTGCACCTGGTGATATCCAGGATCAGTTCACTTTCATCGTAATTAAAGTTCTGGAAGATCACTCCCACATAATCCAGATTGAAATGGTTGGGATCCTGGAACGGCAGCTCCATGTGGAGCGTATTATCTTCTGTATAGAAAAAATCATAGGTCAGGTCAGCATTCTGCCATCCCCGCTTGTCGCCTTCCCCTGTATAAAACGTAAACAGCGAATACGTGTCGATCACTTCCGAGGTATCCCTGCTGTGTTCATAATCCCTGAGCATGATCCGGACCGCCGTTGAAGTCTGTACCTGGACATCCATGCGGTTGTCCACCAGAGGATAACGGACATCCTGCTGGGTAAGCACGACGGAATCATCCGTCTCCAGCGAGAATTGATAAAGGTCAAGCTTTGTATTTTCTGTCGTTACAACATCTGTCTCCCCGGATGCTGCTGAACCGCCCTTTTCCGCAGTAAGGCTCAGCCTGCCTCCGAAAAACGCGGCGCATGCAAGGAGGACCGCTCCGGCCGCCCAGATGCCTGCGGCAGGCCTTTTTCTGTTTCCGGCAGCCGGGGTCCGGAAGACAGGGATCCGGACTGCACCGGTCAGGATATCGCTCAATTCCTGGATGTCTGCCCGCATATCTCTGATGGACGGATACCGGTCCGAAGGCATAATGCGCAGGCCCCGGGTCAGGATGCGGTTGACCTGTTCCACTGCCACTTCCTTCTCGTGGAGCAGGAGACGCGAGTAGGGAGACACAAGTTCCTTTTCGTTGGAAATCTCCATATCTTCCGGTGTCTTTCCGTCACAGAGCATGGTATACCAGACTGCGGCCACGGAATACAGATCCGTCCACGGTCCCATTTCCCCGGTCCTGGAAAGCACCGCCTCCGGCGCCATATACCCCGGCTTTCCCGGATAATAATCCCCCAGATACGTAGTCTGATCGTCCATAGAGTAAACACTGTTAAAATCGAGCAGGAGCAGTTCGGTCGGGAAAGCGCCCTTTTCCCGGGGATCCAGGATAAAAATATTATCCGGGCTCACATCCAGATGCAGCAGCCGGTGCTCATGGAAAAGTTCCAGGATATTAAGAAGCCCGCGGATACATTTTACCGTATCTTCCAGACTGGGAAAGTATCTTTTCTCTTTCAGCATTTCCGCCAGGACCTGCCCTTTCCTGGCTGTGAGGACCGTGTATACAGTTCCGTTCTCCTCAAAGGAATCCAGATTATCTGCGATCCCGCCTTTCCCCTCCGGGGCAAGCGTAAGGTGCACCCTGTTTCCCAGGAGATAGCTCTTCTTGTGGTCACCATATAATTTTTCCGCTCCGTGCCCTATCTCCAGGCACATGTTTTCCCGACGTGTAATGCGCCCCGCCGGGTCATAAGGATACAGTTCCTTGATGAGAACCTGATGGGTCTTTTCCGGCATCAGACTGTCCTGATACCAGGCCTGATATACGATCGAATTACCGCCCGCGCTCACGTATCTGCTGATCGTGTAACTCCTTCCGCCATGTGAGATCCTGTATCCCTCCGGAAGTCTGATCCGATTATCCATATCGTCCGTCTTCATTTCCGTTTTCCTCCGTTTATTTTTCCTCTTCCATATCGCCCTTGCTGAATATTTTCCTGATCATCCGCTCCATTTTCAGGCTGATAAACTCATCTTCCTCTCCGCCGCGGACAGCCTGCAGGACCAGATAGTCAAACGGTTTTTGCCCGTTGAGCCGTGGCATCCCGCATTCCGAGAGCATCAGGTCCATCCTTCTGTGATGTTCCTCGACCGGCTTCATCTCTTCGGTCTGCATCTCATGGTCTCCCTCCGTTGCGATATATAAAAGCAGGAGTGTCTTCCGGTCCACATCTGTTTTTCTGGTGCGCATCAAGTAAATTGATTTCGCAGACGGCCAGTGCCGCTTGATCTCCCGGTGTACCCACGTATAGCCTGATGACCGTTTCTCGTAGGGGATCCCCATGCGCAGATATTCCTCCACTGCTTTTCTTATGCTGTAACTGTGTTCCTGCGGCATCCCGCTCTCTGACGTCTCCGGCCGTATGAGACAGTCCAGCATCCTGCAGAATTTGCGGTAGGCGGTATTGTGGTAGCGGCCGAACCTGGCCGCAGATGATTCCAGGAACCGGGCCAGTTCTTCCTCTGTTTCCACGCTCCTGAACTTCCGTTGGACATAGCCGGTCAGATTCAGCGGCTGCCTCTCCTCAGGCGGTATCCCGGCAAATGAAATCTGCTTAAGAAGGGACTGGCCGCACAGCCGTTCTTTCATCTGCACTGCCTGCATATATCCGATCCCTTTCCGAAGGCAGTATGCATACACCAGTTCCTTCGGATTGCGGTAATGGATCCCGCTCTCCACAGTCATGCCGAGGATCTCCTCCGCCTGCTCCTCATCCAGTTCCAGGGCGAAACAGATCTTAAACGCCTCTTCCCTGTTTTGGGGAAGATTTCGGTCATGCAGCCAGTTGCGTACTTTCCTTGCAGTCTTTTCACGTTCCTTCCCACCTTCGTATTCCGTCAGCCGCTCAGTGAGGAAGACAGCCAGAGGCAGATCCCCTTTATAGACCTGGCAAAGCAGATGGGAAAAGCTCCAGAGACCGGCTTTTCCGGCCAGGAGCGCTTCCACTGCTCCCATCTCCTGCACTGTTATTTTCTTTTGCTTCACGGTCCACACCTCCCAGAACACATATGGTTTTACTATACCGTATCACTGCCCGGAATTATTCAACTTTTTTCCGTTCCTCCAAACAGAAAAGAGACGATCCCAAAGGATCCGGGTCCTGCCAGGCCAATGATCTCCCATGGGATTGTCTCTTCTTTATCGTATTATTCTATTCCGGATCTGTCTTCTTTTGCATGCTGCTGTTTACATCAGTTCTCTCTGATGTGTCGCGTACAGGTACTCATCGATCGTGTTCGTGATCCTGTCTTCGATCAGGGCAACCGGATCGTTCTCAAGCAGCCCTTCGCGTACCTTTGTATACTGGATCGGCATGAACTGGCTCAGAAGGTTCAGCGGGATGCCATGCGTGCGCAGGTTTGTGAGCAGACGGTCTGCCGCTGCCTCCACTGATGGCACAGGCATATAATATCTGCAGCGGTCTGAGAAGGAATATTTCCTCTTCAGGCGCACCTCCAGCTCTGTGCCCTGGTAGTGTTTCTTCCAGTTCTTGTCGTTCTTTAACATCTCCTCGTCCAGCACTTCCGCGAAACGGCTCAGCTCGACATCCGTACCATAGAGCAGCTCTTTCTCGATATTTTCCAGAGCGAACATCGCCTCGCGCATCGCGAATGTAAGACCCGGCCCTACTTTCAGGATGCCGACTCCATCCTCGACCAGTTCACGCAGCTTGATCTTTGTCTGGTAATCTGTAGAATGTCCCTCGAACACAAGGCTCGGGAAGTCTTTGATCGATGCCATCAGGTCTTTTGCCTTCTCGCGGTCATACTCTGTACATCCGCTGTCTTTCTCTTCCACACCCGGCTGTACGACGACTCCGATCACACGGTCCCAGACCTCATCGCCAAGCCCTGCGTCTGCAAATGCCTTCTCAAACGCTGCCACTGTGTTCTTAAAGTCCTCGACCTTTGTCACCTGGACTCCATTGTCCTCGCTTCCGACTGCGCCGCCCGGGATCGGCACTTCGCTTCCGATGATGTAGACCGGCGGGATGGCATCCGGCTCTCTTGTAAGGAGCTCTTTGTAAGTCTCCTCAGCGACCTGCGCCAGCCTTGCGCCGCGGCCCGCGATGATCTCATCTGACAGGCGCACATCCGGATCATCGCTCTTTACCTTCATGCTGGTGTCGATATGGATCTTTGTAAATCCAGCGCCCACATAGCAGCGGATCAGCTCTTCTGCATCCGCCATGGCTTCCGCCTCGTCCTTTCCGGCAAATGTCAGCGGTCCCAGATGGTCTCCGCCAAGGAAGAGCCTGTCCTTGTCAAATCCGTTCTTCTCAGCAATATCAAGGACAAATTTCCTGAAGTCAGCCGGTGTCATGCCGGTATACCCTCCGTTCTGGTCACACTGGTTCGCCGTGCTCTCGATCAGCACACAGGAACCATCTGACATTCCCCTCTTTAATGCCGCCTCAATTACATAACCATTTGCGCTGCACACAGAGTAAATACCCACGCTCTTTCCCTGCTTCTGCAGCTCTACAATTTTTTTCAGTGGATTCTGACGCATTGTAATTTCTCCTTTTTTTGTTTTCATCGTAGCACTTTCGGACAGGGTGTACTTTGGATTTATTAAAGAATCGTTTGCATTTTTTAAGAAAGTGCAAAATGGAGAGACAGCATGGGCTGTTCTGTGCTATACTGAGAGCGTAGCCGGCCTGTATTCTCAGGCACAGGGCAGGAACAACTGTAAAAATCTATAAAGAAATGAGGTAGATCTTATGCCATTAGTTACAACAAACGAAATGTTAAAAAAGGCACAGGAAGGCCACTACGCAGTCGGCGCTTTCAACGTGGAAAACATGGAAATGGTCATGGCAGTCATCAAAGCTGCCGAGGAGATGAATTCTCCGGTCATCATGCAGACAACGCCTTCCACTGTAAAATATGCAGGCCTTGACTATTATCTCGCTATGGTAAAGACAGCGGCTGAGCGCGCAAGCGTCCCGGTTGCGATGCACCTTGACCACGGCAGCAGCTTTGAGCTGGCTATGCAGGCTCTCCGCACAGGATACACATCCATCATGATCGACGGATCCCACGAGTCATTTGAGGACAACATCGCCCTCACAAGCCGTGTCGCGGCAGCATGCGCTCCATCCGGCATCAGCGTTGAAGCTGAGCTCGGAAAAGTCGGCGGAAAAGAAGACGACCTGGACGGCGGGGATGAGAATCCTTACACAGACCCGCAGCAGGCGAAGGAATTCGCAGAGCGCACAGGCGTTACCTCCCTGGCAGTTGCCATCGGTACAGCTCACGGCATCTACAAAGGCATCCCGAAACTGGATCTTGACAGACTGAGCGAGATCCGCGAGGTCGTATCCATCCCGCTCGTGCTCCACGGCGCTTCCGGTGTGCCGGACGACGCAGTGCGCGAGTCCATCAGGCGCGGGATCTGCAAGGTAAACTTCGCGACAGAGCTGCGTATCGCATACAGCGACGGCGTGAAAGAATACCTCAAAGAAAACCCGGATGCATTCGATCCGAAGAAATACGGCACAGTCGGAATGCAGCATGTAACTGAGCTTGTAAAACAGAAGATCAGCGTATGCGGTTCTGAGGGACAGGCCTAAATCGATTTAGGGACACCCTGAAACTTAATTGGGGACGTAGTAAAATCGGATTTTACTACGTCCCCAATTCAATTATTTTTTCATTTTGATCAGGGCGACGATATGAAGCACCCCGAAGTAAACTCCTACCACTGCCAGACATCCGCTGAACACCCACAGCTTCGTGGAATAATCTTCTGTGTACGCATTCAGCAGAACCAGCACGGAGAACAGGAAGTAAAGGATGATCAGCGCGATGATCCGCCCTTTCTCCTTATTCTCGATAATGTACTGGAGCGCGGAAACACGCCGCTCAAAGTCCACGTCCGTGACAGGTTCCAGCTTTTTCAGGAAAACCATCCTGAAAGAAAACTCTGCCAGAGCCATCATGACTGCCCACGCGATCACTGCCTGGAGAACTGTTAAAAATGTCGCTCCAAAGAGGATCGCCGCAAACAGGATCACAACAAACCGGTTCTTAAAAAATACTGCCGAGTTCTCACTCTTCTTATCTACCAGATACCCTTTCTTTGTGATCATATCATAGAATATGACGCGCCCTTTTTTGTCCGTATAAATATTTCTGCCTGACAGGCGGATCTTCTCCACCGGTTTAGCCCCTTTTTTCTTACTCATCTCTCTAACCACATCTTTCGTTTAGTCTGTTTATTTTTCAAGCATTGCCTTGCCCATACAGTATGTCTGGAGCACATTGTAATCGCGGTCAAGGACTACCAGATCCGCGTCCAGTCCCACTTTGATGGAACCTTTTCTGTCATCGATGCGCAGGCATGCCGCCGGGTTCTTTGTACAGGAGTTGATCGCAGTATCGATCGGCACGAGAGCCTCCTCGACCAGGATGCGGAGACCTTTGTTGATGTTCAGCGTAGATCCTGCCAGCCCCTTGGATGATGTCAGGTGCGCGCTTCCATCCTCGTAGATCTCGATCTCGTTTCCGCCGAAGATGAATTTGGATCCCGCCGGAGATCCCTTAGCCATCAGTGCATCGCTGACCATGATGCCATAGTGCGGTCCCTTTGCGTCAAAGAACATACGCAGCGCGGCAGGTGTAGAGTGGTTGCCGTCGCAGATGATCTCGCCGTACATGCTCTTCATGCGGTATGCTGCGCCCACAAGACCGTTTGCCCTGTGGTTGAACGGTGTCATTCCATTATATACATGTGTCATGGATCTCGCACCGTGGGCAAATGCCTGGATCGCCTGCTTGCTCGTAGCCGCAGAGTGTCCGATGCTGACTACCACGCCGTGCTCTGAGCAGTAACGTGTCAGAGCGAAATCTTCGTCTGTCTCTGTTGCCATTGTGATATACCTGATCAGCCCGTTTGCCGCTTCCTGATATTTCTTAAACTGTTCGATCGTCGGCTTAACGATATACTGTTCCGGCTGAGCTCCCTTATACTTCATGTCAAGATAAGGTCCCTCAAAATGCACTCCCAGGATCTCCGCACCTTCATATCCGCCGTTCACTACCTTTGCCACATTTTTCAGCGCATTGGTGAGCACTTCCTCACTCTGAGTGATCGTAGTCGCAAGGAGCGCTGTCACACCCTCGTTGACAATATTCTTTACCCAATAGCGAAGTCCCTCTTCTTCCGCATCGTTCGTATCAAATCCATAAGCCCCATGGCAGTGGATATCGATAAATCCCGGAAGGATCCAGTTGCTTCCGTAATCCTGATCCACCGGCTTTGTTCCATACTCATAGATATCAACGATTTTCCCGTCTTTTACTTCAACCTGAGCTTCCACAAACTGATCCGCAAACCATACTTTTTTACTCTGAATGATCATAACAATACCTCCTGCCTATTCCCGGGATCAATAAAATCCCGTATCTTGATTTTTAACAAAACATGTAATATAATTTAAAAAGTACAAATGCTTTTATACATCACGAGGGAACAAGTATGACAAATAAACAAACAAATGACAGTACTTTTAAATCATATGGATCTTTTTATGATGAGCCAGTAGATGTTCAGAAGCATAACCTGATGCGGCAGGAAATCTCCTGTCCTTCAAAAAAACTGACTCAGCTGTTCGTATTTTCATGCGAAGTTTATATTGAATGTCCTCTGGGCGTTGCGCTGATACTGGTTTCAGATTCACCTGATATGTCAGACCTGAAACCGTTTCCCATCCGCCACTATATAAAGCTGAAGCCCGGGATCTATTTCAATCTCGTCCCACAGACAACACCGCTGACATGGTCCATGCTGACCTCGCATACGCAGCCCAAAACTGTAATGCTTCCGTCCCCGTATACATATCAGCCTGTTTCTGTCCCGCTCCATGTGCGCAGGATACTCGACTGCTGGTTTTCCAAACAATCCAGGCCGTGCCAGATCATCAAACCTCCGCACAGATCTTATGAGCTTCTCTACGTATACGAAGGGGCAATGCATATAGAACTGTCGTCCGGAAGCTATTCACTTCAGCCCCACGACCTGATCATTTACCGGTCAGACCGGGCTGTCATGGATATCGGAGAAAACTGCTCCTACCTGACCGCAGTCTTTGAACTAAACCAGAGGAAGTCGCTCCATATTCTGGACAATACCTTCCACTGTACGAGCGAGCTCCAGCAGATCCTGTGGAAACTGCTCATAGAAAGCGGTGAAAATTCGTATTATACGAGGACTCTCATGATATGCTATCTCCAGGAAGCGCTCCTCCTGCTGATGCAGTTCTATGAGATGATCAGCCATAAGACTCTGTTCGCAGACAATAATTCCGCCAAGAACGATCTCTTATCCGAGATCCTTTCCTATATGAATAAAAGGATCACAGAGCCGATCACCATTGAGGAGATCTGCCATGAGTTTTACATCTCACGCTCCTCTTTGCAGGCGCTGTTCAAAACTCACCTGAATACCTCTCCGAAAAATTATCTGCTCAATATCAAGCTCCAGAAAAGTAAGGAGCTGATACGCCAGAGTCAGTACACCATCAGTGAGATCGCATATATGCTGGGCTTTAGTTCCATCCACTACTTTTCCCGGCTGTTTAAAAAATATTTCAACACTACACCGAGCGCGTATGCGAAAAAAATAGCTGAAACCCAGCGCAAACAGCAGAACGAGCATCAGGTCTGAACCAGTTTTCAGACCTGAATGCCTGCTCCTTACTCAGATATCACATTCTGGATACTGTATCGTGAGATCTGGATCACTGTACTCTTATTCACTTCAACATCGATCACATCATTCTTGATCCTGACGATCTTTCCATAGATGCCGCCGGCGAATAATATTTTTGCGCCCACTTTGATGGCGCCCTGGAGATCCCTCATTGCCTCTCTGTTCTTCTTCATATTCCTTGACGAAATAAAAAGCAGGACAAGCGCGCAGATCCCGAGCAGGACAGCGACCGTTATGCAGGTCCATATAATAACAGTTACATTATTCATAGATGTAATTTATCCTCCTTGTCGAAGGTGCCTCAAAATAACTTTGAGGCACCCTCTCTTTTCCGTAAGTCTTATTTTCTTGTATACGGATACAGGGTAACTCCCTGAACCACTCTGTTTACCTCGCCTGTCGGGCACGGATTATCCGGTGTGATGCCAAGTGACAGTGATTTCAGCACTGCCAGAGTCTGGGCAAACAGGATATAATCCAGTCCAAGCAGGATATTCTCGTTCTCTCCGTCCAGTCCGTATACTACGGAGTAATCTGCGAGAGCTGCAGCAGCATCGTCCTGGCTGCTCATAACAACAACAATCTTATTGCCTTTGCGCTGTCCGCTCATTTCCTTAACCAGATCCATCTCATACTGTCTTGTATACGGGTCATCGCTGAGGTATACAACTGTGAGAGTTGTGTCATCCACGATGGACTTCGGTCCGTGACGGAATCCCATCGGAGTATCATACATTGTAACAACGCGTCCTGCTGTCAGCTCAAGCATCTTGAGTGCAGACTCCTGGGATGTGCCTTTCAGAGTATTGCTTCCAAGGTAAACGATGCGCTGGAAATCATACTCGTCAACGATCTTCTGAGCCACGCCGTACTGATCGTCAAGGAATGCCTGTCCCGCTGCGATGATCTTGTCCACTTTTGCAATAGTCTCATCGAGCTCATCCAGGTGGAAGCACAGAAGAGTCGCCAGATACATATTGGAATAGCTTGATGTCATGGCAAAGCTCTGGTCATGTGTCTCGTCTGTCAGGTTGATCGCGTAGCAGTTCTCTGTTGTAGCGGCACGCTTGGAGAGAGCTCCGTTCTTGTTGCATGTCACAAACAGATGGTATACATTGTCGCACACAGCCTCAGCAGCATCCACAGCGCCGACAGACTCCGGTGAATTTCCGGAACGTCCGAAGCTGATCAGAAGAGTCGGCTTTGTACGGGAGAGATAAGCCTCCGGTGTAGCAACGATATCTGTTGTTCCATAGGATTTTGCCTTATGGTCCAGAAGGCCTGCCAGATGCGGGAACAGTGCGTTTCCGACGAACTCGCTGGTGCCGGCGCCTGTCAGGATCACATCAAAGTCATCGCATGTGATCACCTGATCGATAAACTTCTTGATCTCATCTTTGTGCTCCCTGATCTGAGCGCATGTCTTTTTCCATGTTGCAGGCTGCTGATAGATCTCAGTCAGCGTAAATGTTGAGAAAGTGTCTTTCATCTTATCTTCTGTGATATTAAAGATCGTACTCATTGTTTTTCCCCTTTCATTTTTTCATTGCCGCGTAACGGCTTTATCACGCATCCTGCAGATGCGCTGCTCCATGCCGGCTCTTCTGCCGGCTGAAACTCAGTTTTCATACATTTATAGTATGCAGCCAGTTTTAGATCCCGTCGTCTGACGCTTCCTGAACTACCTGCTTGAATTCGTATTTTGTCACCTGTTCTTTTCCCGTCTCCAGCACGGAATCCACAAGTTCATCCAGGTTATCCATAAATTTGCGTGACATCACGATCTCAACCAGCATAGGAAGGTTCGTGCCTGCAACGATGCGGATGTTATCCTTTCCATGTCCGATCTGTGCGGAAACATTGAACGGGGTTCCTCCCATAAGGTCTGTAAAAATGATAACCCCTTCACATTCCTTTAATTCATCGAGCGCTTTGGTTATCTCACGTGTGAGATCCTCTGTGCTGTATGTCGGCAGAAAGTCAACTGCCTGATATGCCTCCTGCTCGCCTGCGATCAGGTTCACGGAGCTTGTAATGCCTGTACCAAAATTTGCATGTCCTGTAACTAATAATCCAATCATAATCTCTCTCCTGTTCTAAACATGTTTAACGCCTGCATCTGCAAGGCATGTACGTATATTACGCTTCTGCTTCTTCCAGATATCTGTCAACAACAGGCATATAAACTGCCTTTGGATGAAAACATGCTTTCGCACTCCTCATATACTCGAGTGCATTTCTGTCGTCTCCCAGATAGGAATACTGTTTTGCAACCATAAACAGAACTACGCCCAGCGCAAATCCGTAATAAAGCTTGGAATTAATATCTTCTTCCATTTTGTCGATCAGATCGCTCCTCTTATCCAGCATCACCGCATAAGATTCTTCACTGTAATGGATAAATTTTTGATTTCCCGTCTTTCTGATCGCCTCAAGGATCCAGTCCGCGTACTTTCGGTTTCCCTTGATCAGGAATGTGTGGAAATATGTTTCCAGGAAACTCTCCCTGTCATCCGGGCGGTATTTTTCAGCCTTCAGCATGTGCTTTAAAACCTTTTCAAACTTCTCCTCTTCTTTCGTCACGTAAAAGACACGCAGCTTGTAAAGGTCACACACATATTCACCGAGAAGCCTGCGGGTCATCCCCATATCAGCGATCCTCTCCACAGTCTCGCTGTCTCTTTTCCTGAGACTTTCGTTCAGATTGTGGAGCTGGAAATTTTTAATGCCCTGAAATATAAGATATGCGGCAAACGCCACTACTACTATAAAAATTGTTATCGGATTCAAACAGCCACCTGATTTCTCTCTAGATTAATATGAGGGGGGGATCTGGATCCCTCCCCTCATTTCTCCGGCGCAAAACGCGCTGGAATCATATTTGTTTTAATAACCGCTGTTATTCAGCAGCTTCCTCCGGCACCGGATACTCATACCACTCAACAAGCGGTGTATATCCGCCCGGAAGTGTATTTCCGTCAGCGTCCATAGCCTGGGAGTTACCTGTCCAGATACCGAACGCACATCCTACGATACCTACTACGAGGATAAGGATGATACATCTAACCGGTGTCCAGCCCTTCTTGATCAGCACATAGATACCAAGTGTGATCAGGAGCGGGATCAGCTTCGGCAGTACGCCGTCAAGCAGGCTCTGGATATTGATCTGTGTATCGCCAACGATCAGACGTACTGTTGTAGCGCCATAGTTTGCGATCAGACCACCAACTACGAAGATACCAAGGATACTTGCTGCACGTGTAAACTCTTTTGCGTTGGATGTCAGCAGTGTAACTGCTTTTGTTCCCAGT
>DWUV01000231.1 GCA_019120595.1 Candidatus Mediterraneibacter tabaqchaliae | reverse complement strand
AACGATTACATTTGACATAGTCTCACACCTTACCTCCCCTCCAGCCTTGTATTGTGCATAATACGACTGTTCGGGTATTTTCTTGCACTAACAAAGATTATATCATATTTTTTTCTTCCGTCAACTATTTTCCTCAGAAAAACTTATAAAACACATGAAACAACGCATGAAAACATGAAAAGCTCATGGATCGCAGCGCTTTCCTGTCATTTTCCCGGTCATAACCGAAGTGCAGCGGAGAAACAGCGAGTTCCCCGATCAGCTGATCTGGCCTTCCAGCACTTCTGCCGCTTTTTCCAGGGCATCCGGGATTCCGGCCGGATTCTTGCCGCCTGCCTGCGCCATGTTCGGGCGTCCGCCGCCGCCACCGCCGACGCACCCGGCGATGCCTTTCACCAGGTTGCCCGCATGTGCGCCCTTCTTCATCGCCCCGTCTGTGGCAGTCGCCATAAGGCTGACTTTGCCGTCATTTCCGGACGCGAGCACGACTACACCGTCTCCCAGCTTTTCTTTGAGCTGGTCGCCCAGGTCACGCAGCCCGTTCATGTCAACGCCGTCGATCTGCGCTGCGAGGAGCTTCACACCCTTTACTTCTTTCACCTGATCCATCACATCTCCGGCAGCGTCCTGAGCCATCTTGCTCTTTAAGCTTTCGATCTCACTGTGGAGCGATTTATTTTCTGCCAGCATATGGCTGATCTTATCGCTGAGATTGTCCGGCGTCGCTTTCAGGAGATGAGCGGCTGCTTTCAGTTTCTCTTCGATATCCGCATAATACTTCATCAGTCCCTCAGAGGTCAGCGCCTCGATCCTGCGCACGCCAGCCGCAACGCCGGTCTCGGAAATGATCTTGAACGCCATGATCTCGGAAGTATTCTTTACATGAGTACCGCCGCAGAATTCGATGGAAAAATCTCCCATATTGACTACGCGTACGATATCGCCATATTTCTCGCCAAACAGAGCCTGCGCCCCGGTCTTCTTCGCCTCCTCGATGGGCATGTTCTTCACGATGACCGGAAGCCCGTTGGAGATCTGTTCGTTTACCATATCCTCGACCTTTTTCAGTTCTTCCGCAGTCATTGCGGAGAAATGCGTAAAGTCAAAGCGCAGCCTGTCCTCGTTGACACTGGAACCGGCCTGCTCCACATGAGTGCCGAGAACGGTGCGGAGCGCCTTCTGGAGAAGGTGGGTCGCGCTGTGGTTCCTCGCGGAGAGCGCGCGCTTCTTTGCATCGACTTCCAGAGAAACCTTGTCGCCCACTTTGATCATGCCTTTTGTCATCACACCGATATGGCCGATCTTTCCTCCGAGCAGCTTAACGGTATCCTCTACTTTAAACTCACCTTCCGCAGTGCGGATGTACCCTGTGTCAGCCTCCTGACCGCCGCTCGTCGCATAGAACGGTGTCTCATTTACAAACACAGTGCCCTTCTGCCCTTCGGAGAGCGCGTCTGTGAGCTCGTCCTCCGTGGTGAGTACGGTTACGTCAGACTCCCATGTCAGGTTGTCATATCCGACGAAGGTGCTTGTCACACTGGGGTCAATGGATTCATATACTGTCACGTCAGCGCCCATGTAGTTCGTCACTTCACGCGCGTTTCTCGCGGTCGTCCTCTGGACTTCCATGGAAGCCTTAAAGCCTTCTTCATCCACATCCATTCCCTTTTCTTCCAGGATCTCTTTTGTCAGATCCAGCGGGAACCCATACGTATCATAGAGACGGAACGCATCATCGCCGTTCAGTGTCTTCTCACCCTTTGCCTCCATGTCTGCGATCATGTCAGAGAGGATGCCAAGCCCCTGGTCGATGGTCTTGTTGAACTGCTCTTCCTCTTTTGTGATCACTTTGAGGATGAACTCTTTCTTTTCTTCCAGCTCCGGATATCCGTCCTTAGAGCCTTCGATCACAGTCTGAGCCAGTTCCGGGAGGAAACCTTTGTGGATACCCAGAAGCCTTCCGTGACGGCAGGCGCGTCTTAAGAGACGGCGCAGCACATAACCCCTTCCCTCATTGGACGGCATGATCCCGTCAGAGATCATAAACGTCACGGAACGGATATGGTCCGTGATCACGCGGATGGATACGTCATTGTTATAATCTTTTCCATATTCTTTTCCGGCAAGCTCGCATACATGGTCGCGGAGAGCTTTGAGCGTATCCACGTCAAAAATGGAATCCACGTCCTGAACAACAGATGCCAGACGTTCCAGACCCATTCCTGTATCAATGTTTTTCTGCTCGAGCTCGCTGTAGTTGCCATTTCCGTCATTGTCGAACTGGGTGAACACGTCATTCCAGATCTCCATATAACGGTCGCAGTCGCATCCCACAGTGCAGTCCGGCTTGCCGCATCCGTACTTTTCCCCGCGGTCATAGTATACCTCGGAGCACGGACCGCACGGACCGGAACCATGCTCCCAGAAATTATCTTCTTTTCCGAATTTGAAAATACGCTCTGCCGGGATGCCTATCTTTTTGTTCCAGATCTCAAACGCCTCGTCATCATCCACATATACGGACGGATACAGTCGGTCCGGATCCAGGCCTACTACCTCTGTGAGGAACTCCCATGTCCACTGGATCGCCTCCTCCTTGAAATAGTCTCCGAAAGAAAAGTTCCCGAGCATCTCAAAGAATGTACCGTGGCGCGCGGTCTTTCCCACGTTTTCGATATCGCCTGTGCGGATACATTTCTGGCAGGTCGTCACACGCTTCCTCGGCGGGATCTCCTGTCCTGTAAAATATGGTTTTAACGGCGCCATTCCTGAATTGATGAGCAGTAGGCTCTTGTCATTGTGCGGCACCAGGGAAAAGCTCTTCAGTGCAAGGTGTCCCTTGCTCTCGAAGAACTCAAGAAACATTTTTCTAAGCTGGTTTACTCCATATGGCTGCATTGCTATAATCCTCCTCTTTCGCTCCAAAAAGCCTGTTTTATAATATATCACAGCAGGATATATTTGTAAAGCGGGCGCCCTGAAAAGAGCGCCCGCCCGAAATTATCCCACAAAGCCGGAACATGACATTATTTTTATCAGCATCAGATATCTGATCCGTCTGTTTCAGCCACCTCTATTTCAGCTCGATCTCCTCAAGCTCCTTCGGCGGGATCGGCTTGCTGGAATTCTTTACAAATGCCGCAAGGTTCTTCTTCGCCTTTGCCACAGGGATATTCGTGCCCGCGCCGGCGATACATCCGCCCGGACAGCCCATGCCTTCGATCAGGCATCCGTTCATCCTCCCGGCCTTTGCGAGAGCGAGGATCTTCTTGCACTCTGACAGGCCTTCCGCATGCTCAATGTTGACCTGTACATCCGGATAGTATGCATTGATGCATTTCTCGATCGCCTCAGCCACGCCTCCTGCGCAGCCGTAGCCGCGCCCGGCCCCTGTCGCGTCATGGAAGGATGACTCTGCTTCATATTTCGTAAGATCAATGCCCTTTGCATCGAACATTGCCTGCATTTCCTCAAAGGTCACGACAAAGTCCACGTCACTCCTGACAGACCTTCTGGATGCCTCCAGCTTCTTTGACGCGCACGGTCCGATAAATACAACCTTTGCGTTCGGATGCTCCTGCTTGATCGTCCTTGCCGTCGCCACCATCGGCGTCAGTTCCTGCGAGATCTCATCGATCACGTCCGGGAAATACTTCTTAGCCAGGACCGCCCAGGACGGACAGCAGGATGTGAGCAGGAACGGAAGCTCTCCGGTCACTACCTTGTCCACATAGTGGTGTGCCTCAGCGATCGCCCCGATGTCCGCCCCCAGCGCCACTTCGTAGACCTCGGAGAAGCCTAATTCCCTCAGGGCTGCCTTGATATTCCTCGGAGTGATGTTGTCTCCGAACTGGCCGACAAATGCAGGAGCGATCTCCGCAACAACCTCCTCGCCTTCCGACAGAGCCCTCGCGAGCTGGAAGATCTGCGATTTATCTGAGATCGCGCCGAACGGGCAGCTCACCATGCACATCCCGCAGGAGACGCATTTATCATTATCGATAAACGCACGCCCGTATTTGTCTGATACAATGGCATTTACGCCGCACGCCTTCTGGCACGGTCTTTCTTTCTTTGCGATGGCGTCATACGGACAGACTGACTTACATCTTCCGCACTTGATGCACTTGTCCTGATCGATGAATGAGCGTCCGTCCACCATGGAGATCGCGCCTTTCGGGCAGACCTCCTGGCACGGATGGGCAAGGCACCCTTTACAGACATTGCTCACCTCGTATTTATTTTCCTCGCAGCTCTCGCATGCGGAAGGGATCACCTGCATCAGCGGCGGCTCATAATATTTCTCCGAGATATTGCTCGCCTCCACTCCCGCGGTAAGATGGACCGGCTTGTTCTCCGGGCGCAGGGAAAGTCCCATTGCAAGCCGGAGCCTCTCCCTTACGATCGCCCGCGAACGGTAGGTGCTCTCACGGTACTTTTCCGTATCGTCATTTACGATCTCGTAAGGGATAGATTCCATATCGTCGAGAAGCGTATCCGCATCTGCCTTAAATCCCAGTTTTGCCACTTCCGTAAAAACTCTCCTGCGGATCGCCCTCACCGTTGTGTGTAATCCTCTCATATTTAACTCCATATCGTTCTGCTCCTCCTGATCTGCTCTGTCTTTTCCGTCCGCCCGGTCATCTCCCGGCTGGTGCCCATAATTCTTCCTTATCTGTCTTCCTTATATTTATCTTTCTTATCTGTGCATGGAGAAGGACTCCTCGTCATAGTTGCTCAGGTTTGAATAAATCCCTCTGTCGTCCGCTTTTTTGATAAGAGCGTCCCTTGATTTTCTCGCCAGCATCTGATCCTTAAAGGAGCTCGGTCCTCCGACGCATCCTCCGTCACATGCCATGCCCTCGATAAAGTCTTCCGGCAGTCTTCCCACCTTCATAAGGAGAAGGGCCTTCTTACATTCTGCCGCGCCGTTCGCTTTATATACCTTCACATCGATATCATTGCCGGATTCTTTCAGGCTCTCCTGCACAGCCGCTGCTACACCGCCGGAATTGCCGAAGCGTTTTCCGAATACAGATGCCTCCTGGTATGTATCCTCCACCGGCTCCAGCACCACATCCTTCGCGCGCATCATAGCGCGCACCTCGCTGTAAGTCAGCACATAATCCGCATTTCCCTCGATCTTCTGGTCCACCACCTCAGATTTCTTCGCAAGGCATGGTCCGATAAATACAGTCACCGCATCCGGATCCTTCGCCTTGATCAGACGGGATACCGCGCACATCGGGGAAACCGTTGTGGAGACCGCGTCGCTCAGTTCCGGGAAGTGTCTGCGCACCATGTTTACAAATGCCGGACAGCAGGATGTTACCTTCTTCTTTCCTTCCTCGTGAGCCTCTCTCCACTCTTCCGCCTCATATTTCGCTGTCAGGTCTCCGCCGAGCCCTACCTCTACAAACTCTGTAAATCCAAGCTCAAGCATTGCCTTTCTCCAGCTTGCCATAGTGATCTCCTCGCCGAACTGCCCTTCTGTGGCAGGAGCCAGCATTGCGTACACTTTCTTGTTGGATTTGAGCGCTTTGATCACGTCCACGATCCATGTCTTTGAACCGATCGCACCGAACGGACAGCTGTGGATACATTTCCCGCAGCGGATACATTTCTCCTCATCGATCACGGAGATGCCGTACTCGTCATAAGAGATCGCATCCACCGGGCAGCTGAATTTACACGGCCTTTTCAGATATGCGATGGCATTGTACGGACAGGCTTCCGCGCATTTCCCGCACTCTTTACATTTTGCCGGATCGATGTGCGTGCGGGTGCGTCCCGGCTCGATCGCCCCGAATTTACATGCATTGATACATGCCTTTCCGATACAGTTCTGGCAGTTCTCTGTTACGATGTAACTGGAGATCGGACAGTCCTCACACGCTGAACTTATGACCTGGATCACATTTCCGTCATCCGTGATGCCCGGCGCTTTCCCTTCCGCGAGGCGCACCCTCTGTCTGATGATCTCTCTTTCCTTGTAGATACAGCAGCGGAACTGTGCTGTCGGTCCCGGGATAAGCTTCAGCGGGATCTCATCCTTCCTCTCTTCCAGCTCCCCGGCAAAAGCCAGTCTTGCCACTGCCTCCAGGACATCATGTTTGATCTTGATCACATTTGCGTCTGCGTACCTCAAAATATTCCCTCCTAACAACAATCTTCCTCTTTGTTAAAGCACATGCCATGACGCATGCCTTTCCTGCCCTTAATGATACCATGTATACGGCAAATTTCCCAGATATATTTTTAACAATCCCCTGTATTATTTTCAGAACAATACAGGGGATCATATACTGCATATTTATACATTTTCAGGAAACTCTGTCCTGTGATCAGATGCCGAACACTTCCTGGGCATAATGGACAGACTGCATCGCGTCCTTCCCGTAGAAATCCGCTCCGATCATGTCCGCGTATTCCTGGTTGAGCACTGCGCCGCCGACCATCACGCGGCATCCCGGCGCTTTTTCCCTGAGCTGGCGGATCGTCTCTTCCATACTGACCACGGTGGTCGTCATCAGAGCACTCAGTCCCACGAGCGGCGCCTGGTGTTCCAGGACTGTGTCCACGATCTTTTCCGGCGGCACGTCCTTCCCCAGGTCGATCACGTCAAAACTGTAATTTTCCAAAAGCACTTTCACAATATTCTTTCCGATATCGTGGATATCTCCTTTTACTGTTGCAATAACAATCGTGCCTTTCTTCTCCTGGACTTCTCCGCTTTTATCCATCTTTTCTTTCAGGACCGCAAACGCGCTCTTCGCCGCTTCCGCGCTCATGAGGAGCTGGGGCAGGAACACTGTCCCGTTTTCAAACCCGTCCCCCACCCGGTTGAGCGCAGGGATCAGTTCTTCATTGATAATATCAAGAGGCGCCTTTTCCTCTGACATACGCTGGGTGATCATATGTGCGTCATCCCTGAGGCCTTTTTCGATCGCAGCGGCCAGGCCCATCCCGGCCGCATGTTCCGCAGTGCCGGGATTCCCGCTGTTTCCTGTTCCCTGTGCGGCTGCCGCCGCAGGATTCCCGGCGGAAGCAGCGCTGTATCTGGCGATGTAGCGTCCGCAGTTCTCATCCAGAGCCATCAGCGCATGATATGCATACCATGCCTTCATCATATCCTCTGAGGACGGGTTGATGATCCCTGCGCTCAGTCCGTTCATCATTGCCATCGTATAGAAAGCAGAATTGATGACAGGGCGGCTCGGAAGACCGAAGGAGATATTGGATACTCCAAGCACAGTGTTTACCTTCACTTCATCCCTCAGACGGCGCAGTGTCTCGAGCGTCACTATCGCGCCCTCCGGCTCGGAGCTGACCGTCATGGCAAGGGCATCGATCACGATATCTTTCTTTTTGATCCCGTATTTCGCCGCCTCAGCTATGATCTTCTCAGCGATGCGGATGCGTCCCTCCGCGTCAGCCGGTATCCCGCCTTCATCCAGTGTAAGCCCGATGACCACGCCGCCGTATTTCCGGATCAGAGGAAATACGCTGTCCATGGACTCCTGCTTCCCGCTGACAGAATTGACCATCGCTTTTCCGTTATAAATACGCAGTGCCCGTTCCATTGCCTCTGTATCTACAGTATCGATCTGAAGAGGCAGATTGACTACGCTCTGGATCTCCTGCACAGCCTCTTCCATCAATGCCGGTTCGTCGATATCCGGAAGCCCCACATTCACATCCAGGATGTGCGCCCCGTTGTCCTGCTGTGTGATCGCTTCTCTCAGGATATAATCCAGGTCATGCTCCTTGAGCGCCTGCTTAAACCGCTTCTTCCCGGTCGGGTTGATCCTCTCCCCGATGATCTTAGATCCGCATTTCTCGCCGGGCTGATTCCCGAGGAATACACTTTTCCCGTAGGATGACACGACTGTATACTCTTTTTCTGTGACCGGCAGCGGCTGCTGTCCCCGGCAGGCTTCTCTCATCGCACGGATATGCTCCGGCGTAGTGCCGCAGCACCCGCCGATCACGGATGCGCCCATCTCTGTGATCCGTCTCATCAGCCCCGCAAATTTCTCCGGCATTACATCATAACATGTCTTTCCATCCCTCTGCTGGGGAAGACCTGCGTTCGGCTTCACGATCACGGGCAGAGAAGAATACCGGAGCATCTCCTCCAGCACAGGGAGCATCTGCTCCGGTCCCATACCGCAGTTGATCCCCAGGGCATCCACCCGCAGACCTTCCAGAAGGGCCACAACAGAGGAGACATCCGCTCCGGTAAGGAGCTTGCGCCGTTCATCAAAAATAGCGGTGGCAAACACCGGAAGCGAAGTATTTTCTTTTGCCGCCAGCACAGCTGCTTTCAGCTCGTAAGTATCGCTCATAGTCTCGATATGGATCAGGTCAGCTCCTGCCTGCTCCCCCATGACCATCACTTCCCTGAACGCCTCGTATGCTGTCTCAAAATCCAGGTCTCCCATGGGTTTTAAAAGCTTTCCTGTAGGTCCCACGTCGAGGGCAGTATAGATCTCTCTGCCGGCGCCCGCTTCCCGGACCGCTTCTTTCACATGTCCCACTGCCGTTTCCACGATCTCTTTTAATGAACACCGCTCATCGTGGAATTTCAGCGCATTCGCGCCAAATGTATTTGTAAGTACAATGTCGCTCCCTGCCTCGATGTAGCGCCTGTGGATCTCCCTGATCACTGCCGGGTGTTCCACATTCCAGGTCTCCGGCAGTTCCCCGGGGGCAAGCCCTCTCTCCTGGAGCAGAGTTCCCATCCCGCCGTCAAAATATAAAAGTTCCTTTCCAAGTCTGTCTCTGAGCATATATCTGTCCTTTCTGCTGTCATCTTTCATCGTCTGTACTCGCAGTCCTTCTTCCCGCATGCCTCGCACCCCTGAACGGGACATCTCTCCTTTACCGGGCTTGCACCGATCAACGCGGTGACTGATTTTGTCGGCGTCATCATACAGCTGTCCGTCATAGTCAGACCGATCGTCTTAGCGCAGTCCAGCATCCGCATGAGCGGCTCCTGGTATCGGATGTCAAAGTCCCCGTATCCGGGACTGAACCTCGGGCGCAGATAGAGTCCCTCTTTCTCCAGCTCCGCGCCGATCTTAAGCTGCTCTTCATCGCAGTATTCTTCCAGGAGCGCCGCTGCACATGCCTGGAGGATCACAGCCCTCGCCATATCTGTCAGGGACACGCGCCGGATCAGCCTGTCCACTCCCGCTCCAAGGGTAGCCCCAAAGAGCACTGCTTTTGTACATCCTTTCAGATTCCTGCCCAGGCTGGTGCTCCTGATCTCCATATTCCCTATTATGATCCTGCCGTCCTCTGTCTGTGCTGCATCAAAAATACGGCAGACCGACTTCGGCGCCGCTGTCCGCCCTAATTCTGCGAACGCGTCCTCGATCAGCGCCAAAGTCCTCTCATCTGCCGCATTTCTTCCATATCCCAGATACCGGACGGCTTCCTTTATCCGTCTCTCCATATTGTTTCCCTAAGCCTTTATGATCTCAGACAGATTGCCCATGATCGCTGCTGCAACATCCGGCTTATTCATTGTATAAATATGAATATTCTTTACCCCGTTTGCGAGCAGGTCAATGATCTGGTCCGTAGCATACGCGATCCCCGCCTGTTTCATCGCTGCCGGAGAACCGCCGAAGCGGTCCAGCATCGCCAGGAATCTTCTGGGGAACACTGTGCCCGAGAGCTCCTGGCTCCGTTTCATCTGCGTGGCGCTGGTGATCGGCATAATGCCCGGCAGCACCGGGACAGTGATGCCTGCCTCTCTGATCCTGTAGAGGAAATTATAGTGGATATCATTGTCAAAAAACATCTGAGTCGTCAGGAAATCCACTCCGCAGTCCACCTTCTGTTTCAGATAGCGGATGTCATCCTCCTTGTGTTCGTTCTCCACATGGCCTTCCGGATAACATGCCGCGCCGATACAGAAATCGCCATGCTTTCTGATCTCTTCGACAAGTTCGCTCGCATAGCGGAAGCGGTCTGCATCGGGAAATGCCATCCCCGCCGGGATATCCCCGCGCAGGGCAAGGATATTCTCAATGCCGTGCGCCTTTAAGTCGCCAATCACCCTGCGCACCTCTTCCTTTGTTGACGAGGCGCATGTCAGATGCGCCAGGCTCAGCAGGTGCAGGTCATCTTTGATATGGGAGGCGATCTTTGCCGTATTTTTGCTCGTACCGCCGCCCGCACCGTATGTAACGCTGATAAACGCCGGGTTCAATCCCGCCATGGCGTCTACCGCTGCGATCACTTTGTCAAATCCCTCATCCGTCTTCGGCGGGAATACTTCAAATGAAATGTGTATGCTGTCTTCTCTCAGTCTGTCGATTATCTTCATCCGGTAAAAATTCTCCTGTCATCTGTTGTATCGTTTATTCGCCGATCATTTCCCTGTAGAGCTCTTCATACTGTCCTGCGGAATTCTTCCATGAGAAGTCCTGGCTCATAGCGCGCTCCACGATCTTATTCCAGTCTCTCTTCCTGTCGTAATAGATCCTCTCGGCATAACGGACAGTGTTCAGCATCTCATGTGCATTGTAATTGCAGAAGCTGAATCCTGTTCCGGTCTTTTCGTATTCATTGTACGGCTGTACAGTATCTTTCAGTCCGCCTGTCTCCCTCACGATCGGCAGTGTGCCGTACCGCAGGCTCATAAGCTGGCTCAGCCCGCATGGCTCGAACAGGGACGGCATCAGGAAGGCATCGCAGGATGCATAGATCCTGTGCGAGAGCTCATCCGAATAATAGATGTTTGCTGATACCCTTCCGCCGTATTTCCATGCAAAATGGCGGAACATATTTTCATATTTCACATCACCTGTCCCGAGTACAACAATCTGCACTGCGTCCTGGCAGAGTTCATCCATGATATAGTCTACCAGGTCAAATCCCTTCTGGTCTGTCAGCCTTGACACCATACCGATCAGCATGACCTTGGAGTCTACATTCAGCCCCAGCTCTTCCTGGAGTGATGTCTTATTGACCGGTTTATTCTTCCTGAAATTCTCAATGTTAAAGTTCTTTGCGATCCTCCAGTCAGTCTCCGGGTTCCAGTCCGTGTAATCCAGACCGTTGACGATCCCGCGCAGGTCATTGGCTCTTGCAGACATCAGTCCGTCCAGCCCTTCGCCGTAGAACGGCGTCTTGATCTCGTCCGCATAGCTGCGGCTCACGGTTGTCACCTTATCCGCATAGACGATACCGCCCTTCAGCAGATTTGCATCTTTATACGCCTCCATCTTGTCAGGAACGAAATAGTATTCCGGAAGGCCTGTGATGCCCCGCACTGTCTTCGTATCCCATACGCCCTGGAATTTCAGGTTATGTATGGTCATCACAGTTTTGATCCCGCGGTAGTACTCTCCGAGATAGCGGAAATTGTCAAGGTATACCGGGACCAGCCCTGTCTGCCAGTCATGGCAGTGGATCAGATCCGGGCGGAATCCGATCACCGGAAGGATGCTCAGGACTGCCTTTGAAAAGAATGCGAATTTTTCAATATTCCACTTCGGGTCACCGTCATACAGAGCAAAGCCGCTGAAATAGTGCTCATTGTCGATAAAGTAGAACGTAATGTCATTTAACACAGTCTTCAGCACTCCGACATACTGGTTCTGCCCTGCGATATCCATATAAAAATGAGTCACATACTCCAGCTTTTCCTTCCATTCCTGCTTCATACATGTGTAATTGGGGATCACCACGCGCACGTCATATCTCTCTTTGTCAAATTCCTTCGGAAGGGAACCGACAACATCCGCGAGACCGCCGGTCTTGATAAAAGGCACACACTCTGAAGAAGCAAATAAAATGTTTTTCATAACTTCGATCCTCCATCTTTGCATTGATCGCCGTAAGGCTTTTTACTTACTGTATATTATACCTTATTTCCTGCATATTGCAACGGTAACCTTTTTTCATCCGGCAGCTGTTATCAGCCCGCCTTTCCCCCATGCCTGTATTCCAGCTGGATCGTGTCCGCGATCAGGGCGATGAACTCGGAATTCGTCGGCTTTCCCTTCCCCGTGCTCACAGTGTATCCGAACAGCTCGTCAAGGGTATCCAGCTTTCCCCTGCTCCATGCGACCTCGATCGCATGCCGGATCGCCCGCTCCACACGGCTGGATGTGGTCTGGTATTTCTTCGCCACTGTCGGATAGAGGATCTTTGTGATGGCATTTAACACATCCATGTCGTTCACCGCCATGATGATCGCGTCGCGCAGATAGTGGTAACCCTTGATATGCGCCGGGATCCCGATCTCATGCAGCATATTTGTCACTCTGTTTTCCAGGCTGCCCTCCTGCGTATTTCCCACTGTCCTGCTCTCCTCTTTTCTGTCACATCCCCGGAACATTTTCCTCACTGATTTTATCTTCTCCAGAAGCATTTCATTGTTGAACGGCTTCATGACATAGTAATTCGCGCCTTTGTTAAAGGCATCTTCTGTGATCCTTTCCTGCCCTACCGCCGTAACTACGATAAAGTAAGGCCGCTTATCGACTGACTG
Organism: Candidatus Mediterraneibacter tabaqchaliae; assembly: GCA_019120595.1. Classification (GTDB taxonomy): domain Bacteria; phylum Bacillota; class Clostridia; order Lachnospirales; family Lachnospiraceae; genus Mediterraneibacter; species Mediterraneibacter tabaqchaliae. The sequence continues at coordinate 316 of DWUV01000231.1, read as the reverse complement.
TGTCTGGCTGACCTGCTCCATCACAGTCAGTCCGTCCATTTTCGGCATGATCAGATCGAGAAGGACAACATCAGGCTGTCTGTCTTTGATGATCTGACACATCTCCTCACCATTTTTTGCCTTGCCGACCAGATCCAGATCTTTGTCAGTGCTGATGATATCCCCGAGCATATCGAGGATCTTCTGGTTATCGTCGGCTATGGCAACACTCAAATGTTCCATCCTCTTCTCTCCTTTAGATCTGAGAAGTCCTGTCTAATTTTGAACGTTCCACAGCTCGTTTCATAGTTTCTTCTTTACTGGCTCTTAAAACAAT
>DWUV01000230.1 GCA_019120595.1 Candidatus Mediterraneibacter tabaqchaliae | reverse complement strand
GTGCCTCTATGGCAGACGCATCGGAAGCCGGAAGTTTCACGCTCTCCACGACCTTATTGTCGCGTTCCAGGAACTTGACCGCATACCATCTCCTCTTATCGTCTGTGATAGAGTCCGGCAGGAGTCCTTTTACTTCTTCCACCGCGCTCTCCATCTCTTTGGAAAAGATCTCGCCTGGCAGGCTGATCTCTTTTTTCTTTGCCGTTTTGACTGCCTCGTCGATCAGCTCGGAAAGCCCGGTCTGCTTCAGTGCGGACGTCTCGACGATCGGGCAGCCCAGCAGCATGGACAGCCGCTTCGTGTCGATCTTCATCCCTCTCTTTGCGATCAGGTCTGCCATATTAAGTGCGATCACGACCGGAACGCCGGTCTCCACAAGCTGCGTTGTCAGATACAGGTTACGCTCGATATTGGTAGCGTCCACCAGGTCGATAATCACATCCGGATTTTCTTTCAGTATGTAATCCCGGCTGACTACTTCCTCCAGCGTATACGGGGAAAGGGAGTAGATTCCCGGAAGGTCTGTCACGATAACTTCCTCCCCCTTCGCCCTTTTGCTCTTTACTTTTCCTTCTTTTTTCTCAACGGTTACCCCCGGCCAGTTTCCAACGTACTGGTTGGCGCCTGTCAGGGCGTTGAACATCGTCGTCTTACCGCAGTTCGGGTTTCCGGCGAGTGCAATTCTGATTGCCATTTTTTCTGCCTCCTTCATATCTCTTACTCGCTCAGATCCGGCTCAGAATATCTGAGTCTTCCTACTTTACCTGGACGCACTGTGCGTCATTCTTCCTGACGGATAATTCGTATCCGCGGACTGTGATCTCTACCGGGTCGCCAAGGGGCGCGACCTTTCTGATATAGAGCTCGCTTCCTTTTGTGATCCCCATATCCATGATCCGGCGTTTGTAGGCGCTGTCGCCCTCTATTTTTGTTACAACAACTGTGCTGCCGACTTCTGCATCACCTAATGTCATAACTGTCATCTCCTTTCCTCTGCCAGAATTCAATTTATATACAGCGGGCACTGCATGAAGTTATACCATGATGTGCCGCGCCATATCAGCGTTAACGGCAATCCGTGAATCCTTGATATTCACGATCACATTGCCCCCGATTGCAGACAGCACGGTCACTTCCGCGCCTGCGACAAAGCCCAGGTTCTCAAGGAAACGCCTCGTTTCCTCATTTCCTCCGACTCTGCGTATCTTGTTTGTTTCTCCTATAACTGCCATTGTAAGCGGCATTGAAAAGACCTCTTTTCCATATATGTTTTATTACTGATATTGATAATATATTTCATTTTTCCTTCATCAATTAGTATATGCTAACCATAGTTAGAAATCAATAACTATTTTGCACATTTTTTAGAATTATTATCTTTTAATTTCTTTAAATATGACGAAATTTCATAAAAGACATACCTTGCTTTCGGAAAATGCTATACTGAATATGAGGTGAGACATAATGGCAGGAACAAAAAAGAAAAGCGAATCTTCTGAAAACTATCTGGAAACCATCTTTATTTTAAGCAGGCGTCTCCCTGTCGTCCGAAATGCAGATATTTCATCTGCACTCAAATTCAAAAGATCCAGCGTCAGCGCTGCAGTAAAGAAATTAAAAGATGCCGGACAGATCTGCGTCTCCCCTCAGGGATATATCACACTGACCGAAGCCGGGCTGGCAGCTGCCCAGACCCTTTATGAAAAGCATACTTTTTTCGCCGATTGGCTAAAAAAACTCGGCGTCGATCCGGAAACAGCGGAAGAAGACGCCCGTGAAATGGAACATGTGATCAGTGAAGAAAGCTTTTCTGCGATAAAATCTTTTATCAATACTCTATAAATAACGGAGGGAGGCCGCACATACTGTGAGTCTCCCTCTTTGCATCATTCTTATTCATTTCCGTCTGTCAGAAGATTCCTCATGCTCCTTAAGCTGATCAGCAGTGTAGACGTGTTGTGGAGCAGCGCCGAAGTCGTTGGCTGGAGGGCTCCGGCAACGCCAAGCGCGATCAGCCCTGCGTTGATCCCGATGATCTGATGATAATTTTTCCTGATCCGCTTCGTCATTCCGTTTGCGAGACGCTTCAGCACGACCAGCTCTCCCAGGTCTTCCGCTGCGATAGTAATGTCGGCGATCTCCCTTGCAAGTTCCGCTCCGTCGCTGATGGCGATCCCCACATCGGCGGCAGACAAAGCCGGCGAATCGTTGATTCCGTCCCCGATCATGATAACCTTGTGTCCCGACGCTTTCTCCCGCTCTACAAAGCCGGCCTTTTCTTCCGGCAGCACCTCTGCATAGTATTCGTCTACGCCGACCCGGCGTGCGACAGCGGCAGCTGTCTTCTCACTGTCCCCGGTCATCATGACTGTTTTCTGTATTCCTTCTGCTCTCAGCGCACGGATCATGTCCGCCGCCTCTTCCCGCAGCGGATCTTCGATACAGATCACCGCCGTCAGCTCCTTCTCGATGGCAAGATACAGGTGGGAGTATTCTTCCGGCAGCGCCTCAAATCGCTCCCGGTATTCCGGGCGGACCCTGCATCCCTCGTCTTCAAAGACAAAATGGCTGCTTCCGATCACCACTTTTTTCCTGTCAATATAGGAAGAGATCCCGTGAGCCACGATATACTCCACCTTGGAATGCATTTCCTCATGGGCGAGCCGGCGCTTCTTCGCGGCATCCACCACGGCTTTTGCCATGGAATGGGGGAAATGTTCCTCCAGGCACGCTGCGATCCGCAGGCACTCTTCTTCCGGTTCCTCTCCAAAGGGGATCACTTCTTTCACCGTGGGCTTTGCCTTGGTGAGCGTCCCGGTCTTATCAAAGACCACGGTGTCCGCTTCCGCCACTGCTTCCAGGAATTTTCCGCCTTTTACAGTAATCCCGTACCCGCCTGCCTCCCGGATCGCCGACAGCACGGTCAGCGGCATGGCAAGCTTCAGCGCGCAGGAGAAGTCCACCATGAGCACGGACAATGCCTTTGTCACGTTTCTGGTCAGGAGCCATACCCCTGCCGTTCCAAGCAGTGTATACGGCACCAGCCTGTCGGCCAGATGCTCCGCCCTGCTCTCCATGGAAGACTTCAGCTTCTCCGAGTCTTCGATCATGGCCACGATCTTTTCAAATCTGGTGGAGCCGGAAACCGCCTTTACCAGGACGTCCAGCTCTCCCTCTTCGACCACGGTCCCCGCATAGACGGACTGCCCCTGCACCCTGCGCACAGGCATGGCCTCGCCGGTCAGGGAAACCTGGTTTACCATACCTTCCCCGCCGGATACCTCACCGTCAAAGGGAATCACATTTCCCATATGTACAGTCACCACGTCGCCCTTTCGGATCTGGTCCGCCTTTACCAGAATTTCCTGCCCGTCCCGCTTCAGCCAGACCTTTTTGATATTCAGGGACATGCTCCGCGCCAGGTCCCCCACGGATTTTTTGTGGGTCCACTCTTCCAGAAGTTCTCCCACCCCCAGCAGGAACATGACCGACCCGGCGGTATTAAAATCCCGCCGCAGGACAGAGACCCCGATCGCCGCCGCGTCCAGAAGCGGGACTTCGATCTTCCTCTTCCGGATGCAGCGAAGCCCCGCAGCCAGATATCGAAGCGACCTGATCATCACAAGCCCCGCGCGCAGGGGAGAGGGCATCAGAAGCTTTCCGCCGTAATGCAGCAGCACTTTCGCGATCAGTTTTTCCTTATATGAGGCGTTCAGCGCCCTTCCGGAATTGCGGACAACGGTTTCCGGCACGGTTACATCTTCATACCTGAAGCTCTTCAACAGACGGATCAGTCCGCTCCGATCCCCTGTATAACAGATGACAGCGTCTGCGGTGCGTTCATACACTTTCACATCTGTTATATTTTTCTGCCTGTCCAGAAACCAGAAAAGAGTATCCGCCTCCGCACATGTCATTTTTCCCTGAACGACATGGATGCGGAGACGGCCCCTGATCTCATGCTTTATGATAAATTTCATGGGCGGTTACATAGTTCCTTCGTCTGAAGGATCCGCACCGTCTTCCTCTGTCTCCTGCACTGTCTCTGCTTCCTGTGCAGCCCTTTCTTCATTGATCTGCTGTGCTTCCGCAAGGATATCCTCCGCATTCTCCTGTACGGTCGTGACTGTTTTCATCACGCAGTCCTTTGCCCGCAGCGCGGCCGCCGTACACTCTGTATATACTTTCTTTGCGTCCCTGCTGGATAAAATCTTTACCCCTGCTGTCCCGAAGAGGACGCCCCCTGCAAATAATCCAATCTTCTTCATCAATGATTCACTGAACATAATAACTTACCTCCTGTTAAACTATAAAAATAATTGCTGAATTGTCCAAGGCTGACTGATCACTTATGTCTGTATCCGGTATAAAATACCATTATGAAACAGAACACTGCAGCCCATGCCCAGAATCTGTGCTGTTTCACACGTCATCCCTTCTTTCTTTTTGCTGATTTTCCATAAGAATACCGTATCAGCATAGCAACACCGGAGCAGGCTAGTCAAACCTAACCCGGCTTATCGATAAATCTTCTCACTATCCCATAGAATCCTTGAAACCCTCTTGACAGGAAAGGGATATTCTCATAATATAACATTGTTATATATCACTGTTATACGGAGGTCGCAATGGACGAAAAAACAGTATCTACATTAGAGCGGATCCAGCAGGCCGCATTGGATGAATTTTCAGAGAAAGGATTCCTGGGCGCTTCCCTTCGCCAGATCGTGAAAAATGCCGGTGTGACCACCGGAGCTTTCTACGGCTACTTTTCCAGCAAGGAAGCCCTGTTCGCCTCCATCGTGGAACCCCATGCCGCCGCCCTTATGGGCAGGTTTATGGAAGCCCAGACTTCTTTCGCGGAACTGCCCGAAGAACAGCAGCCGGATCACATGGGAGTGGAGTCCTCGGACTGCGTCCACTGGATGGTGGATTATATCTGCCGGCACCGGGAACCGGTAAAGCTGCTGCTTAGCCGGTCAGAAGGCACCAGTTATGAACATTTCGTCCACAACATGGTCGAGGTAGAAGTGGAATATACGCTGAAATACATGGATGTTCTCCGCCGTCTTGGACGGGATATCCCCGAACTGGATGAACAGATGTGCCATATCATTGCCAGCGGCATGTTTAACGGGATCTTTGAGGTCGTGATACACGATATGCCAAAAGACAGGGCCCTGCGCTATACAGATCAGCTCAGGGACTTTTATACAGCCGGATGGCTGAAACTGATGGGGCCGTAGCCCCCATCTTTTTTGCATGATGGTTAGTTATTTCTAACTTCATGATAAATATTTTAACCGAAAGGGAGGTAATCTTTTGAAGCAAAAAAAGCAAAGCAGCCTTGCCCGCATCCTGGGTTATGCGGGCGGGCACAGAAATCTCACCCTGCTGGGCTGTGTCCTCTCCGCCCTGTCCGCGGTACTGGGGCTGATCCCCTATGTATGCGTATGGCTTGCGGCGAGGAATGTGCTGGAGAGCTGGCCCTCTCTCACCGGAGTGTCCGGATTTTCCCGCTGGGGCTGGTGGGCGGTATGGACCGCCATCGGCAGTATCGTCCTGTATTTTGCAGCGCTCATGTCCACTCATATCGCAGCCTTCCGCACAGCCCGGAATATCCGGCGCTCTGCCATGGCGCATGTTCTGAAGCTGCCTCTTGGATTCTTCACAGGCAGTCAGTCCGGACGGCTCAGGAAACTGATCGATGACAATGCCGGTCTTACAGAAGATCTGCTTGCCCACAAGCTTCCTGACCTGGCGGGAACGATCGTCACTCCCATTGCCGCCGTCCTGATGCTGTTCCTCTTTGACTGGAAAATGGGGCTTCTCTGCCTGCTCACCATGGTACTGGCGCTGCTGTCCATGTGCCTGATGATGGGCGGAAAGAACGCCGGCTTTTTCCACCGCTATCAGAAGGAGATCGAGCGCATGAGCGGCGAGGCAGTGGAATATGTCCGGGGCATCCCCGTGGTAAAAATGTTCCAGCAGACCGTGTACTCTTTCAAAGCTTTCTATGCAGCCATCAGGGACTACAGCGACCTTGCCAGCCAGTACGCCATGAGCTGCCGTGTGGGGCAGACCTGTTTCCTGACTTTTATCAACGGAGCTTTCGCCCTGCTGATCCCGGCGGCTCTGCTGCTTGCCTCCGGCGGGGACGTGCGCGCGGTGCTTGTCAACTTTATCTTCTATGCTCTGTTCGCCCCTGCCTGCGGCCAGATGATCAACCGGATCATGTACATGAGTGAAGCTGTCATGGAGGCGGATGAAGCCGTGGGACGCCTGGACGAGATCCTGAGCCAGAAACCGATGGAAAACACAGGCGTACAGAAACATCCGGCAGATGCCGCCGTATCCTTTGACCATGTGACCTTTACCTACCCCGGCGCAGACCGCCCGGCTCTTGCCGATGTGTCCTTCTCAGTCCGCCCCGGTCAGGTGACGGCGCTGGTAGGGCCCTCCGGGGGAGGCAAGACGACAGCCGCCAGCCTGATCCCCCGCTTCTGGGATACGGACAGCGGTACGGTTTCCATCGGCGGAGTCAATGTCAGGGAAATGGATACGGAAGACCTGATGAGACAGGTGGCCTTTGTATTTCAGGATACCCGGCTGTTTAAAGAGAGCCTTCTGGAAAATATCCGGGCAGCCCGGCCGGACGCTTCCAGAGAGGAAGTCCTGTCCGCCGCACATGCCGCGCAGTGTGATGACATTCTGGAAAAACTCCCTCATGGTCTGGACACCGTTGTGGGAGCCCGAGGCGTGTACCTCTCCGGCGGCGAACAGCAGCGGATCGCTCTTGCCCGCGCCATTTTAAAAGACGCTCCCATCGTGGTGCTGGACGAGGCAACCGCTTTTGCCGACCCGGAAAATGAGCACCAGATCCAGAAGGCGTTTGAAGCGCTGATCAAAAATAAAACCGTATTGATGATCGCCCACCGGCTGTCCACCGTACAGGATGCCGACCACATCATCGTCTTAAGCGGCGGGAAGATCTCTGAACAGGGCTGCCATGAGAGCCTGCTCGCACAGCACGGCGTATATGCCGCCATGTGGGAGGACTATCAGCGCAGCGCCCGTTGGAAAGTCGGAAATCCTGCCGGAGAATACCATAAGGCACGGCAGGCAGTGCACAGAAACAGAAAGGGGGAAAAGACATTATGACAAAGAAATTACAGCACTTATTCGCGCTCAGCGAGAAAGGGGCAAAAGACCTGGTCAAAGCCGTCATCTGGTGTTTTGTGTGCAACTTAAGCCTGATGCTCCCGGTAGGAGCCGTCCTGTTTACGGCGCAGCACCTTTTGGATGTCATGGAAACCGGCGGCAGTCCCATGGAGGGCTTCTGGATCTATACAGGCTCTGCCCTGGCGGTCCTGGTCCTGCTGTTTATCCTCCACTGGTTCCAGTATGCTTCGCTGTATCTTGCCACTTATAAAGAGAGCGCCAGCCGCCGGATAAGCCTGGCGGAAACCCTGCGGCGGCTTCCCTTAAGCTTTTTCGGAAACCGGGACTTGAGCGACCTGACCTCCACCATGATCGCAGACTGCTCCAGTCTGGACCAGCTGTTCTCCCACTACGTGCCGCAGCTCTTTGCATCCGTCTTCTCCACGCTGGTGATCGGCGTCGCCATGTTTCTCTGCGACTGGCGGATGGCGCTGGCCATATTGTGGGTCGTGCCTGCTGCGATCCTTCTGACGGCAGGCAGCAAGAAGATCCAGGACGCCTTCGGCACAAAGAATATTTTAAACAAACGGGCAGTCGCCGACTGTATCCAGGAAGGACTGGAAACCATCCGGGATATCAGGGCATGCAGCCGGCAGGACGCATACATGGATAAACTGGAGAAGAAACTTGCAGCCATGGAGAAGGGCTCTATCCATTCGGAGCTGGCAACCGGCGTGTTCGTCTGCTCCGCTCAGGCGTTCCTCCGGCTGGGTCTGGCAACCACTATCCTGACCGGCGGGGCTCTTCTGGCAGCCGGGAAACTTTCTTTCCTCTATTTTCTCGGGTTTCTCTTTGCAGCCGCCAGATTATATGACCCGCTGGGACTGGTACTCCAGAATATCGCCGCCACCTTCAATGCCAAGCTGCAGATCGAGCGGATGCGCTCCATCCTGGAGCAGCCGGTACAGGAGGGGACAGAAAACTTTACACCGAAGAACTATGACATCACCTTTGACCATGTCTCCTTTGCCTACCGGGAGGGAGACGGCGTGCTTGAGGATGTGAGCTTCACGGCAAAGCAGGGAGAGGTGACCGCTCTTATCGGACCCTCCGGCGGAGGGAAATCCACTGCCTGCAAATTGGCCGCCCGGTTCTGGGACGTCACAGGCGGAAAGGTTCTCTTAGGCGGAACGGACGTATCCACAGTAGACCCGGAAACGCTTCTTCGCTCCTACTCCATGGTATTCCAGGATGTGGTGCTGTTCCGGGATACGGTGATGGAGAATATCCGTCTGGGCCGCCGGGGCGCTTCGGATGAGGAAGTGATCGCAGCCGCCAGAGCCGCCCGGTGTGATGAATTTATCCGGGAACTGCCGCAGGGCTATCAGACCATCATCGGCGAGAACGGCTCCACCCTCTCCGGCGGCGAGCGGCAGCGGATCTCTATCGCCCGTGCGCTTCTGAAAGATGCGCCGGTCATCCTTCTGGATGAGGCCACTGCCAGCCTGGACGTGGAAAATGAAAGCGCTGTTCAGGAAGCTCTCTCCCGCCTGCTCCAGGGCAAGACAGTGCTGGTCATCGCCCACCGGATGCGCACCGTAGAAGCGGCAGATAAGATCGTTGTTCTCTCTGACGGAAGGGTGACAGAGCAGGGAACCCCTGCGGAACTGATGAAGCAAAACGGCCTCTTCCGCCATATGGTGGAACTGCAGAGACAGAGCGCCGGGTGGAGGCTGAAATAACACATCTCTATTCCTATGAAGCCGGAGTCCATGGACAGTGACTCCGGCTGTTTTAATCCCTGGCAGGCACCGCCGCATCCTTTAACCATACGGGTTCTTCCGCTATAAGGCGGAACTTTAAGGAAAAACGATAAGACGGAACCTCAAAGAAAAACAACTTGACCATTCCGCTCCGGGACATTATAATCAGCATTAGTTAGTTACAACTAATCTTCTTGATATTATATCTCTACTTGAAAGTATTTATTTTTTGCTAATGGGTTAGTTATATCTAACTCATTATAAATAAGATGCTGCTATTTCACGATTCACGAAGGGAAGATGCTCATGTCCGAAGATTTGCTCATCCGTCACTGTTCTCCTACCCTGGCGGGGATCAAGACCGGAAACCTGTTTTCCTGTGTCTGCCCCTGCAGGAAGGAACTGACAAAATCTGTATCCAGGTTAAACAGAAAACTGGTGCCCAGGGGAATCCGTATTCTGCCGCTCAGGGTTTGTCAGGGCCGCGCCCTGATCTATGTCTACCGCCCTCATGCGTTAGAGAATGACCTTACGGATCATCAGGCCAGGGAGCTGCTGCTGCACTACGGCTACACGCCGGAAAATCTCAATGCCTGTGTGATACACCTGATCAGCCGTCTCCGATCTGAGGAGGAATTTCCCCATGAGATCGGCCTGTTTTTAAGTTATCCTCCGAAGGACGTTCTGGGGTTCATTGTCAACAGGGCCTGTAACCATAAATGCCAGGGCTGCTGGAAGGTATATGGAGATGAGCAGGAGTCAAAAAGCATCTTTGAAAAATACGATCTGTGCAGCAAAATCTATTTCCAGCAGTGGAAACAAGGGAAATCCATCGAGCAGCTTACAGTAGCCGGCTGATGTTTCCATTATAAAAACAGGAAGGAAGATTTATCTTATGAGTAAAATTGCAAATCACTGTGCCGGGAGGATGAGGCGGATGCAGGGACGGTAAAATGCAGATATTGGCAGAGATCCTCGTACTGGATAACTGCTCCATCATACAGCGGAGAACTCATGAGGCTATCACTCTCAATTCGTAAATTCCGATCAGGCCAGCTGCCACTGCCGCAACTACATGGCTGACAAGTACCGCCGACCATATCCCATTCAGTCCGAGCCCAAGGCTGGATAGCAGCCATGCCAGAGGCATACGGATGATCAGATAATAAAGCACCATACAGAGCAGGCTTTTCCCCGGTTTACCCATCCCATTAACAGCACCTAAGAAACAATTTGTTACTGTATTGAGTACGTAACCAACTCCGATTATCATAAAATATGTCCTCACGATGTCGGCTGCTGCTTCGCTGTTGACAAAAATACCAGAAAGCTGGTGGGCAAATATTACAATAACCCCCGACAGAACTGCCAGCAGGATCCCTCCATAAATCAAGGCTGATCTAATATACTCTTTAGCCCTGTCATACCTTTTTCCGCCTGCACACTGTCCGACAATGGCAGTCAACACCATATTCAGTGCCATTGCAGGATAAAACAGAATTGTCTCAAGCTTTCCGGTAATACCATATGCCGCGATCGCACTTATCCCATATCCACTTACCAAAGAAGTCAGGAAGCTGGTACTGATTGCCGGAATACTCTGTTGAAATGCTGAAGGGATCCCCTTCGCCAACAATGGAACAATCCACTTTTTCTGAAAAGCAGAAAAATGAAATTCAAACAGCTTTTTTCTCCAAAGATAAATCAGGCTGAATACAAGACAAAGGGTCTGTGACAAGAGGGTCGCGATGGCAGCGCCTTTCAATCCTGTCCAACGAATGAACAACGGATCCAGGACAGCATTCAGTACGGTACATATCAGCATAGCAATAACCTGAAATGTAGTGTTCCCAAAACTGCGAAGAACTGCCGTAAAGTAACAATACAGATAAACAGCTAGATATCCAAGAAGATAAACTGACAGGTAATCATATGCCATTTGGTATGTTTCCTGTGGAGTCTGCATTAATAAAAGGATCGGTCTGAGCAACAACTCAAGAAGAACTGTAATGCTTACCGCAAGTACCACAGAGGAAAGAAAAGATGTCATGACAATGCTCTCTACATTTTTCTTATCTTTGGCACCGACTGCCTGCGACAAAAGGATTGAAATTCCATTGGCAGCTCCCATCGCTATGGAATTTAGGATCAGGATCAATGGCGTAGAGTTGGTAAGCGCAGCATAAGCGGTTTCCCCCATCAGATTGCCGATCCACAGGCTGTCCACCAGATTGTATGCCATATTGAGAAACATGGCTGCCATCATAGGCAGACTTACAGCCAGCAGGCATTTCTTTGTGTCTCCGGAAATAAAATCCATTTCATAGTTCATAATAAAACCTCCTTTAGTGAATGAACTTCATTCATTTATTGTTATTAAAGAAACCCTGCTTAAAAAACAGGGAATTTCTTTCCTTATAATGCTTTCAATATCGTGATTAAAAATGATTTGATCCGTTCCACGCGCTCTTCTCTCGTTATCTCCTGATTAAGAAGAATTCCTAACTGTCCATAAACACAAAAAGAAGCAGCTGTAGCTGTATCCTGGACATGTATTTCGCCCCGCCTTGTCGATTCCTCAAGCATTTTTTGTACTATAGGCTGCATTTTCGCACAGATATTCATGGAAAGCCGCATATGAATATCTTTACTGTCCGGTCCATGAAAGATTTGCTTCATGTAGCGATCCTCTTCTTCTGCCTCTACAAACGTCGGCATCTCTTTAACAATTTGAAGCAGCGTCATATCTTTCTTTTTCAGGATGGACGTTATCTGATTTACCTGCTGCTGAGCGTACTGCTCAATAACCGTATCAAACAACACTTCTTTCGATGAAAAATAACGATATAAAAGCCCTTGGGCCACGTTCATCTCTTTTGCAATATCAGATATGGACGTCTTCTCGTATCCTTTTGCACAAAACAGTTTCATTGCTGTATTTACAATTTCCTGTTTCCTTTCTTCCGGCTCCTTGGAAATACGCATTGCAGCTCTCCTCCCTTCCGATAAAAATATAATACAAATCAATCAAAAAGTCAATGACTGAACTTCATTCATTTTAAACTCCGAGTCCGATCCAGCACCATTTCCAGCCCTATGACAGCCTTCCGTTATCCATCCGATACACCACATCCGCCACATTCATAGTAGATTTCCTGTGGGATACCAGCAGCACCGTCTTATCCCCCCGCCCTTCTTTCAGGGCTTTCAGGATCACACCTTCATTTAAGGAGTCCAGATTGCTGGTAGGCTCGTCAAGAAGGATAAAAGGCGCGTCGTGGAGAAACGCCCGCGCGATCCCGATCCGCTGTTTTTCGCCGCCGGACAGCGTATCACCCAGCTCGCCCACCTCCGTATCATAACCATTCGGGAGCGTCAGGATGAAGTCATGGATAGACGCCTTCTTTGCCGCTTCCACGATCTCTTCCCTGGATGCCCCGGGTTTTCCCACAGCGATGTTATTCGCGATAGAGTCGTGGAACAGGACAGTCTCCTGGGTGACATAGGATTCCATCCGGCGGAGATTGTCTGTATTAAGCCCCCGCACATCCCGCCCGGATATCCGGATCTGACCTCCCTGCACATCCCAGAAGCGCATCAAAAGCTTCAGAAGCGTGGACTTTCCGGAACCGCTGGCTCCGTGGATCCCCACGATCTTCCCTTTCGGAATGCGGATACTGTAATCTTTTAAGATCTGTTCCTCTCCATAGGCAAAGTCCACATTGTCCGCCTCTGCATCAGTAAAGGAGACTTCTTCCATGCCGGATACTTCCTCTACCTGAGGCGTTTCCTCAAGAATGGAGAGGACCCTCTCCCCGCTTGCCAGAGTCTGATTCAGGTTGTTGGACAGATTGGCAAGGGCGGTCACCGGACCGAAAGATCCCATCATGGCAATGGTTCCCACCAGCATCCCGGTCAGATCCACTCCCCCTGCCTGTCTCAGCGCGATCATCAGGAAGAGCATGGCAAAGGAGAAGAACAAAATTGCCAGATTCGTCACCGATCTTTGGGAAGCCTCCAGCTGATTCAGCTCTTTTTGCATCCCGCCCAGTCTGTCCGAGCGCTCCGCCATTTCTTTCCGCCGTTTTTCTCCCTGCCCGTACTGGATCGTCTCATCCAGGCCCCGGAGGGAGTCCAGGATAAAACTGTTCAGCTCCCCGAAACCGGTGCGGAACTCCATTCCCTTATCCGCTCCCCTTTTTCCAAAATACAGGGGGATAACCGCACCTACCACGAGATAACCCGCCAGCGCCAGTACAGCCGCCGGGATGGAAAACTGCCCGATAAAGAGCATCATGACCAGGGAAGTCAGGACTGCGATCGCAATAGGGGAAATCGTGTGGGCATAGAACACTTCCAGAAGTTCGATATCCGAAGTGATCACCGAGATCAGATTTCCCTTATCCCTGCCCTCCAGCTTCGCCGGGCAGAGCTTCCTCAAAGCCGCGAACACCTTGTGCCGGATGATAGCCAGCAGCTTAAACGCGATGAAGTGGTTGCAGTACTGCTCTCCATAGTGGAGGATTCCCCGCATCACTGCCATCACGATCAGTACAAGAAACAGGGTGCCGGTCCCCATCCCAAGAAACAGCGCGGCGCCGGATGCTTCTATTCCAAGTCCCATGGCTTCCATAGCCGCGTCAAGGAGCGTATGCATCAGTCCGTATCCGGCAAGGATCGTCAGGAAGATAGCGCACAGATACCCCACAGTGCCGAGCACGATGGCAAGGAGCATGACCGGCAGGAGGGGACGTACCAGCCCGATCAGCTGTCCCATGATCCGGATGCCGCTGCGCCTGCGGGGCGCTGTTCTCTCTGCCGCCCCTGCGCCTGTAGTTTCTCGATTCACTTCTCCGCTCATACTGCCGCCTCCTTTCCGTACTCTTCTGCTTTTCTCTTTCCATACTGCTCCAGTTCCATCTGGGAGCGATAAAGCTTCGCATATTCTCCGCCAGCTTCCAGCAGTTCCTCGTGGCTGCCCTCCTCTTCGATCCGCCCGTCCTTCATCATATAGATCCGGTCTGATCCCACCACATTTGCCAGACGGTGGGAGATCAGGAT
>DWUV01000229.1 GCA_019120595.1 Candidatus Mediterraneibacter tabaqchaliae | reverse complement strand
GCGTGGCGTTAATTGTCCGGCGGATGCCTGAGGCGGAGCCGAATCTTCCGCCGGACAATTGCTTTTAGCCATGCTTTCTCCCTTTTATGTCTTTCCCAGATTACGGAGCCGGAACCTGAGCCATATCCCCGCCCGCCGCGAAAACGTCCTGCAACAAACTAACGGTTTTCGGACGTTATATCTGCAAGGAAGTCTCCCCACAAATACAGATTTCATCTCCATGTGATATCCGCCTTTTTCCGAGGTGCTGTCCTTTTATACGCCACTGCCGGATATCCGATGAGCATACAGCACGCCACCGGGGTGTCCCCGATTCCGAGCCATTCTTTCAGGGGCTTCCATCCCTCTGTGATCCGCTGGATGTACCCGCTGTACAGGACTCCCGCGCCTTCTGCCACAGCCATATTTTCGATGTTGGCTGCTGCCAGGCCGCCGTCCAGCAGGTTGTCCGAGGCGATGAAAATGCACGCCGGGGCATTAAAAAAGAGCGGATCGTCTTTCGGGTCTTTCCGCCGTCTCCGATACATAAATTTAAACATCATAGAATAATGCGGCGCTGTCTTTTTCATCTCCTCTGCCAGTTCCGGCAGCTGTCCCCACAGATATTCCCGGAATGCAGACAGCTCCTCCTGCAGGACGATAAACCTGCAGGCCTGACGGTTTTTCGCGGTGGCCGTATACCTGCCCGCCTCCAGGATTCTCTCCAGCACTTCCCTGCTTATGGCTTTTTCCCGGTAATTTCGGATACTGCGCCGGAATTTCACGGCATGCAGGAAGTTCTCCGGATCTACTGTGAACGTCTCTCTGTTATATTCTTCCACGTCCGCCATATCGTATTCCGGGATCGATACCGCCGCCCGGGGACAGACTGCCACGCAGTGCCCGCACTGGATGCACTCCGGCGTATAAACAGCCTTCCCGTCTGTTACCGTCAGTTTTTCCGCAGGGCAGTCCGCCGCGCACAGCCCGCACCCGATACATTTTTCCCTGTCTATCACTACCATGTTCCTGCCTCCTTGTCCAATTGCCAGATTGTCCGCTCGTCCGCTTATCTCTGTACGGGAAAAGGCGTCCGCCGGGGCCATCCCTTACACTCTCCCGTACACATCCTTTGGAACATAAGCTTTGACCGCGATCCCCTCGGGCACGTATTCTTCCGAGAGGAGCTGTCCCCTGCTTCGGATGATCTGGATCTTCCCTGCCTCAGAGAAATCATACAGCCGTTCGATATAGATCTGATCCCTTCGGAGGATCTCCAGGAGGGCTTTCTTCAGTTCATCCAGACCCTGCCCTGTCTTTGCCGACGCCGGGATCGAATAATCCGCCTGGAAGTCCCTCTGCCTCACCGGCGCTCCGAGAAGATCCTGCTTATTAAAGAGCGTGACGACCGGCTTTCCCTCTGCCCCGAGCTGGCGCAGTGTCTCATATACCACATGCATCTGCTCGTCCATCTGCGGGTTGGAAGCATCCACCACATGGATGATGATATCCGCGTATCTTGCCTCTTCCAGCGTACTCTTAAATGCTTCCACCAGATGATGGGGAAGCTTGCGTATGAACCCTACTGTGTCCGTGATCAGGATCTCCTGCGTATTATCCAGCATCAGTGAACGGGTCGTCGTATCCAGTGTGGAAAACAGCATGGCATCCTCAAGGATCCCCGCGTCTGTCAGCGCATTCTCGATGCTGCTCTTCCCCGCGGAAGTATAGCCCACCAGCGCAGCCACCTTCAGACCCGACTGCTTCCTCTGGGTGCGGATGAGTTCCCTGTGCTTTTCCACGTCTTTTAATTCTCTCTTGAGCCTGCTGATCCGCTCCCGGATAAGCCGGCGGTCCATCTCCAGCTTTTTCTCCCCCGGTCCCCTCGTACCGATGCCGCCGCCGAGCCGGGACAGGGATCTTCCGAGTCCGGTCAGCCGGGAGGCACGGTACCGGAGCTGCGCCAGTTCCACCTGGATCTTGCCTTCCCCGGATGCCGCCCTGGCCGCAAAAATATCCAGGATCAGCAGCGTCCGGTCGATCACCTTGCAGGACAGCTCTGCCTCCAGATTGCCCAGCTGCGCGCTTGTCAGCTCGTCATCGCAGATGATCCCGTCGGCATCCGTCTCCCAGATAAGCTCTTTGAGCTCCATAAGCTTTCCCCTGCCCAGATAAGTCGCCGGGTGCGCTGCCTCCCTGGCCTGTATGAGCCTGCCTGCGACCTTTGCTCCCGCGGTCTTCGCCAGCTCTTCCAGCTCATCGAGAGAACGCGCAGCCGCCTCCCCGTCCCCGGTGTCAATCCCAGCCAGGATGACCGTCTCTTCGATCCGTTCCATATCATACATCTGTTTTTCTCCTTCTTAATCAAAGCACCCGATACAGGCATACGTGGCATCAACCTGACAGCGACGCCGTATGATCCCCGGCAAATACTGTACGCTGCCCGGCAGAAAAATTTACACGCTGCCGGCAGAAAATCCTGTACGCGCCAAAAAACCGGCAGTGCATACGCACTACCGTGTTTTTAAGAACTCAGCTTCCTTCTGCACTGCCTCGTCATCCGGATATTCGCTGAGATATTCTTCCGCCTTCTGGCGGGCGCTCTCCCAGTCCGCCAGTTTCTCATAACATATGATCTCATTATATTTCATCTCCCGGATCATATCCGCGTCCGGGGCATCCCCGCCGCTGCCGGTCTCCGCCAGCGCAAGCCCTGTCTGGATATACTCCAGGACCGATGTGTAAGCCGCCTCATCCTCTTCTGCATCTGTCCATGCCTGCATCCCGCACACGGACATCAGGTGGTAAAGCTGCACAGTCTCCTCTGTCCCCAGGTCCACTGCCTCCTGAAAAGCTTCCAGCGCCTTCCCGTACTCCCCGGACTCATAATATGCCATGCCAAGTCCGCGGTATCCTTCCGCTGACTTCTCTCTGTCGCTGCTTTCCGCTGCCTCCCGGAACTGCGCCAGCGCCTCCTCATAATTTCCTTCCTCAAGCGCTGCCGTCCCCTCTTTCTGCGGATTGGCACATGCGCTCAGTATCCCGGCGGCAAAGATGCCCGCTGCTGCCGCGGATATCGATTTTCTAAGTACTGTTTTTCTTTTTGATCCCATATTTTATACTCCCTTTTCCGGATACTGCAGCATCCAGAAAGAATTCAAGATATTGATCAGCATGACAGCCATGTCCGCAATAATGGCATTCTGCATTGTCACAAAACCGAAAAACGCCATTGTGATCAGGAGCACTTTCATCCCGATGGCAAATACCACATTCTCTCTTACTGATCTTAAAGTTGCCTTTGCAATACGGACCGCATTCATGATGCGCGAAGGCTCATCCTCCATGAGGATAATGTCCGCCGCTTCCAGCGCGGCGTCCGCGCCGAGTCCGCCCATAGCGATCCCGATGTCCGCGAGCGCAAGGACCGGCGCATCATTGATACCGTCCCCGACAAACGCCAGCAGCTCTCCTTCCATCTGGTTCTCCCGGAACTCTTCCAGGAGCCCCACTTTATCTTCCGGCATGAGCTCTGCATACACGCTCTCAATGCCCAGCTCTCCCGCCACTTCTTCTGCCACCTGCTCATTATCCCCGGTCAGCATAACAACAGCCAGATCCCGTCTCCGAAGCCATCTCATCAGCTTTGCGCTGTCCTTTCTGATCACATCGGAGATCAGGATATACCCGGCAAACGCTTCATCAACCGCCACATAAACCGCAGTCCCCGCTTCCTCAGCCTCCTGGTAGCGGATCTCCTCGCGTTCCATCAGGCGCGTATTCCCGGAATAGACCCCTCTTCCGTCCACCACGGCGCAGACCCCGTATCCGGGCTGTTCTTCTATATCTGTGACCCGCGTTTTATCCGCTTCCCTGCCGTACGCCTCCTGAAGAGAAAGGGCCACCGGGTGTTTGGAGTAGGATTCCGCCAGCGCGGCGATTTCCAGCAGCTCATCCTTTGTCATTTTATTAAAAGGAACGATGTCCCTGACGTGGAAGACTCCTTCTGTCAGTGTTCCCGTTTTATCAAATACAAATGTATCCACCTGGGTCAGTTTTTCCAGCAGGCTCCCGCCTTTGATGAGGATGCCCTGCTTCGCGGCAGAGCCGATCCCTCCGAGGAACGCAAGCGGGATCGATACCATCAGCCCGCACGGGCACGCCGCCACGAGGATGATCAGTCCCCGGTAGATCCACTCGCCTTTTGCTTCGATAAACATCATAGGCGGAAGGATCACTGTAAGGAGCGCGATCAGGATCACGACCGGCGTGTAATATTTTGTAAACTTATCCGCAAAACGGATGCTTTCCGAATGTTTTTCATTGGCGCTTTCGACGAGCCGCATGATCTTCGCGGCAGTGGAGTCATTATACCGCTTCACCACCCTTGCCTCGAGCACACTGTTCAGGTTTATGCTTCCGCTGTACAGCCGGTCGCCCTCACTTACCGCCCTGGGCTCTGACTCTCCTGTGAGAGCCTTCATATCAATGGTGCCTGCACCGGAAGTAATGACCGCGTCCACCGGGATCTTTTCGCCCGGTTTGAGCACAATGATCTGTCCCAGCAGAAGTTCCTGCGGCGGCACGATCCTTTCTGTCTCCCCGACTTTCAGGTTTGCGTATTCCGGGCGGATATCGATAAAGCTGGCGATCGACTTTTTCGTCCTGCTCAGCGAGATCTCTTCCACCAGTTTCCCGACCTGGTAAAACAGCATGGCCGCAACTGCTTCTTTATGCCTTCCCACGATAAAAGCCCCTGCCGTGGCTATGATCATAAGCAGGTTTTCATCCAAAAACTGCTTTTTCGTGATCTTTTTTAACTGCTCCCAGTATGTCCTCGCGGAAAGCACTGTGTACCCCAGCAGGAACAGCACTGTCTCCGGCGCTCCTGTCATTTCATTCAGATCCGTCACTGCCCATGCAATGAGATAGAGCAGCAGCCCTGCCCCGATCTCAACACTCTTTTTCCTTGCCTCTTTTGTCATTCCTTTTTTCCTTCAGCTTTCCTCTGACTTGTCATTTTCTCCCCAAAAAGCCATCAAAAAACGCCCCTCAGTACAGTATAGCGAAAAGCGGCTGATGCTTCAAGATTTTTTGCCCCTTATCACCCTATCTTAAGAAAAAATTAGGAACCGCCGCGTATAGTTCACAAAATCCCATACGTCTGCTATAATGTATATAATTTTTCTTACTAAGAACAGATAAAGAAAGCGGGGCGGGAATATGGCAGGAAGATGCAGCCTGTGCGGAAGCAGGCTGAATAACGGAAAATGTGAATTCTGTGGCCTGGACAACAGGATGTATGACCGGCAGTACTTGAAAGATCCTTATCACATGGCGGAGATCGTCAAAGAAGCAGACACACCGAAGGCTCCGCCCGGTCAGATGAAAAAAAACGCAGGAGCATCCGTCCAGTCCGGCAGTGCCGCGCGGAAAACAGTGTTCACCGCAAAAGCTCCGGCGCGGAAAGGAGCAGACCTTTCCTCCCGGCACCGGAAACAGGATGCTGCCTCCTGGCAGAAGAGACAATATTCCGGAACGGCAAGATCAAAGGCTGCCATTGTGATCGTCATACTGGTGATACTTGTCTGCACCGCAGGTCCTGTTCTGTTCCAGATTGGAAAGGCTGTGACAGAGACCGGCTCTGTGCCCGGGGCAGATTCCTGGCAGTCAGCAGTGGATTCGCTCTTTTCAGACAATGACAGCACTCTGGATGACTATGATCCTTATGAGTATGTGACCCGGGAGATCCCCGAAGACGGGACTGATTATGAGGTCACGCTGAGCAATGGTTTCTACCAGGTCGGCATCCATATCCCGGAAGGGATCTATCACATAGAACGCGCAGGAGGCAGCGCGGACCTTCACATTGCTGATTCAGAGAATATTATCTATGATTCTCTGTGGTTTGGGGATGAGACGGAGTATGATGAGATTACAGAAGCGGATGATATCCGTCTGTACAACGGATCTGAGATATCCATTACAGGCGGCGGATTTCTTTTCTTTACCACTGGCAATGCCCAGCCGTTCACACAGGAGACGGCCGCGAACCCGCTGACCGGGTCTTTTATCCTTGAGGAAGGGACCAGCACCGCGGGCGAAGACATTCCTGAGGGGATCTATGACATCATACCGGCAGAAGATGCCGGATCCATATGGTTTAGTCTGGATCTCTTATATCCGAACGGGTACAGTGAATATCTGTGGACACCAGGCAGCAGCGAAGCGTCCGAAAAAAGGATCCTTAATGTCATCATCCCCGACGGCACAGAGCTTACGCTGGATGGCGATCCCATAGAACTCGTGCCGGCTGAGGGATATTTTGAGGCGGATCTTTCAGATTATCCGTGGAACTGACGGAGACAGCCGCAAAAAATATATAAAATATGAAAAATATGAAAGGAGAACAGAAACTCAATGGGAAAAGATATCATTCAGGTTTTTGCAGAAAATGCATATCTGATATGGCTCGGGCTCTTTATCATCCTGATCGTGATCGAAATCCTCACAGTGGGACTGACTACGATCTGGTTTGCCGGCGGGTCGCTGGCGGCAATGCTCGCCGCTCTCCTGGGTGCGGGCGCGCCGGTACAGATCCTTGTCTTTCTCGCAGTTTCATGCGTGCTTCTGATCTTTACGCGCCCATGGGCAGTAAAGCATCTCAACCGGAAACGGGTGAAGACAAACTATGAAAGCGAGATCGGGAAGGTCATCAAGCTCACCGAAACCGTCAACAACCTGGACCAGACCGGCAAGAGCACTGTAAACGGCCAGGAATGGACCGTGCGCAGCAGGGACGACAGGGAAATCCTGGAAGCCGGGAGCCTGGCGAAAGTTATCGCTGTATCCGGTGTAAAACTAATCGTAGAAAAATATGAGGAGGAATCATAAATGAACAGATTAATCAGTATCGGAGGTATTTTTTTCATTATCATCGTAGTCCTGATCGTGCTTGTGCTGATCTCCTGTGTGAAGATCGTCCACCAGGCCCAGGCAGTCGTAGTGGAGCGTCTCGGCGCTTACCTGACAACCTGGAATACAGGGCTTCATTTCAAACTGCCTATCATCGACCGGGTGGCCAAACGTATTGACTTAAAAGAACAGGTCGTAGATTTCCCGCCGCAGCCCGTGATCACAGAAGATAATGTCACCATGCAGATCGACACGGTCATCTTCTTCCAGATCACAGATCCCAAGCTTTTCTGCTACGGTGTGGCAAACCCGATCATCGCGATCGAGAACCTGACAGCGACCACGCTGCGCAACATCATCGGCGACCTGGAGCTGGACCAGACGCTTACCTCCCGCGAGACCATCAACACAAAGATGCGCGCCGAGCTGGACCTCGCGACAGATCCGTGGGGCATCAAGGTAAACCGTGTAGAGCTTAAGAACATTATCCCGCCGACCGCGATCCGCGATGCAATGGAG
Organism: Candidatus Mediterraneibacter tabaqchaliae; assembly: GCA_019120595.1. Classification (GTDB taxonomy): domain Bacteria; phylum Bacillota; class Clostridia; order Lachnospirales; family Lachnospiraceae; genus Mediterraneibacter; species Mediterraneibacter tabaqchaliae. The sequence continues at coordinate 18,718 of DWUV01000229.1, read as the reverse complement.
AAACAGATGAAGGCGGAGCGTGAGCGAAGAGAGGCCATCCTCAGGGCGGAAGGTGAGAAGAAATCCACGATCCTCGTAGCGGAAGGCCAGAAACAGTCTGTCATCCTGGAAGCGGAAGCAAATAAACAGGCAGCCATCCTCCAGGCGGAAGCTGAGAAGGAGAAGATGATCCGCGAGGCGGAAGGTGAGGCGGAAGCGATCCTCAAAGTACAGCAGGCGACCGCGGACGGCCTCAGGTTCCTGAAAGAAGCAGGCGCCGACAACGCAGTGCTCACACTCAAGAGCCTGGAAGCATTTGAAAAAGCCGCGGACGGCAGAGCGACCAAGATCATCGTGCCGTCCCAGATCCAGGAGATTGCCGGGCTGGTAAAGTCGATCACTGAGATCGCGGCAGACGACAAAAGTACAGCCGGCAGCCCGCAGGGTCAGAATGAAACTGCAGGAGTCTAATAGAACATTCCGTGCTGCAGCACCCGGATCAGGATAAAACAAAAAAACAATGGGGCTGCCTCCACTGATCATTCCCAGTGGAGGCGGCCCCGTTTTCTGCTGTTTACTCGCCCGCCGCATCAAGATGCGGCAGCTTTTGTTCTTTTCTGTTCCCGATCACATTTTCCAGTACTTCATCCATCCTGTCTCTGTTGTCTTCCTGCACGATGCACGCCTGGATCGCCTCATTTAAGGAGAGCATCTTTTCATCCAGCTCGGATACCATCTTCGCGCACTCCCTTAAATCCCTGCTGATATAGTCCGGCGCGTTCCCCTCAAACTTATAATAGATCTTATGCTCCAGGCTCGCCCAGAAATCCATGGCGATCGTGCGGATCTGGATCTCCACCTTCGTATCCACCACGCTGTCAGACAGGAAGATCGGCACTGAGACAAGCATATGGTAACTCTTATAACCGCTCTCTTTCGGATTCTTTATGTAATCCTTGATCGACAGCACCTTCAGATCGCTCTGATTGCCGATCATCTCCGCCAGACGGTAGATATCTGACGTAAAAGAACAGATCAGCCTCACGCCCGCGATATCATTGATATACCGCACCATATTTTCAATGGACGCCTCGTATCCGTAACGTTTGAGCTTCTTCACGATACTCTCCGCCGTCTTGATCCTCGTCTTGATATGCTCGATCGGGTTGTACTGGTGTACATGCTGGAATTCCTCATTTAATATCTCCAGCTTTGTTTCTACTTCTTTCAGAGCTGCATTGTAGAGAAAGATAACTGTTTTCCAACTATCGACATCCTCGTAGCTTTTCAATGCAGCCTCAACCTGTTGTTCACCTTTCATCGCGGATATCCCCCATTGGTCGTTTTATCTCAGATAAGATTGTACCATATTTTGTGTTTTCTGTCACAGAGTTCACTCTATTTTATACTCTTTTTAGTATTATCCCAGCCGGCTGGCTGAGCCCCTGTTTTTTACAGCTCCAGCTTCATATCCCCCGGACGGATCCATTTCTTTTTCCTCATGAACTCGGAGATCAGAAGCGTCAGCACCGCAGGCAGGAGAAACTGGATCAGCAGGATCTTAAGGAGCACGATCGTGCCTGATTCTGTCTGCGTCATGACCTGCCATGTCATAAGCGGTCCCACCAGCCCGGCTGTCCCCATGCCCGAGCCGGTCGCATTGTTCGTCATATGGAAAAGCATTGTCCCCACCGGTCCCAGGATGGCGCTGGAGAGGATCGCAGGAAGCCAGATCAGAGGATGCCGCACGATATTCGGCACCTGGAGCATGGACGTCCCGATGCCCTGGGCCAGAAAACCGCTGAATTTATTTTCCCGCCAGCTCGCCACGGCAAATCCGATCATATTGCAGCAGCAGCCCACTGTAGCCGCCCCTGCCGCCAGCCCGGACAGATTCAGGATCACTCCCAGGGCAGCTGAACTGATCGGCAGCGTCAGGATCATCCCCATGAGGACGGACACTATGATCCCCATAAGGAACGGCTGCTGCTCGGTGCCCCAGTTGATCAGAGATCCCAGCCATGCCATGAACCCGGAGATCGGCGGTCCCACAAGCAGGCCGACCGCTGAGCCGGCTCCGATGCAGACCAGGGGCGTCAGTATGATATCCAGCCTTGTCTTCCCCGAGATCAGGATCCCCAGCTCGATCGCGACATACGCCGCCACAAATGCTCCCAGCGGCTCTCCCGGTCCTGAGAGGACCAGGCTTCCGTCCGAGATCAGCGTCCCTGCGCGCAGATCTCCCGCGAACGCGCCGACCATGCCCGCCACTGCCGCAGACACGATGACCAGATGCCCTGCATCCAGCTTGCGCGCCACGCCGGCGCCGATCCCGGCGCCGGTCAGCCCTGCCGCCACCTTCCCGACCAGATAGATCAGATCGCCGATCTCCCCGCCGGCAAATGTCCCGATCTGCTGGATGATCGTACCGATGATCAATGTGGCGAACAGCCCCTGCGCCATACCGCTCAACCCGTCTACAAATATCCTGTCCAGTATCTTTTTCATATGTTCCTTACCTCTCTGTGTCTTCTCCCTTATCTCCGCAGGACTGCCCACTCGCCTTCATGTTCCGCTCTTCCCAGGCATTCCACCGGGCTGCCTTCTCTATCTGTAAACTCCGGCAGGGCTTTTCCCGTCTCCATATCATAATCCGTGAGCAGCCAGCTGACAATATTGACATTATCCTTTCTGCCCGCCACCATGCGCGGAGCCTCGATCCCCATCATCTCCTCCAGGAAATCGATCCCCACCTGGTTCTCCTTACAGTAAAGGATGAGCGTCCCGTGAAGCCAGAGATATACGCCGCGCACTTTTTTCTCCGCGTCCTCTCCGCCCGGTTCCTCATCGATATACACAGTCTCAAAAGGCGCCTCTGCCCCGAATTCAGCCAGCGCCGCCGCGATCGCCTTTCCGTACGGCTCGTCTTTCAGATATCCTTCCAGAGCCGCGATATCTGCATCTTTACATACTCTGATCATTTCTCTTCTCCCTCCTGATCTTCTATCAGTGCCCTGTGCACCCAATTCCTGAATTCATACAGTTTATCTATATAATCCCGGATGATCTTCTGACAATCTTCTTCTAAATTTTTCGTCCATACTGCCTGATGTCCTCCAACAATAATCCATTCCCGCATGTATCCATATCCAGAAGATCTACTGTATACAAAGTAGGGATTTCCTCAACTTCTTCCAGGAGCGCGTCGAATTCCCCCACTCCAGAGACCGCTATGTCAATATCGCTCCGCTCAAGGGCTGTGCCCTTTGTCCCTTTAATACTATAACAAAAAGCACCTTCACAGGCAACGGAAGATTTTCGCCAAAATCCGTTCAGCGGATGACTTTTCTTCCCGTCTGTGTTAGAATAGCAGGAAGAAATCTTATTGCACAAGGAGCGCTCTTATGTTTCGTCTATGGGGAAAAGAATTTAAAGATAACAGAATGCTGCGGGATACCGTGATCTGCGATGAGACCGACGACACCCGCACGCACAAGATATTTAACGCTCTGGATCAGATCTGCTATGAATTTGACCTGAGCAAACCGCTCTGGCTGGACGCCACGGTCGCAGAGTTCAAACGGCATGCCAAAGCGAGGTTTTACCAGGATAATTTTGTAGATTCCATTGATTTTGATTATCTGGAAATACAGGTGATCGAGGAATGATCCCTCGGTCACCTGTTTTTTTGCGGACCCCCGCCTTCTCCATGCCTCATGTACCGTCACTGGCTGCGGATCGCTTCCAGCGGGCTCAGCGCCATCGCCCTGCGCGCCGGGAAGTATCCCGCCGCTGTGCCTACAAATACGGCAAAAGCTGTCGAGACAAGGACAAGCCACACTGGCACAAAGGACAGATTGCCTGATATCCCCATGCTCCCTCCTGAGACAAATGTATTGACCACGGCCGACATGGCCAGGCTTAACAGATTCCCGATGACGCCGCCGGCCAGTCCGATGAATGCGGCTTCCATCAGGAAAAGCTGTCTGATATTCTTCAGTCCGCATCCGATCACCTTCATGACCCCGATCTCTTTCGTCCGCTCGTAAATGGACATCATCATCGTATTCGCGATACCGATCGCCGCCACTAAAAGCGATACAGCTCCTATCCCGCCCAGGACAGCTTGGACCATGGCAAACTGTTTTTTCATGCTGTCAATGTACTCTGCGTTTGTCTCTACATTATAGCCCATACTGCGGATCACGGAGGTCAATCGCTCTACCTGGTCCATATCATCCGCCTGGACTTTTGCAGAACTGTATACAAATCTGCTGTAGGGCTTTCCGCTCTTCGTGGAAGGCTGCCCGGGTATCACACGCCCCCTGAATTCCTTCTTCAGATATTCTCTTAATTGATCAAGGTCACAGTACGCTTTATACGAGTCTGCATTATAGCTGTCCATACCGCCGGCCAACACGCCGCTGCCTTTTACCACATATTTTTTAGGGGCTGCCTGCGGCTGTATCCCCTGCGTCCCGCTCCCGGACGCCCCGTCTCCGCTTTCCGCGTCCCCGGCTCCCGGGGGATTCTGGGACTGATAATACCCGTCCTGGTCAAGGATCAGAAACAGGTTGTCATTCTTCAGGTCAATGTCCGGCGCTTCCCCTGTATCCCAGTATGTCTTTCCTGTCCCTTTGTCATAAAAATTCGTAAGGACTGCATTTCCGTAGACCAGCTCCAGCTGCGCGCTGTCTCCGTCAGGCAGTTTCCCGCCTGCCTCAAGCTCCAGATCGAGCGATTCCAGCCCTTCCTGTGTCATGCCGCACAGCTCAAGACTCCCCTCATATCTCCCCTTTACCGCAACAGCAGACAGATCGAGCACTGGTTCCGCGCTTTTCACATGCTCCAGCGACCGCAGTTCTTCGATCAGGTCATCCGTAACATATTTTTGTTCATTCTCGCCGGAAGCATCCCCGGATCCTCCTGCGGACTCCATTGGGCCATCCGTCCTGCCGGTCACTGTAAGAGCTGTGGTCCCGCCGTTTTTCTCAACTTCCGCATACATGGATTCCTGGAGCCCAAGCCCCAGAGAGATCATGACTACGATAGAGGCGGTTCCGATCACAACGCCGAGCACAGTGAGGAAAGTCCGCAGCTTTCTCCGCTTAAGGCTGTGAATGCTCATCCTCAGTAAATCGCTCCACCTCATCGAACAGCTCCTCCTCTTCCGCTTCATGGTTCTTTTTCTTCCTGTGTTTTCTAAAGACCACTGCGCCTCCTGCTGCAGCTGCAATGACTGCCAGGGCCGCAGCAGCAGGGACGGCCGGGCTTCCGTTTTCCTCCGGCACAGCATCCGGCATCATTTCTGTATCTTCCGTTGCCGTCTCTTCAAGGACCGTCATTTTAAACTTCTGTTCCGAGGTGCTTACATTCCCAGCATCGTCCTCATAAGTCAGCACCAGCTTACACTCTCCGCTTCCTTGGGTTGCCTTTTTTGCAGTTACGATGACATCGATCGTTCCCGTTGCCCCCGCATCCAGATTCCCGATGAACTGCTCCTGCGTATCGATCATCTTTCCCTCAAAGCGTGCTTTTACATTGTACATCTTCACACGCCCCAGGTTATACAGACTGCAGGAGATATTTGCCTCCTCGCCGACAGATACCGTATCCGGGGCGATCTGCATCTTACTGAATTCAAATCTGGCTTCCTGACGGATCGGGATCGCGAGGCTGGACTGCGCTTCATACTGAGCTGCCCCGCTGTCCTCGTATTTCATGTTCATAGTGATACTGTACGGCTTCTGCACCAGGTCTGCCCGGGCGTTGAGCTCAATGGATATATCTTTTGTGCCGCCCGCCGGTATACTGTCCACATAAATGGAGCTGGACCCCGATGCCGGGAGAAATGCCGGCGCCTCCGCCGCTTCTTCTGTCCCTGATGAAGGAGCCTGCAGATCAAAAAGCAGATTCGAAACTCCTGTCCGGGACGATGTGTTCTTCAAATGCACGACCAGCCTGAAGTTGCTTCCCGCGCGCACTTCCCCCGGTTCGGTACTGAACCCGGTGACAATGACTCTCGGCACGGAAATACTGGCAGAACCGCCTCCGGCAGCTGACGGCTCACTGTTATATACACTTCCCGCTTCCGGCTCTGCTGCCGTTCCATTCCCTCCGGCCCCCGCCATCTGGCTTTCGGAACCCTGCCCGCCGGAACCCTGCCCGCCGGAAATCTGCCCGCCGGGAGCCTGGGGATTTCCTGACGGTTTCCCGCTGCCCTGGCTGCCTCCGTTCCCTGCTCCCCCGGAGGGATCTTCATCCGTGGATCCGGGGTTGGCCTCTGTTTTTACAAAGACATATTTTTCCGCTTCATATGCTTTTTCACCGTCATCATATGTGATCCGGAACGTTAGTTTATATGCCTTTCCGGTCACGCTTTTTTTCACTGTGAGAGGCGCATCTCCGCCGCCCCATACTGCGTCCGCCTTTTCCCCGGCTTCTACCGCTCCCAGATTCCGGTCATAATTAAGCTGGTCCAGCTCAAACGGCCAGTCAGCCTCCGACTTTATGACCGGAGCGATCCGTACATTCTGCGCATCCGTATTTCCTGTATTTTTTACGCTGATCCGGAGCTCCGCTTTCTCACCCGCACGGAAAACCGGCGTTTTCTGTCCGTCGCCTATGCTGAGCTGTATACGCGCAAGCGTCCTGCCTGCTCCTGCCTTCGTTCCCGCCTGCGTTCCTGCCTGCGCTCCTGCCTGCATTCCTGTCTGCGCTCCCGCCGGCACCTCTCCCGCGTACACCGCCGCCGGCAGGGCCATTGGCAGTAAAAATGCCGCGCACAACACTGCGGCTGCTGTCCTCTTTAACATTGTCCGCCTATTTGTTCTCATTCTCACTGTCCCTCCTGTTTTCCTGTATCCGTACGATCTTGCCGTCCATGATATGTACCACCCGGTCCGCATACCCTGCCTCGTGGGGATCGTGGGTCACCATGACCAGCGTCCTTCCCTGTTCTCTCACGATCTTCTGCATCAGGCGCATCACTTCCTCCGAAGTATGGGAATCCAGGTTCCCCGTCGGTTCATCCGCAAAGATGATCTTCGGATCAGCCACGAGCGCCCGCGCGATCCCCACTCTCTGCTGCTGCCCGCCGGACATCTGATTCGGCATATGCATCTTGTGCTTTCCCAGATTTACCAGCTCCAGCATGCGTTCTGCTTTTTCCATTCTCTTTCGTCTCGCCTCTCCCCGGAATGTAAGAGGAAGCGCCACATTTTCCAGCGCATTCATCGTCCCCAGCAGGTGGAACGACTGAAAGATAAACCCCACATTTTCCCTGCGGAACCTTACCAGCTCATCCTCCTTAAGCTTTTCAATATGCCGTCCGCTTATGACAACCTCGCCCCGGGTCGGCCGCTCCAGTCCGGCAAGCAGATTCAGCAGGGTGGATTTGCCCGATCCGGAGGTGCCCACGATCGCGCAGAATTCCCCCTCCCTGATGCAGAAGCTCACGCCGTCCAGCGCGCGCACAGCTGAATCGCCGATGCGGTACAGCTTATACAGATTGTTTACACATATAATATTTCTCACAGCATCCTCCTTGTAATTATATGGTAAACGCATATTAACTTACATTTTCTAATATTTTGTAAGGGAAAAATTGAAGAATTTCTTAAAAGAGAAGAATCTGGATTTGTGGGGGAGACTTCTTACTGACTAAACATCCGGAAACAGTGAAGCGCAGGTGTCGAGGACGTATTCAGCGCGGGGATATGGCTGGCATCGGTTCCACTCCATAAGGCAGGAAAAACATACAATGGGGAAAAACTCTCCGCCAAAAGATAAAATCCCCCCAGCAGGCAGAATTCTATGACCAGAGAGGCGCGGCTCGCTGCGCCAAATCGAACGGCGGACCCTCTCCCGGAAGTCCGCGGTCCCTTTCGATTGGTAAAACTTCTTGTTCCGCCGCTGAAGCTCCCCTCTCACCCTGTTTCGAAATCCTGCATTTGCCTGCGGGGACCTTCCGACCGGATGTGCGCAGAAAACCGGCCCCTTTGATGCGCCTTTCGCGGCGGGCGGGGATATGGCGACGGTGACTTGGAGTAATCTGCCGGAAAGACTTAAAAGAATGGGATGCGGCGTTAATTTCAAAGCGGATGCCTGAGCCGCAGGCGAATCTTCCGCTTTGGAATTGTCCTTAGCCGTATCCCATTCTTTTTACGTCTTTCCCAGATTACGGAACCGGAACCTGAGCCATATCCCCGCCCGCCGCGAAAACGTCCTGCAACAAACCGGCGGTTTTCGGACGTTATTTCTACAAGGAAGGTTCCCCACAAATACAGATTTTAATCCAATGTGGAGCTCCTGCATATTTCTCCTTCCGCCCTTTTCACCACGCCGCTGTCCGCCGCATCCTGGTCGCGGAACTGGATCTCCCCGGTCGCCGCGTCCATCCCGTCCACGATCGCCAGTGACTCTAACTGGAACCCGAGGTTGCGGATGATACGCCCGCCTGACTGAAATCCTTTCTCAATGGCAATACCGATGCCCTCCACTGTCGCGCCTGCGGACTGTACGATCTGGATCAGTCCCTGGAGCGCGCATCCATTGGCGAGGAAATCGTCTATGATAAGCACATGGTCCTCCGGCGTCAGGAATTTCTGCGCCACGATCACGTGATTTTTGCACTTGTGTGTAAAGGATTCGACCTCCGCCACATACATTTCCCCGTCCAGATTGATGCTCTGGGATTTCTTTGCAAATACTACGGGAACGTCGAAATGCTGGGCAGCCACACAGGCGATCCCGATCCCGGACGCCTCGATGGTAAGAATCTTATTGATCGGCTTTCCTGCAAAACGGCGCTTGAACTCCGCGCCCATCTGGTCCAGGAGCTTAATGTCCATCTGATGGTTCAGAAAGCTGTCTACCTTAAGTACATTCCCTTCTTTTACAACTCCGTCCTTTACGATACGTTCTTCCAGAAAATTCATCCTTTGTTCTCCTCCTCCGCTGCACTTTCACTGCCTTCAAATATTACAAACACCCTTCTCAGTAAATAAGAATTGATCCATGCGATAAGCGCGCCCCCGATGAGCAGCCAGAGCGGGAGGGCAAACATCAGAGTAACCGTGCTCCACAGGGATGCGATCACCGCCACTACAATGACCGCTGCCATCACAAAAGTATAAGGCAGTTTGGCCACAGCCAGGATCAGCGCGTTCTTAAAAGTATCCTTGATGCCGTTCTCATACCTTGCGGTCAGCGGGAATATGTAGACCGTCACAGCGAGCAGCATAAAACCGAGAACCATGAAAATCGCGCTCAGTACGATACCGACTGTCCCGGGTATCATGCCTGCCACCCGGAAATCCACGGTCCATACGATACCGAGGAGCAGTAAGATGATCCAGATGATCGTGCTCTGCCTGAAATTTGATTTAAATGATTTGAAAAATCCCCGGATAATGTATCCTTCTTCGTTCCTTACCAGCCTCAGCATTACCGTATACAGCGCTGTGGTGGACGCCCCGATGGTTATGACCGGTATGCAGCAGATCAGCCACAGTACATTCAGGCATATCAAGTCCCCTATTTTTCCGATCGCGCGCATTACAACATTGTCTGTCCAATTAAATCTCATAATCTGTCTCCTGCTTTTCTTATGTTTTCTCTCAGTATAACACATCCTGGGCGTGTCGGCACAAATTCTCTGATTTTAGGCAGCAAAAAAAGCGGGTGATGGGAATCGAACCCACGTATCCAGCTTGGAAGGCTGGTGTTCTACCATTGAACTACACCCGCGTCATCTCTGACACGAGTGATATGTTATCACATCTGCGTCAGAAATGCAAGATTTTTTTCAGAAAGATTTTTCAGAGAAAAATTTATCAGAAAATTTGCTCCATCAGTCCGTCAGCTTCAGGTTCTCGTACCTTTTTTCTATGAACTCATCCGGGAAGAACTCATCCAGCGCCTGCCCTACAGCAGTCTGTTCCGCTTCCCCTGCCTGGCGCTTTGAGTACCTTGCGAGAGCCAGCGCCGAGACAGCCATGTCTGCGGCAAGCAGGACGAGAAGGACAGAACACAAGATCTTTCCCGCCCGGGCAGGGAGTTTCTCGATCCACCGGGACAGGAAAGGATACACGCCTTTCATCCACACGACCGCGGCGATCCCCCAGAAAAAACAGTACAGGAGATTGATCCTTCCGCCCAGGTTAAACGGGATCTTGCTGTAATCCCAGAACACAGTCCCGAATGCCATCTCCGTGAACACACTGCACACATACTCATACGCCCCGCCGAGGACCGTACCGAACACAAAGATATACCGGTCGCTCTTATCCCGGTACCGGTACAGGATCCATGTCAGGAGCGCGCACGCAAGCCCCCACACAATGCTGAACGGCCCGAACACCAGGCTGCTCCGGCTCATGAACCTGCCGGTCGTCGCCAGACAGAAAACCGTCTCCACGATATCTCCAAGGAAAGCCCCCAGGATAAACAGGCTGGCAAGCTTGAAGAAACCGCAGCCCCGGGCGAAGCGTTCTTCCTTTGTCTTTACTCTTGCGCCCTCTGTCCCCTCTATGTTCGGGAAGGCTCTGACCATACGCCTCTGGATTCGGGTGGTCAGTGCATTTTCCAGCAGTTTTGATGTCTTGTGGAGTTCTTCCGTGATCTGGGTGATCCTGCTCTGCTTCTTCTTTAATCCGAGCACCGCGACCCCTGAACCCACGGCATCGATCACCAAAAGCGCTCCAGATATCCAGAGAAGGATATCTCCAGCCAGCCTGGGGATCAGATCGATGAGCCTGCACAGGAGCGGATCGAAAAAGCAGATCATGAGCACAGAACACAGTCCCCATATGGCGGAATTTTTCAAGCATACATACCCGTCCAGATTAAATTTCTCGTCCGAATAATCCCACCATTTTCTGTGGAAGATCAGCTCCAGGAGTCTCCCTGTCAGATATTCCACGAAGGTAGTCACGATCATTCCCCCGAGGAACAGGAAGAACAACCGGTCATGGAGCTCCGGCAGGAAGACCGCCACAGCGGCGGCCCCTGCCCCGTAGACAGGGCAGAGGGGTCCGCTGACGAATCCCCGGTTTACAAACTTGTGCCGGCGCACCGCAGCCATCGCGGCCTCGCCGCACCAGCCGATAAAGGAATAAACAAAAAAGATCCAAAGGAGCTGATAAACATGATAAGACGCCATCTGTCTTTCCTCTTCTGTATAATAAAATTTCTATATTATTACGAGATCACATCTTTGTACTGCGCATGCCTGCCCAGTGCTTCTGTCATCTTCGCCATCTCCGACAGGTCCCCGATCAGGATCGCTCCGGACAGCCTGTTGTTCAGGAAATAGTATTTCCTGTACTGCCCTTTGCCCATATCGCGGTATTCCACCGTCTTATACAGCAGGTCCGGATTCTTCCCGTTATCGCCTGCCGCAAAGAGTGCTGTATTCATGCCGTGGAAGGTAAGCGCAGCCGCCACGGGCTCATATTCCAGAGCCTCTCCTGCCGCATTTGCACCCGCTATGCGGCCCTGTTCCACAGCCTCAGGCCAGATCGCGTAATCTGCGCCCTCATATTCCGCACAGTCTCCACACGCGTACACGCCCGGCACGCTCGTCTCCATCCGGGAATCCACCTTGACAGCCCGACCGGTCTCCAGTCCGATCTCCTTCGCCAGGCCTGTGTTCGCCCGCACACCTGCGGAGATCACGACCAGCTCTGCCGGGATCACAGTCCCGTCGTCAAGACGGACGCCGTTTACATGCCCGTCGCCCTCGATCGCTGCCACAGACACGCCCGTATGGATCTCCACTCCGTTTTTCGCTGCTGTCTCTTTTAAGATTTCCGCGGAGCCTGCATCCAGCTGACGTCCCATGAGCACCGGGGCCACTTCGAGCACCTGCACGTCCAGCCCGGCCTTTTTCAGCTCCCATGCAGCTTCCAGCCCGAGCACGCCTCCGCCGATCACGACAGCCCTGGACGCACTCTCCATGAGCCCTTCCAGCTTCTCCACATCAGAGAGCCTGCGGATCGCGATGACCTCCGGAAGGTCAGCCCCCCGGACCGGCGGGATAAAGCATTCGCTCCCGAGCGCATAGATCAGCTTTGTGAAATGCACTTTTTCCCCGCTGTCGAGCAGGACTTCCTTTTCCTTCATGTCCACGGACTCCACCCGTTTCCCGAGCATCTGCCATACCTTATTCTGCTCATACCAGTCCGGTCCTTCGATGGCGATCTGCTCCGCGCTCAATCCCGCCACGATTGACTTGGTCAGCATCGGGCGGTTATACGCTGCATAAGGCTCATCAGAAATCAGGATGACCGCTCCCGTCTTATCTCTCTCCCGGATCGCTTTGGCAGCATTGAACCCGGCCGCGCCGTTGCCCAGGATCACATAATACTCCTGCGTATTATTGGTAAATCCGCTCTCTTCCACTTCCACGGGGACGAAATTCTCCTTCCCCACCCCGCATACCGGGCAGATCTCGATGGAAGAGTCAAAGATCTCGCCGCACACAAGACATTTCACCAGGCTGCGCGCGCCTTTCTTCTTCGGCTTCACAGGCTCCTTATCCTGGACAATGCAGCCGAACTGATACCCGTACTCATAAGCGCTGACAAGGTCTGCCTCAGACGGTTTGAAACGGACGCGGAATCCTTCTGATACTTTCATCCTGAGCTGCTTTAACCGCTCCGTGATATGGGGCACGCCCTCTCCGCTCCAACCGTAGCTTCCGAAAGCCCCGGCGAACTTCCCGCCGTGGGTCCCCGGGAACATATTAAGCGTCAGGTCCCAGATCGGCTTCAGCGCTTCGCCGACGATGGTCGGCGTCCCCAGAAGGATGCCGTCCGCGAAGAGCAGCTCTTCGTTTACCTTCGCTGCGTCCGCCTCTACCATATCATAAGAACGCACATCGATATCCCCGCTGTCCTTTACACCCTCCGCGATCTTCTCCGCCAGCGTCTTCGTATAGCCATAGGCGCTCACATAGGGAATGATGACCGTCTTTTTCGGGTTCGGGTTCACTACTGTGGACCACTCCCTGTACTGTTTCATGACCGCTTTGATGCGGTCTCCCACGAGCACCGGCCCGTGTCCCGTGCAGACCATGGAGATATCCATCTCCTCCACGCGGTCCAGCGCTTTCAGCATATACGGCTTGAACGGCCCGATGATGCAGTCGTAATAATATTTCAGCGCACTTTGGTAATCCGCCTCGTTTTTGATTTCCGTGGAGACGACTTCCGGCAGGCAGTAATGGGAACCGAAGGAATCACATGTCACAAGGATCTGTTCTTCTTCGATAAATGTGTACATGGTATCCGGCCAGTGGAGGTTCGGGACAAACAGGAACCGGAGCGTGCGGTTCCCGATCGTCATCTTTTCCCCGTCCCTGGCAGGGATCCCCACAAAATCTTTATTCACGATCTCCTTGAGGAAGCCCAGCGCGCAGCCGGTAGCGATGATCTTCATCTGCGGGCTTAAATCCAGCAGCATCTCCACGCTCCCCGCGTGGTCCGGCTCCGTGTGGCTGACCACAAGATAGTCGATCTTATGCACATCGGTTACTTCTTTTAATTTTTCAAGATACTCGTCAAAAAATTTCGCCTTTGCTGTCTCAAAAAGCACAGTCTTGTCCCCGGCCTTCATCACATACGAATTGTATGTCGTGCCAAATTCCGTGTACATGATGATGTCAAATACACGGAGCTTGTCATCGATGATACCTGTCCAGTAAAAGTTTTCTCTCAGTTTGATACTTTTCATACGATCCTCCTTTTCGGTGTGAATAAAAGAAACTGCCAGATATTATACCCCGGCTTTTTTACAGATATCCGCAAGGCAGCACTTCTCGCAGTGAGGCTTTGTCCTTGCTGTGCACACGTCCCTTCCGTGATAGACAAGACGGTGGCAGAAATCGCTCCCCTCCTCAGGCGGGATGATCTTCCACAGCGCCATCTCCACCTTCTTCGGCTCTTTGATCCCGTCTACGAGCCCGATGCGGTTCACCAGGCGGATACAGTGGGTATCCGTCACGATCGCAGGTTTTCCGAATACATCTCCCATGATCAGGTTTGCGCTCTTGCGCCCCACGCCGGGGAGTTTCAGGAGTGCGTCAAAATCATTCGGCACCTTCCCGCCGTACTCATCTCTCAGGATCTTCATGCACGCGCTGATATCCCGGGCCTTGCTCCGCCCCAGTCCGCACGGCCGGACGATCTCCTCGATATCATCCACGTCCGCGGCTGCCAGGGCATCCACATCCGGGTATTTTTCATACAGGCCTTCCACGACTACATTTACGCGGGCGTCCGTACACTGCGCTGCCAGGCGGACACTGACCAGCAGTTTCCACGCCTGGTCGTAATCCAGCGTACAACCTGCGTCCGGGTACTCTTTCTTCAGGCGTTCGATCACTTCGAATGCCCGCTGTTTTTTTGTCATCTGTTTCTGTCCCCCATATTTTTTCTCAATTCGTCAAGCGCATCCCTGAACCGCTCGGATACCGCGGTGGGATTTCTCCAGAGATGGCGCGCGGCATGCAGATAGCTGCGGTCCGTGCGCTCTCCCATTTTCCCGATCTCCCGGCGGATATTCTGGCGGAGAGCCGCAAGCTCTTCCCTTCGCTCTTCCCCGATCATCTCCCCGACTCTGGACGGGATCTCTTCTTTAAGAAGCTGCTCTGCCCTCTGGTACAGTTCTTCCAGCTGCCTGCGCCTCTCCTGACGCTTCATGTCGATCCGTTCAAGATACGCGGCCTTGCGCGAAAGCCTCTTCCGGCTGCGCTCCCCGGAATAACGCAGGTAGTCCTCCTTCGCGTCTTCCGCCGCGACTTTGAGCCTTTCCTGGAGCTTCCGTATCTGCTCCCTGCTCTCCTCGAGCTGGGAGAGGATCCGCTTCAGGTCCATCGCCTCGTTGAAGGACTGTGTCAGGTCCACTGCCGCTGCCACTGACAGCACGAGCGCCGCGCCCTCTGCCGCAGCAAGGGGGATCCTGAGCACTGCCGTCTCGATGGGCACATGCACCGCCCTCACGAGCAGGACGGAAAAGCATCCCCAGCACAGGGAAGAGGATACGCAGATGTAACCGTGGAGATTCAGCTTCTGGTTACTGTAATCCCAGTACCTCACATGGAAGAGCCGCTCCATCGCTGCCCCGGTAAAATATTCCAGAACAGTGGCCGCCAGCATTCCCAGGAGAAAGATCAGCGCCATATTTTCCCGGACGCCGATGGTACTGATCAGGACTACCAGCGCCCCGGAGCCGTACAGAGGCAGCATGGGCCCGTGCATGAACCCTCTGTTTACCCACCGGCGCTTTCTCACAGAGACATAGCAGCTTTCCCATACCCAGCCGATAAAGCTGTAAATAAAGAAAAACAGCACCCACTGGGAAAGATAATAAGCATGCATCACTGCTCCTTGTTTTCGATTTCCATGATCAGATCCACTCTTCTCTGATGGCGTCCGCCTTCAAAGTCCGTGTCCAGCCATGTCTCCACGATCATCTTCGCCAGCTCCGGCCCCACCACTCTGGCGCCGAAGGCAAGGATATTGCAGTTATTGTGGGCGCGCGCCATTTTCGCCGTAAATGGCTCGCTGCACACTGCCGCGCGGATGCCCTTTACCTTATTCGCCGCCAGTGAGATCCCGAGGCCTGTCCCGCAGATCAGGATCCCCTGCTCTACCTCGCCCGCCGCTACCGCGCGCGCCACGATCTCGCCGTAGACCGGATAGTCACAGCTCTCTGCTGAGTTCGTGCCGTAATCTACGACTTCATGTCCTTTCTCCTCCAAAAATGCGATGATCTCTTTCTTCATCTCTAATGCGGAATGATCATTCCCAATCCCAATCTTCATAATCCCTATCCTTTCTGTCTGTCAGTTCCCGCGCAGATCCCCGGGACGCCTTTCCGAAACGCCGCTCCCCGGGACCTCCCGCAAAACAAAAAATGCCTCCGGCAGTACTGCCGGAGGCTGTGTCTGCTGTATCACCCCTATCATAACAAATCCGTCTTTTAAACGCAACTCATTCCACGTTCCGCTCATTCGCATTCTGCATCCCATTCTGCACCTGCATGTCATCCCGCATGCGATCGCGCATTTCATGCGGCTGCTGCCGCCTGTCAGGCCGTCTGCGCGCGCCCCGCGCACGCCGCCTGGAACTCCCTGAGCTTCCGCTCCGCTTCCGGGCTCAAGCTGCGCGGCACCTGGATCTGTACCGTGACATACTGGTCGCCGTGCACGGACGAATCTTTCATGGACACGATCCCCTTGCCCTTCAGCCGGATCTTTGTCCCGGACTGCATGCCCTTCCTTATCTTGCACAGCACATTGCCGTACAGCGTGCTGACGACTGCTTCGCCGCCGAACACTGCTGTCGTGAACGGGATCTGCACTGTCGTATAGACGTCCATGCCTTTCCTCTCATAGCCATCCTTTCCCCGGACCGTCACTCCAAGCAGCAGGTCACCGTTCTCCCCGCCGTTTACGCCGGGCATCCCTTTTCCTTTCAGGCGCACTGTCTTGCCGGTATCGATCCCTGCCGGGATGTGTACCTGGAGAGACTGCACTGCCCCGCCGGCTGCCGCCGGATCCTGGAGGCGGATCACCTTATCGCATCCGAAGGCAGCCTCATCAAAGCTGACCTCTACCTGCGCGCGTACATCCTGGCCCTTCCGGCTGAAGTTCCCGCCGCCAAAGCCGCCGAATCCAGACGCGCCGTCAAAGCCGCCGAAGCCCGATGAACCGCCGAAACTTCCGCGGCTTCCGCCTGCGCCGGATGTGCTTCTCCCGCCGGATCCGCCGTGATGGAAGATATCTCCGAAAATATCCCCGAACATCTCATCCATATTGCCGCCTTCAAAATGATACTCCTGATATCCGCCCTGGGGACCGCCGTATGAACGCCAGAAACCATTCCCGGCTCCTCCCGCGCCGCCGGCGCTGTTCCACGGACCGCCTGCCCCATTCCACGGACCTCCCGCTCCGCTCTGGTCGAATGCCGCATGGCCGAACTGGTCATACATCTTCCTCTTTTCCTTATCGCTCAGCACATTATAAGCTTCTGTAACTTCCTTAAATTTCTGTTCCGCGTCTGCGTCCCCTGCATTTGTATCAGGATGATATTTCTTCGCAAGCCTGCGGTACGCTTTCTTTATCTGGGTCTCATCCGCATTTCTGCCGACGCCCAGCACATCATAATAATCTCTTTTTTCTGCCATTTCACTCACCCTCCTGCATCTGCAACTCACCGGCATCTCCTCAGGATCTGCCATCTATCACTTTTGAACAGCCCGTCGCCAGGCGTAGAAATTCATTTTGTTCTATCTGTAATATAACAACTATTTTTGACAATGTCAAGGACGCTTTCCTTATATATATGTACAACAGTATCCGTTCAGCCCGCGCCATTCGGAAAACCGCACTACGTGCTTACTGCGGCTGCCGCCGCTGTTTTCCCTGGAAATCCCCGCCTATTGACATTGCGTTTTTTCTGTGCTAACTTTCTATAATAAGCATTTAGCACTCTCATATATCGAGTGCTGACAAAAGAATAGGAGGGATTTATATGTTTATACAGCCTGTTTATAATATATTGTTGTTATCTGATGTAACATATTATTTTAAGAAAGACTTCTTTGCCGGCCGTGCGGATGAATTAAAACCCGGGACGCAGATCCTGTTCACGCTTCTCAGGACCGACACAGAAGAAAACGGCCTGCAGGCAGAGGATTTCTATCCGATCGGTCTCTCCGCCAGAGTGGAGTCCGTAAGCGATGAGGATGTGATCCAGATCCGCACGATCGACCGGGTAGAGATCATCAGCCCGGTCATTGAAGACGGCGAAGTGCGCGCCGCATTTGCGGTCCGCCCTTCGGTCGGGGACCTGTCCGAAAAAGAACAGCAGAAAATATTCGCCGACGTCCGGACTTCTCTTCTCAGGTTTGTCCAGAATTACCAGTGGGGGATCTGGGCGAGAGGCTTCATCCTTCAGCGCAAGAGTATTTATGACCTTGTCTCTTCGCTGTCAGAATACCTGAACCTGAGTGTTGATGAAAAGTACGCCATCCTTGCCGAAGATTCCGTAAGGGCGAGATATGCCCTCATCGAGAAGGCAGTCAATGAGTTCATGGAGGTGGCAAAAGTCTCCGCCGAGGCCCAGGAGGCCCAGCAGGACGGCCAGGAGCAGCTCTACCGGGAGGCAGCGCTCAAAAAGCAGATCGACTATCTGCAGAAAGAGCTCGATGACATGCATCCTGAAAACATTTCAGATGTAAGGAAATTTGAGAAAAAGATCGCAGAGTCCGGCATGAACAAAGAGGCGCGCAGAGAGGCGGAAAAAGTGCTGAACCGTATGCGCCAGGAAGGGAAAGAGAGCCATGAATACGGGCTTCTGTATGATTACCTTGACTTTGTCACAAGCCTGTCGTGGAAGGCGCCGGAATTCTCCCCCATCGACCTGGCCCGCGCGGAGAATATCCTGGATGAAGACCATTACGGATTAAAAAAGGTAAAAGAGCGCATTATCCAACAGCTGGCTGTCATGGCCCTGAACAAAAAACAGTATGGCTCGATCCTTCTCTTTGTCGGAGCCCCCGGCACCGGGAAGACCAGTATCGGACAGAGCATTGCCCGCGCGCTCGGGCGGGAATATGTCCGCATCAGCCTGGGCGGCATCCGGGATGAAGCAGAGATCCGCGGGCACCGGAGGACTTACATCGGAGCCATGCCCGGACGGATCATGGAGGCCATGAAGCGCAGCGGCTC
>DWUV01000228.1 GCA_019120595.1 Candidatus Mediterraneibacter tabaqchaliae | reverse complement strand
GCATAGTTCCCGACCGACTTCTCTCCGCCCTCTATCACAAGCTTCCCGTCCAGCCCGGTACACCCATAGAACGCACGGTCCCCTATCACCTGCACGGACGCCGGGATCACCAGTCCCCCGGCCATCCCCGTACACTGGTAGAACGCAGAATACCCGATGCTCTCCAGACCTTCCGGCAGCTCTAAACTCTCCAGGCCGCTGCATCCGTAAAAAGCATAATTCCCGATGCTTGTCACACCCTCTTCTATAACAAGCGCAGTTATATCCTTTTTATACGCCTCCCACGGTGCAGATGCAGAAGTATATGAAGTCATTTCTCCCGAACCCGAAATCGTGAGCACATCTTCACTGTCCAAAGTCCAGGTCAGGCCATCACCGCATTCTCCTTGTGCAATAATGCTGGAACTTTCTGGATTTACATCTAAAACATCAGCCGCTTTAAGATTCCCGCTTTCTGCAGTCGTTCCGTTTACCGCCGGATCCGCATTTTCTCCGGCAGGCTCTGCCTGCTGAGAAACAAACGGCACAGCCGGATCAGCCTGCACCTTTTCGCTCGTGAGATCCTCACTTTTCTCCTTATCAGTATCCTGCGGTGATGATCCACCCAGAGATTGTATATATTCATTATATGTATTTCGGAGATCATCAATATTTTCAAACTGCTTTATATCAACGTTTTCAGCTTTCTCTTTTCCCAAATCAGAAGAAAGTATTGCACAAAACGCCAGCAAATCCGCAGACTGAAGGGCAAATATATTTTCCAGTCCGGTGCTCCCTTCTACTGCCGTTATGCCAAAACCTGGTATTTCACCGCAGAACGCGATAACTTTTAAGTTTTTACAATGATAAAACGCTGCATTGCCAATAGCAGATACGCTGTCCGGTATAATTATCGCCTTTATTTTTTCATTATAGGCAAAAGCTTCTTCTGCAATCTGACTCACAGCTTTTCCGTCGATAACTGACGGGATCTCAATATATAAATCTGAGTCTTCCTCTTCCAGGACGTACCCGCATATCGATACAGTATCATCCGGCAGAATTTCATACAGAAAATTTTCGGACTTTAAAAATTCTTTTTCGGTTCCATCTTTTTGAATGATACTGGGATTAAATTCTGAATCATCTGCATAAGCCGGAAATGACGTAAGGATCATGCCTGCAGCGAGACATAACGCAAGGACTCTTTTCGATTTTTTCATGGTTTCCCCCTCCATAGTTAATAATGAAAATAAAACGACTAATTTTCGTTCAAAACTTTATAATTTTTCTAATTTTTTGTATAAATATCCATTTCTCTAATATTATCACGATACAGCTGCTTTTTCAATAAATCCAATCTCAAATTCCATGTAAAGGCATAATAATTCAGTCCGCACAAGCCGAAAACTTTTCAAAAAAAGTGTTGACATTTGACTCATCCTGATAGTATAATAGCAAAGCGGGTTGCGGAAAGGACTTCGAAACCCGCCAAAATATGGGGTCTTAGCTCAGCTGGGAGAGCATCTGCCTTACAAGCAGAGGGTCATAGGTTCGAGCCCTATAGGCCCCATATACCAACCAGATCATGGCGGAATAGCTCAGTTGGCTAGAGCACACGGTTCATACCCGTGGTGTCGCTGGTTCAAATCCAGTTTCCGCTACTTAAAAACCTCGTTTTGGACGAGGTTTTTTTGTGTCCAAAACTCTGCCATCAGCATGAAAATGCGGAGGATGCAACATCCCCCGCTGCGCCAATCCGGCAGTACGATCATCTTATCTCACTGTTTTCAGATCATCTCCCTGAGCCCTCTTTAACCCACGGTTATTATTTGTAATAAAACATCCGCGGCTGCACACCCAGGTTCCCGCCAGGCTGACAGCAAGCACGATCAACGTGGCAGCCACAATCTGGACCGCAGGGATTCCAGTGATCTTTTTCATCTGATTTACCGCGAGATGCATAAACGGAAACGGCTGGTAGTGCAGGATCATGATTCCCAGCGATGAGACGCCAAGCACACTGAAAACCGACAGAAACCGCACACCTCCCCGACAGAGAAACACCAGCCCTGCCGACCCTGCCATAGCCGTAAAGAAAAACCAGCCGGGCCTGTCAGCTGCAAACAGATGCATATTCACCGAAAGTCCCGTATATTCTGCTGCCGCAAAACACAGGACAAGCATAACCACTCCCGAGACAAAATAAAACAGATTTCCGCGTTTTTCAAACAGATTCAGCGACATAAGCCGGCATACCAGATAACCCGATATTACAACAGCAAAACTTACAAAAAACCTGCCGGCCGTAATGTACAGGTAAACCGGCACCCTGTCAGCGGCAGGGAATCCCGGAC
Organism: Candidatus Mediterraneibacter tabaqchaliae; assembly: GCA_019120595.1. Classification (GTDB taxonomy): domain Bacteria; phylum Bacillota; class Clostridia; order Lachnospirales; family Lachnospiraceae; genus Mediterraneibacter; species Mediterraneibacter tabaqchaliae. The sequence goes on along the minus strand of DWUV01000228.1, from coordinate 5,314 downwards.
TATTGTAATACTGATACATTCCATAGGCCACAGCATACATCAGTATACATAAAACCGGAAGCAAAACAGGCTGTATGCTCCTGCTGATATGCCTGCGGACCGCAAGTGCCAGATAAAGCGCCCCTTCGCACAGTCCCAATGCCGGCAGGAACCACAGCGGGGCAATCCCCCGGAAAGTAAAGACTGCCTGAAGCCGCTCTTCCCAGTCGACCGGCCCGCCGATGTAAGCCAGGCAGAGATAAATAAAACTCCAGATAAAATACGGGACAAACAGTTTTTTCACCGTTTTCCACAAATGAGCCAGCCCTTCCCTGCCTGACGCTCTCCCGCCAAGCGCTCTGCACCAACCGGAAAGAAAAAAGAACAGCGGCATATGAAAAGAATAGATAAATTTAGTAACACTGCCCGAAGTATATCCTTCTGTGATGATAACATGCCCCAACACCACAAGAGCAATGCCAATTCCCCGGGCCGCATCAATATACCGCTCTCTCTTTTTTCTCTCCATTGTATTTTCTCCTCAGTTTTTTCATACGTGGAAACATCCTCCCCCGATAAATTCTCTCAGCAGGGAATTCGTCGGAATATATTCGCTTCCGATCCCGACAAAATAATCAAAAAACTTCAGCAGCCTCTTTGCTTCCAGATATTCCTCCGAATCTTTGTCCACGCCGAACAGCAGCGGTTCTACATACTGCTTGAGCACAGCGAGCTCATAGAGCAGAGAGGAATTGAACATCACATCCGCCTGCTCCTGGAAAGGAAAGATATTTTCCTCCTCCCCTCTCCTCACAGAGGACCACATGGCGATCGTCTTCGTGGCAGAAGCGCCTCTCGTGCGGGCATCCCGGACGATCCTGCGGATCAGCCGCCCGTCCGTGCTCGGGATCCGGTTGTGTTCATCGATATTAAGCTGGGTCAGAGCGCTGATATAGATCTTAAATTTATTTTCATCATCCATCAGCTCTGTCAGCTTCGGATTCAGGCAGTGGATCCCCTCTATGACGAGGATATCCTGGGGCCCCAGCTTTTTCGGCCGGTTCTCATACTTCCTCTTCCCTGTCTTAAAATCAAAGACAGGGAGATAGACTTCTTTCCCCTCCAGCAGAGCCTTCATATCCTCATTGAATTTCGCGATATCAATGGCTTCCAGGCATTCAAAGTTATAATTCCCGTCCTTATCCTTCGGCGTGTGCTCCCTGTCCACAAAGTAATTGTCCACTGCGATCGGATGGGGCTTCATCCCGTTTACACGCAGCTGTATGGAAAGACGGTGCGAAAAAGTCGTCTTCCCCGACGATGAGGGACCTGCGATCAGGACAAACTTGACATTCCCTTTCTCAGCGATCTTCTGGGCGATCTCTCCGATCTGCCGTTCCTGATGGGCTTCCTGGACCAGGACTACCTCCCGCATATCGTTCTTTGTAATCATATCATTCAGCGCGCCCACAGTCTCGATATCCTGACAGTCGCCCCAGAGCACCGATTCCTTCAGCACCCGAAAGAGTTTCGGGCTGGGCTGAAACTCCGGCACCTTTTCCGGTTCTTCCCTGGCAGGCATCTGGATCACAAAGCCTTCATCGTACAGATGCAGGGAGAAATATTTCAGGCATCCCGCGTCAGGCACCATATAGCCATAGTAATAGTCTTCAAATTCATTGATGCTGTATATATTGACCTTTGACACGCGCCTGTACTCAAACAGCCGTTCCTTGTCATACATGCCGTGCCTGTGGAACATTTCCACCGCATCATAAGTATGGACACTCCGCTTTCCGATGGCGATCTTTTCAGCAGAGAGCTCCCTCATCCGGGCGGATACCTTCTCCAGGAATCCTTCCGTCAGTTCGACACCGCCTTCCACTGTACAGTAATACCCTTTATCCACGGAAAAATGGATCCGCACCCTCTCGATCCTGTCATGTCCCGCCACATCATGGACAGCCTTGACCAGGAGGAAGCACATACTCCTTTTATATGCCGCATGCCCGATCGGATCCCCTGTCGTGACAAACGCGATCTCACAGTCCTTCTCCACTCTCTTTCGCAGCTCTCTCAGATGATTCCCATCCACGAAAGCGAGCACGATCTGGTGCTCATACCGGGGCTGGAACTCTTCGGCAATATCCTGATAAGAAGTCCCCACGTCATACTCTCTCGTCTCTCCGTTGATACAGACACTGCATTTCCGACTTTCCAAATCTGCTCCTCCTTATTTTTCCTGTGGGCTGCAGGACTTATACGACCTGGAACGGATGGATCACAGGCGTCGTTATGACATCAAGCACTGGCAGCTTATCTTCCAGGAATCTCCTCATATCATTGATAAAAATATATTCTGTCCCGTAATGTCCGGCATCGATCACAGCCAATCCCTGTTCCACGGCATCCAGCCCGTCGTGATGCCCGATATCCCCTGTCACGAGCACATCCGCGCCTTTTGCGATCGCAGCGGCGATGGCAGTCTTCCCGGATCCGGGGGAAATGGCGAGTCTGGAGACTTCCGCCTGCATATCCCCGAATACTTTCAGGCTCCCCAGATTCAGTTTATGCTTTACATAGACGCAGCATTCCTCCAGCGTCATAGGCTTTTCAAGCTCGCCGATCCTGCCGATCCCTTCCTGCTTCCCGTCCTTTTCCATCGTGATATCCAGCACTTCGGAATCGCGGATGCCCAGGATCTTTTCCGCAAGCTCCGCCATGCCGAGCACATCGTAATTCGTGTGCATCGCATAATAAGAAATATCATTTTGGATCAGCTTCACGACTCTCCTGCTTACAAAATCTTCATCCGTCACTTTTTTCAGCGGGGAGAAGATCAGCGGATGGTGCGTGATGAGCATATCCGCCCCCGCTTCGATCGCGCGGTCGATGACAGCGTCCGTCGCGTCCAGCGCGATATACACTCTCTCCACTTCCTTTTCCGTCCTTCCGGCGAGCAGGCCCACATTGTCAAAATCCAGCGCAGCCTCCCTCGGATAAGCAGCCTCTATCACCTGTACGATCTCTTTACACAGCATAATACACCAGCCCTTTCTCTGCTTTTCTGATCTCTTTTTCCAGTTCCTGCTTCCTCGCAGCTATCCTCGGGGAATCCTGGTCCGCGATCCCCTCCAGGATCTGCTGTTTTATATGTATCTCGCGTTCCAGGTACTGCCTGAGCACAGGATTCCTGTCCCGCAGAAGATATCTCCCGTACAGCAGCTCCGTCTCATCCCAGTCATTTTCACGCCTGTCCCCCGCCGGGGGATCCTCATCCGTTATCAGTCTTTCTTTTCTCCCCGGGCAGGCAAGCTTCATCATGGGATAGTATTTGCCGTCCTCTTCCACCATATCTTCCGAGATAAACAAAAAACCTTCCTCTAAAAGAAAGGCTCTCACTTTTTCGATCTCTGACTGGGGCTGGAGTATACATTCTTTCAGCGTCCTGACGAGCCCCATCCCTTCCTTCAGGATACGTACTGTCAGCCCGCCTCCCATGCCGGCGATCACGGCACAGTCCGCTTCTCCCGGCTCCAGCTCCGCGAATCCGTCCGACAGCCTTGTACAGATCCGGTCTTCCAGCCCGTGTTCCCGTATATTCTCTTCCGCCCTCTCTAAAGGACCGCGGTTCACATCCATCGCCACTGCTCCCATGATCCGCCCGTTCTCCGCAAGCCAGATCGGGATATAAGCATGGTCTGTACCGATATCCGCCAGTACAGACCCGGCGGTCACAAGTCCTGCGACCGCCTGAAGTCTCTTTGATAATTCCATACATTTCCCCGTGTCTCTGTGACAGCCCGAGATTCCCGCGCTCCGTCCGCGCCGGCTGTCAGTCAAGGTAGTCTCTTAATTTTCTGCTCCGGCTCGGATGGCGGAGTTTCCTGAGCGCCTTCGCCTCGATCTGACGGATACGCTCTCTCGTCACATCAAACTCCTTGCCCACTTCTTCCAGTGTGCGCGCTCTTCCGTCATTCATGCCGAAACGGAGCCTGAGCACTTTCTGCTCCCTCTCTGTCAGAGTATCGAGCACCTCGTCGAGCTGCTCCTTTAAGAGAGTCTGGGCAGCCGCCTCTGCCGGCACCGGCACATTGTCATCCTGGATGAAATCGCCCAGATGGCTGTCCTCCTCCTCACCGATCGGAGTCTCCAGCGATACCGGTTCCTGGGAGATCTTAAGGATCTCACGCACACGCTCCACAGGCATGTCCAGCTCCTTTGCGATCTCTTCCGGGAGCGGTTCCCGCCCCAGTTCCTGGAGGAGCTGGCGGGACACACGGATCAGCTTGTTGATCGTCTCTACCATGTGCACCGGGATACGGATCGTCCTCGCCTGGTCCGCGATGGCCCTTGTGATCGCCTGGCGGATCCACCATGTTGCATAAGTACTGAATTTATATCCTTTGTGATAATCAAATTTCTCAACCGCCTTGATCAGTCCCAGATTTCCCTCCTGGATCAGGTCAAGGAAAAGCATGCCTCTTCCAACATACCTTTTTGCAATACTGACGACAAGACGAAGGTTTGCCTCCGCGAGCTCTTTTTTCGCCTCCTCGTCTCCTTCTTCCATCCGTTTTGCGAGCTCGATCTCCCTCTCCGCATTCAGAAGGGGGACTTTTCCGATCTCTTTCAGATACATGCGGACCGGATCTTCGATACTCACACCCTCCGGTACAGACAGGTCGATATGCTCCATATCCACCTCGTCCTCGCCAGATATCATGTCATCGATATCTACGTCTGTGTCATCCACATCCGCGCTGATCCGAAGCACATCAATATTATTTGCCTCCAGATAGTCGAACACCTTCTCCATCTGGTCCGGGCTCAATTCTATATCTGTAAAGAAATCATTGATCTCCTGAACTTCCAGCACGCTTTTTTTCTTTTTCCCGAGCGCTACGAGTTCCTTCATTCTTTCCAGAAATTTCTGTGTGTTTTCTTCCATGTGTCCATCCTTCCTTTGCCGGCGCGGGAGCGCAGGCTATCTTGTTTTATTTTATCCTTAATCAATAGAAATATGCAGTGCCCTGAGGTCCTCCAGCTTCCGCTTCTCTTCCATCAGGCGCTGTAATCCCGCCATATCTGTGGGATCCAGCTCTGATGACTTCATATCGATGCCGTGGGCTTTGACTCTCAGTATGATCTCCTTGAGCGCCTGTTCCTCTTCTTCTTTTGAATTCAGCTGGCGTATCTTCGTGTGAAAGAGGGACGCAGCCTCCCTGTGTTCCTCTTCCGCCGTGAAATGGTCCAGTATCTTCGCCGGGTTCAGGCCGCCGTTTTCATGCTGTTCATACAAAAGCTCCGCCACTGTGCGGTATATGCCTTCGGT
>DWUV01000227.1 GCA_019120595.1 Candidatus Mediterraneibacter tabaqchaliae | reverse complement strand
TCCTTACGGGGCGGCGTGATGCCGATCGGCGGACTCCCCGAGAAGCTGATGGCAGCCCAGAGATCCGGGATCAAAAAGGTGTATATCCCTTATGACAATATCGAAGATCTGGATGATGTCGCCGAAGAGGTAAAAGAAAAACTTGATATCGTACCCGTGAAAAAAGTCACGGACGTGCTGAAAGACCAGGCTCTCATGTAGAGCCCGGCCTTTCTTTTTTCTGTCATATCTTCTGTTCCTGCAGTTCCTGCCTTTTCAGCCATTTTCTCATTGTACAGATATAGTACGGTACCAGAGGGATGAGCGCAGCCAGCCATGCCGCCGGATCCGCAAGGCATACACCGGTAAAGCTTGCCCGTCCCGCGACGAGCATCACGATCCCTGCCCTCGCCGCCAGCTCGAAGACGCCGCCCAGCATGGGCACCAGCCCGTACCCCATCCCCTGGAGGGCATTCCGGTACAGGTAGATGCTGCCCAGGAAGGGATAACACCAGAATACCGCGTGGAAATACATGACCGCCGCGTCTGCCACAGCAGTCTCTGACGGGCTGACAAAGAGCCATGTCATATACCTTCCGCCGAAATACACCACTGCCATGGTGACCACGCTCCAGGCAAGGATCATGATCTGTGTGCATTTTACGCCTTCCCTGACACGGTCCGCCTTTCCCGCGCCGCGGTTCTGCCCCACATAGGTCGCAATGGTCGCGCCGAATGCCACAAACACAGTGGTGATGATATTCTGCAGCTTGCCTGCCGCAGAAAATCCCGCCATATAGTCTTCTCCGTATACATTCACCGCCCCCTGCACGATGACCGTGCCGATGGCGGTAATGGAAAACTGAAGCCCCATCGGTATGCCCAGCGCCAGAAGCCTGCCGAGGCTCTGGATGGAGATCCGGAAGTCGCCGCCTTTCAGATGGAGGATCGGATATTTTTTTATGATATATACAAGGCACAGGACCGCTGATATCCCCTGAGCGATGACCGTCGCATATGCACAGCCCTCAACTCCCATTCCGAAATTCACGATGAACACAATGTCCAGCACCACATTGATCACAGCGGAAATGATCAGGAAATAGAGCGGAGACCTGGAATCCCCCAACGCCCTTAAGAAAGCAGCCAGCGCGTTATACGCCGCAGTGACGATCAGCCCGGCATAGATAATGCCCATATAACTTTTCACATCCGGCAGCAGTTCCTCCGAGTAGTTCATCAGCCGGAGGATCGGCTCATTGGCCGCGGTGAGTCCCGCTGTCATCACCACCGCGAACACCGCGGAAAGGATAACTGACATCGCCACATAATGCCGCATCCGGTCATACTGCTTCGCCCCGAACCACTGGGACACAAGGATCGCAAATCCGCTGCTCAGCCCGTTGAGCCACCCTGTCACAAAGAACATCAGGGAACCCGTGCTCCCGATCGCCGCCAGGGCATCGACTCCGATAAACTGCCCTGCCACGATCGAATCCGCTATATTGTAAAACTGCTGAAAGATATTCCCCAGGCACATTGGGATCATAAAACGGATGATCAGCCTCATCGGGCTTCCGGCAGTCATATCGCTTGTCTTGTTCGTACTCATAATGCTTCCTCTCCTGTATGCTGCTTCTGTATGCTGTATCTGTATTTTCTGCCTGTGCGTTTCTCTGTTTGCACGGTTTCCTATTATACAGGATTTCCCGCAGTTTTCAATGAGAATTTCCGATGAGATAAAAGAAAAAATCATACACGATCCTCCGCCCTCTGCAAATAAGCCCACCCGGAAAAGCAACTCGTTATTGCCCCCCGCAGGACAACTCTTTATAATAAAAATATTGATAAAAGACCAGGCAGAAATATACCTCGATGATCCGTTCGGATCCGAACAGAAGGGAATAAGTTATGAATTTAAACACTGTATTGATCAAACCGGCATCCAGCCAGTGCAGCATGACATGCGATTATTGTTTTTACTGCGATGAAGCAGCGAAAAGGGAGTCTCCTTCCTATGGGATGATGTCAGAAGAAACCCTCAAAAATATCATTAAAAAAACATTGTTCCAGGCCGCCGGAGACGTCTGCTTTGCCTTCCAGGGCGGGGAACCGACTTTGCGGGGGCTCCGTTTTTTTGAGAAAGCAGTTGAGTTTGAACAGCGGTATAACCGCAGGCAGGCCAGGATATCAAACACGCTTCAGACAAACGGCCTCCAGATCAATGAGGAGTGGTGCAGGTTTTTCCGTGAACATCATTTCCTCATCGGCATCTCCGTGGACGGCACCCGGGAGACACATGACCAATGCCGTCACACCAAAAGCGGCGCCCCCACCTACGACCGTATCCTGGAAGCGGTCCGGATGATGGACAGCTTCCAGGTAGAATATAATATCCTCACCGTGGTAAATGCGTACACTGCTCCGAAAATACGGGAGATCTACGCTGATTACAGGGAAAGGGGCTGGAAGTTCCAGCAGTATATCGCCTGCCTCGATCCTCTGGGACAGGAAGGCGGACATTCCCCTTACTCTCTGACGCCGGAAGCCTACGGGGAGTTTCTGTCCACGCTCTTTGAGCTGTGGTACAAAGACTGGCGCCGAGGGAAAGCGCCATATATCCGGGATTTTGAAAATTATATCGGCATCGCCATGGGGTATGTCCCGGAAGCCTGTTCCCAGAGGGGGATCTGCTCGATCCAGGGCGTCGCAGAGGCGGACGGCAGCGTATATCCCTGCGACTTTTACGCGCTGGATGAATACAGGCTGGGGAATTTCAACAAGGATAAGATACAGGATTTTTTCGAAAATGACCGCGCCAGAGATTTCATAAACGAATCGAAAAAAATCAGCGGGGCATGCAGGGCCTGCCCCTATTATGCGCTTTGCCGGGGCGGCTGCCGCCGGACACGGATCAAAGAACCGGGCACAGACACTTACCGCAGTTATTTCTGCCGGAGCTATCAGATGTTTTTCAGCCGGGAGGGAAAGAAGATCGAAGAGATCGCCAGATATCTGAAAAAATAGTACCTGAAAGTTAAAAAGCCGTAAACGCTGAATCTGTGTACAAATTATACAAATTTTAGTATCAAAAACTTGAATCAAAATAGTCGGTATGCTATATTATGAATAGAAAAGGGAAACCGTAAGCGGCTTACCCTCGAACAATATGCAACTACCCTTACAGGCAGCCGTCAACTATTCGCAGTAGTTGGCGGCTATTTCTTTCCCTTGAAAATCTCATAACAGAGACCAACAAGAGCGACAATGAAAATTAACAACTGGATCATATCCGAGTATGTAACGTTCATCGGCATCGCCCTCCTTTCTTTCGTCTGGAGGGTTCGCCCCTCCGAAAAGATCAGAGGGTAAGCCGCCCGGCTTCGGTTTTCCCGTCCATATACTACCATAAGCGCAGACAGCACACAATATCTATTTCAGTATCACCAGAAACCCCTGCAACTCCCCGATCAGGTACGTCAAAGGCCGCGTTTCGCTACCCCTGCACCGGCTGAATGCTTCCGGGCGATCATTGCGATAAATCCCTTGTTCTGCTTCCAGAGCTGGAGCATATTCTCTGCTTCGTTGTCTCCGCCCTGGATCCGGGCAACAAGCTGTTCATTGTCCATTATGAAGCGCCTCCCTGCTCCTTTTCCGCCGCTTCTTTCATTCCTGCAAGAATTCGATCCAACCGTTCAATAGCTGTGGTGTCCTCCGTCTCCCGTTTATCCCGCCAGTCTCCCGGCTTTCTGTTTTTCAGCCAGAAAATCTGCGCCGTTACATCTGGGATGACTTCTTTAGTCACTTCCTTTGTAACTACGAGCTCTCCTTCGCTCTGTTCTTCAGACTGGTCGCCAAGGCTCACCACGAAATCCATATAGTCAAATATCTTCTGCGCCCGCTCTTTACTGTAAAACGGCTGATTCTGGTACCATGAGAGCATCTCATTATCCTTTTTCGAAGAGTTGCACTTCTTATTCTTACAGCACGGAATGACATTATCCCTTGTAAACGTACCACCATCATGCAGCGGCTTCACATGATCCTTTGTTGGATCAGACATATACTCGCCGCAATAAGCGCATAGGTCATTGAAATACTTGATCGCAAACTCCCATTCCTGCTCTGTAAGCCGGACACCTTTCCCTCTTTTTAGGGGCTCCGAAATCTCCGAATATCGTTTCTTCCAGTCGTACAAAGTGGAGGAGGCAAGCGGCATATTGCCCGCCTCTATGCCGCAGACAGCTCCACGCGGCTGTTTATGGCATCACACTCAACCTATGCCCGGCAGTTAGAGCTGTACACAAAGAAAGCCGGAAACGCTGAATCTGTAACGTTTCCGGCTCTTCTTAAGCAGATGACGGGAATCGAACCCGCCTCCCCAGCTTGGGAAGCTGGTGTTCTACCGATGAACTACATCTGCATTCGGTACGAGTAAGATTATACCGCTGTTCGTCTAAAATTGCAAGGTTTTTTTCTCTCACTTTTTCTTCTATCAGCCTTCTCTCACTTACCGTCCAACCGCCTCAATCGTCCTCACTCGATCTGCCAGTCGATGGGCTCGATGCCGTGCTCCTCGAGGAACCGGTTCGTCTGGCTGAAGGGCCTGCTGCCGAAAAATCCGCGGAATGCGGACAGCGGGCTCGGATGGGGTGCTGTCAGGATCAGATGCTTCGGATTATTGAGCATAGCCTTCTTTCTCTGCGCCGGGCTTCCCCACAGGATGAATACGATGGGGCGGTCCTGGCTGTTAAGCGCCATGATCGCGGCGTCCGTAAACTCCTCCCATCCGATCCCCCGGTGGGAATTCGCCTGATGCGCCCTCACGGTAAGTACGGTATTGAGCATGAGCACTCCCTGTTCCGCCCATTTTGTCAGGCAGCCATGGTCCGGGCTCGTACAGCCCAGGTCATCATGGAGCTCCTGATAGATATTCACAAGAGACGGCGGGATCTCTACCCCTTTCTTCACAGAAAAGCAGAGTCCGTGCGCCTGACCGTTATTGTGGTAGGGGTCCTGTCCCAGGATCACCACTTTTACCTCCTTGAGAGGCGTCAGATGGAATGCGTTAAAAATATCCTCCGCCGGCGGAAAGATCAGCCTTGTCCTGTATTCATGGTTCACTGTCTCGAACAGCTTCTTATAGTATGGTTTGGAAAACTCCCCTTTCAGCGCTTCATACCAGTCTCCGTTTAATCCTGCCATAGCTCTCTCCTTAAATTTTCAGAATATTCACCCCATCGGGGTCAGACCCCTTTGAAAAGGGGTCTGACCCCGTTCACAGTTTTTTCACAATCTCACCGGCACGCCTTCTCCTCTCAGGTACTCTTTTACCTGCCGGATCTCCAGTTCTTTATAATGGAACAGCGACGCCGCCAGCGCCGCGTCCGCCTTGCCCTCTGTCAGCGCTTCTTTAAAGTGTTCCAGTGTCCCGGCCCCGCCTGATGCGATCACAGGGATGGATACGTTTTCCGCGATCGCACGCGTCAGCTCCAGGTCATACCCTGCCTTTGTCCCATCACAGTCCATGCTGGTGAGCAGGATCTCTCCGGCGCCGAGCCGTTCCACTTTCCGCGCCCATTCTACGGCATCGATCCCGACATCGATGCGGCCGCCGTTTTTATAGATATTCCATCCTGACCCGTCTTCCCGCTTCTTGGCGTCTATGGCTACGACGACGCACTGGCTCCCGAACTTATCTGCCGCGTCGCTGATCAGCTCCGGCGTATTGATGGCCGAAGAGTTGATGGAAACTTTATCCGCGCCTTCTCTCAGGATTGCGCGGAAATCATCCACGGTACGGATACCGCCGCCCACTGTGAAGGGGATGAACACGCACTCCGCCACCTGCCGGACCATATCAACCACTGTCCTGCGCTCATCCGAAGATGCGGTAATGTCAAGGAATACCAGTTCATCCGCCCCTGCTTTGTCATATGCCTTCGCGATCTCCACCGGGTCTCCCGCGTCTTTCAGATCCACAAAATTTACGCCCTTTACCACCCTGCCCGCATTTACGTCCAGACAGGGGATGATCCTTTTTGTAAACATGCTCCGCCTCCTCTCACAGCTCCACAAAATTCTTCAGGATATGCAGTCCCACATCGCTGCTCTTCTCCGGGTGGAACTGGCAGGCGAACACATTGCCCTGCTCCACGGAAGCATGGATATGCGTACAATATTCCGTTGTGGCTTTTACGATCTTCTCATCTTCTGCTTTCAGATAGTAGGAATGCACAAAATACACATACGACTGCTCCCTGATCCCCCGGAACAGCCTTCCGCCATTCTGCAGGTGCAGGGAATTCCAACCCATATGAGGGATCTTCATCCCCTCTGCCTCCGGGATCCTCAGGATCTCCCCTTTCAGGATCCCAAGTCCCGCCACGCCGGGAGCCTCCTCGCTGCGCTCAAACAGAAGCTGCAGGCCGAGGCAGATCCCCAGGAAAGGTTTTCCGCTCTCCGCCACATCACGGATCACCGGCTCCAGCCCTCTTCTCCGGATATTCGCCATGGCGTCGCCAAACGCCCCGACGCCGGGCAGGATTACTTTATCCGCGCTGAGGATCTCCTCCGCGTCCCCTGTGATGTGCACCTGCTCTCCCAGGGAGATCAGCGCTTTTTCCACGCTCCGGATATTTCCCGCATCATAGTCAATGACCGCGATCATCTGCCTTCCTCCTTCCCGACGCCTGTCTTTACAACAGGTACAGGCGTATCATCCACTGCATCCAGGTTATTGATATACTTTTTCGTCTCCCTCACAATGACCGGCGACAGCAGGAGCACCGCGATCAGATTGGGGATCGCCATCAGCGCGTTCAGGATGTCCGCGATCTTCCATACGAGATCAAGGGCAAGCACCGGGGCAATGAGAGAAACCGCGATATAGAGGACACGGTACGGGATCAGTCCCTTCTTTCCCGCAAAGTATTCCACGCACCGTTCCCCATAGTACGCCCAGCCGAGGATCGTGGAATATGCAAATGAGATAATGCCTACGACAAGGATAAATGGTCCGAAGAACGGGATCTGTCCGAATGCAAGGGTCGTCAGTTCGCCTCCGTCCGCGATCTGGTCCGCATTGATAGCCGGGTTTTTCATGATCGTTGACACAAGCACAAGACCTGTCATCAGGCAGACGACTACCGTATCCCAGAATGTCCCTGTAGAAGAGACAAGCGCCTGGCGCACCGGATTCTTCGTCTTCGCCGCCGCAGCCGCGATCGGCGCGGAACCCATACCGGATTCATTGGAAAACAGCCCCCTGGCGACTCCGTACTGCATCGCATAGCGGATCCCTGTCCCAACGAGCCCGCCCGCAGCCGCGCCCGGCGTAAATGCCAGACGGCAGATCGTCTTTATAGCCGGAATGATATAATCATAATTGATCCCGAGGATGATCAGGCAGCCCACCACATAGAAGATGGCCATAAAAGGCACCAGCTTTTCACACACATTGGCAATGCTCTTGATCCCGCCGAAGATCACGAATGCCGTGAGCACAGCGACGATGACTCCGATGATCCACGGATCGATCCCCAGGTTCTCATTGCACACCTCGGCGATGGCATTTACCTGGGTCGCACATCCGATCCCAAAGGATGCAAAGCCGGCAAACACCGCGAAGACCATGCCCAGCCATTTCATGTTCAGCCCACGCTCCAGGGCATACATAGCGCCGCCCTGCATACGGCCGTCCGCTGTCTTTACGCGGTACTTGACCGCGATCAGTGACTCCGCATATTTCGTAGCGATGCCGAACACACCGGTCAGCCAGCACCAGAGCACAGCCCCGGGCCCGCCGAGGGCGATCGCCGTGCCAACGCCGATGATATTTCCCGTACCGATAGTAGACGCAAGCGCTGTGGTAAGGGCGCCGAACTGGCTGACCTCTCCGTCCGCGTCATCTTCCCGGGACACAGAAAGGGGAATTCCCTTTGTAATGGACTTTCTCTGGATAAATCCGGTGCGCACTGTCATAAACAGATGCGTGCCGAGAAGCAGGATGATCATCCACCATCCCCACACGAAATCATCCACAGACTGCACGATATCAAATATCTTTTCATACATGGCTCTCTTCCTCCCAGATAACAATTCAGGCATACGCAATGCCCGCTGCCCACAGCCGGCATACCGTATGCCTGTAAAACATCTCAACACTAACATTTTAGCGTATTTCCGCTTTAATGTAAAGAAGCATTTCCACAGCTGTCAGGGTTGTTTCATGAAGGTATCTATATCGCCCTTTGGCAATGTGTTCTTATCCCATTCAGCCTATTATGTGAATTTATCTTTCATAATCTATCTATTTTTCTAAAAACGGGCTAAAAATACGCAAAATATCCCCTTTCATCATTTACATCTTTTTAAAAAAGCTTTATACTCAGATTAGTAAAAGCTTTTGATTCCGCGAAAGACATATTTTTCAATCAGGGCATGGTCATCACAGAATTCGTCCATCATTTCGGTCATGAGGTCAGATCGTTTTTCCCGTATCATGGCGATCCGCAGAAGGTTGTAGCTGATCTTCCGCACCAGGGCCAGATTATTTTTTGATTTCTTTGCTGGTGACCTGTCTTCGCGGAATGTATCATCCAGCACATGGTGCAGTTTATTCTCAACTGACCAGTGCGCCCTCTTATATCTCCCCATTTCTTCTGCTGTTAATTCCCGGTCTGATATCATCCCCGTGATCTGGATATCGCTGTCCTCCCCATCCCCCTTTTTCGGCTTTGGCTTCCTTCTTGATCCCTGTTCCCGGAAGGTTTCTTCATCTGGTGTAATGTCATTCCCATTTTCATCCCTCTCGATCGGGATCCTGGTCTGCTCCGCTTCCCCTACCGTACGGATAAACGGCCATTCTTCCTGGCTTTTTGTCAGCAGTGCAGGAAACCTGCACACCCGGTACCTCCGGATCTCATACCGGTCCCTGTTTTTCTCTTTCAGGCAGATCTCTTCATATACTTTCATCATTTCCGGATGTCTTGGTTGGAATCCGGGATCCTCCCGCATCCTGCCGTAGTCCTCCGTTAATTCTCGGAAAAATCTTTCGATCTCTTCATAGCTCTGGGGCTGGTTCCGTTTTATGGCGAACACAAAATGCCCTCCCTGCCGGATGATCTGCCCCATGATCTCCGTCTGTGTGCCTATCGCATCCACTGTCACCGTACTATTCCTGATATCCAATACTTTCAGCAGTTCTGGGATCACCTTGATCTCGCAGTCTTTATTTTGCAGTGGGAGTTGGGCGATCACCAGCCCGGTTGCTGCATCGATCGCATTCATGACCATCGGAGCCCGGAAATTTTTTACTTTTTCCATGGCTGCCCGCAGGGCTTTCCCGTCTATCACCAGATGGATGCCCCTTGTCTCTATGATCTCCCCGATCCATGCAATAAACTGGAGGGCAAACAGTTCCTCGTCAATCCCTGCAAGGATCCGGCCTACAGTTGCAGGTGACGGTACTCCGTTTTTCAGCGGGATATACCGTCTCAGCCAATCCAGATGTCTCCTGCACCATTTCAGGGTCCTGCGGATTGTAAGCCGCCCGACCAGGAATCCGATCACCAGACATACCAGGGTCTCTGCATGGTCATGCTTTGTTGCTCTCCCGCATCTTGGGTCCGGAACTGCTTTCATATATGTAAGCAGCGGTTTTGTATGGTAGCAGCTGTTGTCAGCACATGCTCACGTCAACCCCGATTTCCCTGAGCAGTTTCTCCTGTTCATCACTGATCCGCGACACTGCCTGACCTTTTTTCATATACAGAATATAAATATTTTTCAGGCTTTCCAGTTCTTCCAGTTTCACCCCGTGTTCCCTGACGAGTTTCTGCTTCAGCATGCCCGCCTGTGCCGCTGTCTGGCATCGGAGTTCCTTTTCGCTTTTTAATTCCCTGTTCTTCAGCAGATAGGATTCCGGGGACCATGCCCTTATGACTAAGAAAAACACTTCCTCCCATAAATCTCCCAACGGCTCTTTCCAACTCTTGGGACACAAAGCCTGCAAGGCTCTGGAAAAGCCGTATTCTTTTACTTCAATCCCAGTCAGGTCTATTTTCTTCCGTGTGCTTTTTACGACACCTTCCGGGGTGATCACCCCGATATAGGTATCTACTGGCTGGGGGTATTTCTTGCCAGGGACACGGCGGGAAGTCCGTTTGTACAGGTAGTAGGAGCTGCCGATTTTCTTTACTGTGGTTCCCTTTGTGCGATAATGTTGTACCCATTCCGGATATACAGTTTTGTTTTCCATAGTCTTCCTCCTTTCTGGTAGGGGTATAATATACTGATACTATAAGTCTATTATACTCCTATCAAAGAAAAAAAGCCAGAAATATAAAGCAAATGTATAGCTTGATATTTTCCAGCTTTTTCAAGGAATTTTCCGTATTTAATTTTTATTCATGAAACAACCCTGCCACAGCTGTCCGTTTTTGCTTTTTCACCGCCGCTGCCCGCGTCCAGCTCAAACCAGAACTCCACTCCATTCTCGAAGTTCTTTACTCCGTATTTCTGGTGGAAGGACTCCATGATCGCCTTTACGATAGACAGGCCGATGCCATTGCCCCCATACTCTCTTGTATGCGCCTTGTCTACTTTGTAGAATTTATCCCACAGCTTCGGGATATCCTCCTCCGGGATCGGCTTCCCGCTGTTGAATACAGATACTCTCGCCTTCCCGTCTTCCGAAGCGATACGCACCTCGATCCGCTTCTCATTCTCCACATGATGGACCGCATTGGTCAGATAATTGCGCACGACCTGCTCGGTCTTGAACTCATCCGCCCAGACATAGAGGCAGTCATCCGCGATGAAATCCACCTCTGCCTCAGCCTGCTGCACGAGGATCTCGCAGCTCGCGATCACACCTTTCACCAGCCTGACGATATCAAACCGTTCAAACTGGACTTCATCATTCCCGAATTCCAGCTGGTTCAGAGTGAGGAGATTTTTGACCATCCTGTTCATCTTGCCCGCCTCATCCATGATCACATCGCAGTAAAACTCCCGGCTCTCCGGATCATCGCTGATCCCCTCCTTAAGTCCTTCCGCATAGCCCTGGATCAGGGCAATAGGCGTCTTGAGCTCATGGGAGACATTGCCCAGGAATTCATTCCTCATATCCTCGATCTTTTCCTTCTGCTCAATGTCCTTCTGGAGCTGGTTGTTCGCGCTCTTTAACTCTGACACCGTCTTTTCGAGCTGGGCGGACATCCTGTTAAAATTCCGCCCCAGGATACCGATCTCATCCTCGCCGCCCCGCGTATACTTAGCCTCAAAATTCAGGTTTGCCATCTCCTGGGAAAGACCTGCAAGCTCCATCACGGGCTGCGTGATCCTGCGGGAAAACAGCCATATGAGCAGACCCCCGAAGACGATCCCGATGACGCCCAGATAGATGAGGAAACGGTTCGCCAGGGATGCGCTCTCCTGGATACTCGCCAGAGGGCTCTGCATGATGAACCAGGACCCGTCGGACAGCCGTCCGCTCATTTTCAGATATTCCACATCCCCTGTCACACCCTGGGCTGCATCCCGGTAGATCGTATAGGCGTCCGTCTTCCTGATAACGTCCTCCACATTCACTCCGGCCATCCCTACCAGCATTCCCAGTGTCATTTCCTTAAAGCGGGGATCCGCAGTCCCGAGCGTGCTCAGGACCGCGTCGCCGCCCGCGTCTATGACGATCAGGTCTACGTTTGCCTTCTCCGTGCGGATCAGGATATTGTTAAGCGACGATGTCTCTGATAATTTATTTTCCGTAAACATGCTGTCAACTTCATTGTACGTGCGCAGAAGCTCCTGAGACTTATGCGAAAGGTAATATGTGCCCAGAAAACCATTGTTCACGACCAGTACAGCGCCGAGTATAAATACCAGAAGCCCGATAAAAATAGCAGTGATCTGCCTTCGGATCGAATATTTCATAAAACTTCACCTCAGATCAGTCTACTTCAAATTTATACCCCATACCCCAGATCGTCCGAATATATTCGCCCTTGTCCCCCAGCTTGCTGCGCAGCTTTTTCACGTGGGTGTCGATCGTGCGGGCATCGCCGAAATAATCATAGTTCCACACATTGTTCAGGATCTTCTCCCTGGACAGGGCGATCCCCTGGTTCTCCACGAAATACGCCAGCAGCTCAAATTCCTTATAGCTCAGCTCCACCGGCTTCCCGTCGATCTTCACGATGTGGGCTGCCTTGTCGATCACGATGCCGCCCGCCTCGATCACATCTCCGCCTGCACTCCCAAGTGTCCGTCTCAGGATCGCGTTCACCCTCGCCACAAGGATCTTCGGGCTGAACGGCTTGGAGATATACTCGTCCACGCCAAGCTCAAATCCCTGGAGCTCGTCCCTCTCCTCGGAGCGCGCCGTAAGCATGATGATCGGCACTTTGGAAGACTCCCTGATCTCCCTGCATACCTGCCAGCCGTCCATCTTCGGCATCATCACATCAAGGATCACAAGGGCGATATCCTTCTCCCCGTAAAAGATATCCATCGCTTCCATGCCGTCCCCCGCCTCTATGACCATATATCCTTCGCGGGTCAGGAAGTCCTTTACCAGTTTCCTCATCCTGCTCTCATCATCAACCACAAGTATCTTTATATTTTCCATGGTCCGCATCTCCTCTTTTTCTCTGCACACTTTTTGCTTTACCCTATATCTTATCAGGGAAATATGTCAATATTGTGAATACCGGCACAGAAAAGGACACAGAAAAGCACAGAAAACCCGGCTGTTTCCGGCAAACTCCCGCTTGCACGCAAGCCGGCTTAGTGATAAGATATTATCATTGCGCGCGGGCGCGCCGTCCGCTCCCGCGCACAGAAAGAACGGACTGTTTTCCGCTGTCACTAAGGAGGAAAAAATGGGATTACTCGAGTTATTCATCCTGGCTGTAGGGCTCTCTATGGATGCCTTCGCAGTCTCTGTCTGCAAAGGACTCGCAATGCGCCGGATCACATTCGGCAAAACACTGGTCGTGGGTCTCTGGTTCGGCGGCTTTCAGGCTCTGATGCCTGCTGTCGGCTATTTTCTTGGCGTCCAGTTCCGGGAAAAGATCACTGCCGTGGACCACTGGATCGCTTTCATCCTGCTGGGCCTCATCGGCGCCAATATGATCAAAGAAGCCTGTTCCGGCGACTGTGAAGAGGAAAATGACTCTCTGGACATCAGGACCATGTTCCTGCTCGCGGTCGCGACAAGCATCGACGCCCTCGCAGTAGGGATCACGTTCGCCTTCCTGAATGTACATCTCCTGTCAGCAGTCTCCTTTATCGGAGCCACAACGTTCATCCTCTCCGCCATCGGTGTGAGGATCGGAAATGTATTCGGCACGCGCTACAAGGCAAAGGCAGAATTCGCAGGCGGGGCCATCCTGATCCTGCTCGGGCTGAAGATCCTGCTGGAACACCTTGGAGTCCTGGCATTTTAGCTGTGTATCAGTTCAGCCATCGGGCTGCGCGGGAGAGGAAATCATGCTCGCATGATTTTTCGAGCGGGCAGTCCGATGAGCTGAGCGCCCGTTAATGAGGAAAACAGCGGCGGCAGCCGCAGTAAACACACAGTGCGGTTTTCCGAATGGCGTGGGCTGAACTGTTACTTACCTGTTACTTACCCATGCCGGGCAGGTAAAACCTGCAATTGACTTCACGCATTCCCTGTGCTATCATAAACACCGCAGAGCGGTCAAAACAAAATAGAACATTAAAGTCATATGGTTTTCCTGTTTCAGAATCCAAACAGGCATATGGCTTTTTTTATTGCCCCGGGCTGTTTCCCATACAGCGCCGCTTAACTACATACGAAAGGAGCCTCTTATCCAAATGCAGGAAAACAATACTTTTATGAAAACAAAACCCGTCTTTTCCCTCCTCGTTTCCATGTCCGTGCCTATGATGCTTTCCATGCTCATCCAGTCACTCTACAACATCGTGGACAGTATCTACGTATCACGGCTCGGCACGGACGCCCTCACCGCGGTCTCTCTCGCCTATCCTCTCCAGAATGCCATCCTATCCGTTGCCGTCGGCATCGGCGTGGGCATCAGCTCGGCGATCTCCATCCATCTCGGCGCAGGGAACCAGGAGAAAGCCGATCGCGCCGCCACCATCGGGATCGCGCTGACCGTATTCCACTGCCTCCTTTTCATCCTGGCAGGGCTTTTCATCACCCGCCCATTCCTCTCCCTGTTTACGGACAATCCGGCAGTGCTGGGGGATTCCTGTGATTACACATACATTGTCCTGTGCTTTTCCTTCGGCTCCCTTCTCCAGATCGCGTTTGAGAAGATCTTCCAGGGGATCGGACAGATGAAAGTCACCATGTATCTGCTGATCGTGGGATGCGTGGTCAATATCATCCTTGACCCTATCCTCATATTCGGTCTTTTGGGCTTCCCCGCGCTCGGAGTCGCTGGGGCTGCCATTGCCACTGTGATCGGGCAGATCAGCGCCTTTCTCCTCTATATCGTAGTGTATCTAAGGAAGCCTTACGCCATACACATCCGGGCAAAGCATCTCCGTTTTGACTGGAAGATGATCCGGCAGATATACAGTGTGGGGATCCCGTCCAGTATCATGATGCTGCTCCCCTCTGTCCTCATCAGCATCCTGAACAGTATCCTCGCCGCATTCTCCGAAGTATATGTGGCTGTGCTCGGCGTTTATTTTAAGCTCCAGACCTTTATCTATATGCCTGCCAACGGGATCGTCCAGGGAATGCGCCCGATCATTGGTTATAACTACGGCGCGGGAGAGAAATCCCGTGTCCGCTCCACCGTCAGCTACAGCCTCGCATGCGCTGCTGCGCTCATGCTCCTGGGCACCCTCCTGTCCCTTCTCATCCCGGAACAGATCTTCGCCCTCTTCGACGCGGACACAGAGCTGATGGAGGCGGGAGTCACCGCTCTCCGCATCATCTGCCTCGGATTTCTGGTTTCCTCTGTGGGCATCATTTACTCCGGGACATTTGAGGCTCTCGGCAGCGGACGGAATTCACTGATCATCTCTCTGCTGCGGCAGTTTGTGATCACGATCCCCCTGAGCTTCATCCTGTCAAAGCTCTGCGGGCCCATCGGCGTCTGGATCTCATTCCCCGCAGGGGAGCTGTGTGCATCGGCCGCGGCATTCTTCCTGCTGGCGCATTATGAAAAAGGAACCCTGTCGCCGTTCCGTCGGCAGGAGCGCATTTCATAGACCGTAGCATTAAAAAATACCCTGCCAGTAAGACGCATCCTTTTCTCCGCGTCTCACTGGCAGGGTATCTTCCCCCGGATCCGATCCTTTATGATCCCGGTCCTTTATTATTCCATTTCAAAATTTGTAAAATACTGATGCGCAAGGTCCTCGTCCTCCCCGCTGACGACGAGCCGCATCGGAAGTCCTAATTTGATGGACATCAGCCCGAGAAGAGATTTCCCGTCAATGCGAAAATTCCTGTTCGACATATCCGTAACGTCAATGTCCGATTTCATCCTCTGGCATGTATTGCAAAAACTCATCAACTGCCCTGATGAAGCAAACCTGATCTTTTTCTCAACCATTTCCTTTTTCACCCTCCTGTCTCACGTATGTATCATACTGACACTGCCACAGTATATAATAAATACGCCGGACAGGCAAGAGAAAAATAGAACTGCGGATAACAGGACTTGAACCTGCACGTCATGGACACCAGAACCTAAATCTGGCGCGTCTGCCAATTCCGCCATATCCGCTTACAGTTAAATGAGACGACGGAAACTCAATGTCCTGAGTTTCCGTCGTCTCATTTACTGAGCGTGCGGGGATTCGAACCCCGGACAACTTGATTAAAAGTCAAGTGCTCTACCACCTGAGCTACACGCCCATATTTTCTTTCCCGGCTTCCCAGGTAAACTGGGCTAGCTGGATTCGAACCAGCGAATGCAGGAGTCAAAGTCCTGTGCCTTACCGCTTGGCGATAGCCCATCGAAGACTTATAGCTGACACTGCCTGCCAGTATGAATATAAAAGAAAAGGGTGGGTAGTGGGACTCGAACCCACGATATCCAGAACCACAATCTGGCGCGCTAACCAACTGCACCATACCCACCATAACGAGCCTGGGGGGATTCGAACCCTCGACCTACGGCTTAGAAGGCCGTTGCTCTATCCAGCTGAGCTACAGACTCATATGCAAATATCCCCTTTTTAAGGCTCCCGCTATTCAGCGGAAAAGCGGGTGATGGGAATCGAACCCACGTATCCAGCTTGGAAGGCTGGTGTTCTACCATTGAACTACACCCGCACATCAATCGGGGTGACAGGATTCGAACCTGCGACCTCCTGGTCCCAAACCAGGCGCTCTAGCCAAGCTGAGCCACACCCCG
>DWUV01000226.1 GCA_019120595.1 Candidatus Mediterraneibacter tabaqchaliae | reverse complement strand
TACAGTTTTACAAACTTTAAAGGTTTTGGAACATATGATTTTGTGGGGTTCCGCAACTATCTGGACCTGTTTACAGATCCGAGAATCGGAGGCTCCTATCTGTTCACGATCAAGCTGGCAGTCGTCGCGACGATTTTGACCAATGTGATCAGCCTTCTGCTGGCTCTCGGGCTCAACAGCAAGATTAAAGGAAAGACATTCCTGCGTGCGGCTTACTTCGTGCCGAACGTACTTGGAGCGCTGGTTGTAGGCTACATCTTCCAGTACTTCTTTACATACATCCTTCCGGGGCTGGGAGATGCGCTCGGAATCGATGCGCTGGGCGGAAGCATGCTCTCCAACAGCAAGACGGCATGGATCGCGATCGTGATCGTCTGCGCATGGCAGTCCATCGCGATGAACACGATCATCTATATCTCCGGTCTTCAGACAGTGCCGGAGGATGTGTATGAGGCAGGCGACCTGGACGGAGCTACCGGATGGAAGAAGTTCAGATACCTGACCTTCCCGCTGATCGTCCCGTTCTTTACAATCAACATGGTTCTCTGCGTGAAGAACTTCCTGATGGTATTCGATCAGATCATGGCAATGACAAAAGGCGGACCGGAGCAGAGCACGGAGTCCATCTCCTATCTGATCTACAATAACGGTCTGTCCGGCGGAAGCTTTGGTTACCAGAGCGCCAATGCGGTCGTATTCTTCATTGTGATCGTGGCGATCTCTGTAGCGCAGATGACTATATCAGGTAAGAAGGAGGAGCAGTTATAATGTATGAAAAAATGAAAGCAAGAATCAACTGGCCTGTTACGATCCTTCTGTTTATCGGACTGCTGACAGTGGCATTCCCGCTGTACATGACGATCGTGATCGCGTTTAAGCAGCCCTCTGAAATGACCAACAGCATTTCCGGCATCCTGTCGCTTCCGGCATCCTGGAGCCTCAGCAATTTCGCGCAGGCAATGGAGCTTACGGATTTCTGGCGCTCCCTGGGGAACAGCCTTCTGGTGACAGTGACGACAGTTGTGCTCTGTATCCTGCTCCATGCCCTGATGGGATTCGCGGTGGGGAGAAACAAGGCGCACAGCAAGATCTACAATGTGATCTATCTGTTTATCGTAAGCGGTATGTTTGTCCCGTTCGCGATCCTGATGATGCCGCTGGCAAAGCAGACGGCGGAGATGCACCTTGACAATTGGGCTGGTGTTATCCTGCTGTATGTGGTATTCTATATGCCGATGAATTTACTTCTTTACACAGGATATCTCGTAAATATCCCGATCGCGCTGGAAGAAGCGGCGAGGGTAGACGGGGCGAGTACATGGCGGACGTTCTGGAGCATCATCTTCCCGATCATGAAGCCGATGCACGCGACAGTCGCGGTCATCACAGCTCTTGCGGTATGGAATGACGTTATGACGCCTCTGATCATCATGTCGGGAAAAGGACAGAATACACTGCCGCTTGCGCAGCTGACTTTCCAGACACAGTTCGGCACGAACTATAACCTTGCGTTTGCGTCTTATCTTCTGGCATTGATCCCGATCATTATCTTTTATGTGATCTGCCAGAAACAGATCATCAATGGAGTGGTAAACGGCGCCGTGAAGTAAGTGGCGATGCGCATCCGCGCATCCTGCATGAGCGGGTGTTATGTGCAGAGAAGTACATTCACCCGCTTATTATATTTATGATAGAAACAGATCAGGAGAGACTTAAATATGAGCATATTATATGATGAAAAGCAGAACACGCTTACTCTGCATACAAAGAACACGACTTACCAGATGCAGGTGGACCGGTATGGGTTCCTGCTCCATCTGTATTACGGGAAACGGGCGGACGGCTGTATGGATTACCTGCTGACATTTTATGACAGAGGTTTTTCGGGGAATCCGTATGACGCGGGCAAGGATAAGACCTACTCCATGGATGCCCTGCCCCAGGAATTCCCGTCGCTCGGCACAGGGGATTACAGGACGCCTGCCTGCATCATCAAGAACACGGACCGCACATACAGCAGCGATTTCCGGTATGTGAGCCACAGCATCAGAGAGGGGAAATATTCTCTCAAAGGCCTGCCGGCAGTGTACGCGGATGCAGAGGAAGCGCAGACGCTGGAAGTGGTGCTGGAGGACAGGGTCTCAAAGGTGCAGGCAGTGCTGTACTACGGCGTGCTTCCCGAGTACGATGTGATCACGAGGAGCGTAAAGATCGTAAACGGGAGCAGCGGACACGTGTCGGTCAAAAAGCTGGCCCCGGCTTGTCTGGATATGCTGGGCGGCGAGTATGACTTTATCACCTTTTACGGGCGCCATGCGATGGAGCGCAATTACCAGAGGCTCCCTGTGGGCCATGGGGTCTCGAAGATCGGCAGCCTGAGGGGCACTTCCAGCCATCAGTACAATCCGGCAGTGATCCTGGCGGAGCGGGAGACCACAGAGACCGCGGGCGGATGCTATGCCATGTCCTTTGTCTACAGCGGCGGATTCCAGAGCGAGGCAGGGATGGACCAGTATTATCAGACAAGGCTGCTCATGGGTCTGTGCGAGGAGCAGTTCGCCTATCCTCTTGAGGCGGGAGAAGAGTTCCAGTCGCCGGAAGTGATCTTAAGCTATTCTTCCGAAGGGATCGGGAAACTCTCCCAGAACCTGCACCGGTGCATGCGCGGGCATCTGTGCAGAGGCAAATATAAAGAGAGCGTCCGCCCCATCCTCCTGAACAGCTGGGAAGCGTTTTATTTTGACTTTACGGGAGAGGACCTGGTGAAGCTGGCTGAGCAGGCGGCGGACCTG
>DWUV01000225.1 GCA_019120595.1 Candidatus Mediterraneibacter tabaqchaliae | reverse complement strand
ACTTAAAGGGAGGAAGCGTGGCGTTAATTGTCCGGCGGATGCCTGAGGCGGAGCCGAATCTTCCGCCGGACAATTGCTTTTAGCCATGCTTTCTCCCTTTTATGTCTTTCCCAGATTACGGAACCGGAACCAAAGCCATATCCCCGTCCGCCGCGAAAACGTTGCAACAAACCGGCGGTTTTCGGACGTCATATTCACAAGGACGGCTCCCCTCACAAATCCAGATTTACCTATTGGGACAGCCGTTCCTTCAGGAATTTCAGCAGGATCTCCATCTCTTCATCCGTGCCCACGGTGATCCTGAGATACTGTCCGATCCTCTCATCGTCCCAGTGGCGCACATAGATATGAGCATCCCGCAGTTCCCGGAAGAGCTGCCCGCCGTCATAGCGGGGATGGCGCACGAACAGGAAATTTGCCTTTGAATCCGTAAACTCAAATCCAAGCTCTGCGAGTTCTTTCTTTGTCCGCTCTCTTGTCTCCTTGATCCTGCGCACGCTGTCCTCAAAATAAGCGCGGTCCTCCACCGCCGCGGCTCCGCACACGAGGGCTGCGCGGCTCATGGTGTAGGAGTTGAAAGAATACTTCACATCATTCAGGCAGCGGATCAGATCCGGATTTGAAATGGCATATCCGATCCTCATGCCTGCCATGCTCCGGGCCTTGGAAAACGTCTGGGTCACGATCAGGTTGTCGTATTTCCCGATCAGCTCCATTGCGGATCTCCCCGCAAAGTCCACATAGGCCTCATCCACGATCACGATGGAATCCCGGTTATGCTCCAGGATATCCTCGATAAAATCCAGTTCCTCATAGATCGCGGTCGGCGCGTTCGGGTTGGGGAATATGACCCCGCCGTTTTCCCGGTAATAATCTTCCTTTACGATCCTGAAATCTCCGTCAAGCGCCGGGCACTCATACGGGATCCGGTACAGTTCCGCCCAGACTTTATAGAAGGAATATGTAATGTCCGGGAACAGGACCGGCTTCTCTGAATTGAAAAATGTCAGGAAACAAAGGGAGAGTACATCGTCCGACCCCACTCCCGCAAACACCTGGTCTTCGCCCACTCCGTAGTAATCCGCCAGCGCGCGCACCAGCCCGCCGGACGTCGGGTCCGGGTACAGGCGGAAATCCGCCGGGTCAAGGGAATCCAGCGCTGCCTGCACCCCGGGCGCGGGAGGATATGGATTCTCATTTGTATTCAGCTTGACCACCTTTTCCTGCGGCTGCTCCCCGGGCACATAAGGTTCCACGCTCCGTATGTTCTTTAAAAGTTCTGCTCTGACTGCCATGTCTTTTCTCTCCTGTCTCCCGTTTCTATCTGTCTCTTCTCGGTCTTCTCGCTTGCGTTTTCTCGTTTTCCGCCTTCTCGCTTTCCGCGCTCTTATTTATGCTCTGCCGCCAGTTATTTTTTATACTCTGCTGCCAGTTCTTTAAATTTCGGCAGGGAATTCACGATGGTCTCATATGCCACGCAGTACGCGATCCTCACATACCCCGGGCATCCGAAAGAGCTTCCCGGCACAAGAAGGATATTATGCTTCTTCGCCGCCGCGCAGAATTCCTTCTCGTCCGCCACAGGG
The DNA here is from genome assembly GCA_019120595.1 of Candidatus Mediterraneibacter tabaqchaliae. Lineage (GTDB taxonomy): Bacteria > Bacillota > Clostridia > Lachnospirales > Lachnospiraceae > Mediterraneibacter > Mediterraneibacter tabaqchaliae. Next base: position 5,169 of record DWUV01000225.1, on the reverse strand, counting down.
GATTTCACGAACAGGTAGAACGCCCCTTCCGGCTTAATGCACTCAAACCCAAGTTCTTTCAGCCCGTTGTAGAGCGTCTCGCGGTTTCTGTCATAGAAAGAGATGTCTGTCTTCTCATTCAGGCACGCCTTCACGACCTTCTGCTGGAGAGTCGGCGCATTTACGAATCCGAGGATACGGGTAGCCACATTTGCCGCGGAGATCAGGTTCTCACTGTCAGCCGCCTCATCCGGGATGACAAGGTATCCGATACGCTCGCCCGGAAGAGAGAGGGATTTGCTGTAGGAATATCCCACAATGGTATTTGCATAGTATTTTGTCAGATACGGCACTTCTATGCCATCGTACGCAAGCTCTCTGTACGGTTCGTCCGAGATCAGGTAAATATCTGTGCTGTATTCCTTCTGTTTATTTTCCATAATGGCAGCCATCTTTTTGATGGTTTCTTCTGAATACACAACACCTGTCGGATTGTTCGGCGTATTCACGATCACAGCCCTTGTCTTCGGTGTGATCTTTGCCTCAAACTCATCCAGCTTCGGCTGGAATGTCGCTGTATCCGGGGAGATCTCCACGATCACTCCGTCATAGTTGTTCACATAGCTTCTGTACTCTCCGAAATAAGGAGCGAACACGACCACTTCATCCCCCGGGTTCAGGAGCGCTTTGAGGATCACATTCAGGCCGCCGGCCGCTCCCACTGTCATCGTGATATTGCGGGCAGCGAAACTTGTCCCGAACCGTCCGTTCAGAGACTCTGCCACTGCCTGGCGCACATCCTCATAACCCGCATTGCTGTTCGTGTATCCGTGGAGCGCCACCGGATCCTCCTCATTGAGAAGGTCGATGATCGCCTTCTTCACAGCTTCCGGCGCCGGCACATTCGGATTGCCGAGGCTGAAATCAAATACATTCTCCGCGCCGTAGATCTTCGCGAGGCGGTTCCCCTCCTCGAACATCGCGCGGATCGCCGAACTGTTTGCCACCATGTTTTCCATTTTCTTTGAAATCATCTTCTGTCACTCCTTTTCTTTTACAACGCCTTTTTCTTCCAGGAACGCCGGCCTGTATGAAAGTTTCGCCTTCCTGAGCCCTTCCGCCCCGGTGTCTTCTTCTCTGTTCACATATTTATGATCCATGCACTCATGCTGTACGAACTGCTGGTTGATCATGGGATAAGCGCCCTCCACATCCGGGAACGCCTTCTCGATATGGACCACGAATGTATCCGGGCTCAGCGGCTCGCCTACTGTAAACGCCACGATGCGCTCCCCGATCTTCAGGACGCCTCCCTTTAATCCCAGCTCCTTGTAAAGGCGCAGGGAATTGAGCGTCACACACATCTCTGCATTCTTCTCCGGATCCTCCTCGCACCCATTCTGGTTCCGCCATTTGAGCGCCATCTGGAAACACTCCTCCACATTGCCGTCGCCCAGAGGCTCATAACTCCAGTCCGGATAGAGATTTTTAAACTTATTGATATGGTTGCGCTTTCCGTGGAGTTTCTTTCCTGCCAGGGAAGCAAGCTTCTCTGACTCGTAGACATAGTCCGCATAATCCCTGTTGTACTCGATGCTGAACCGCTCCGGGTACCAGCCCTCCAGCTGGGCAAACATCTCCGGGGTTACATTATACAGCACAAAGGGCAGCCCCTTTTCTTCGGTGTATGCCATAAGGAATGCCAGCGCTTTTCTGACATTTTCCGGCTCCCCTGCGGGATAGGAAAACGCCGGTCCGTTATCCTCGCTCTTAAATACAAGGGCATCTTCTATCACAGCGTATTTTACTTTATAATGCCTGGACCAGAGGTACACGTTCACAAAGGTACGCTCACAGCTCCTGCTGGGCGCCTTTTCAAAATATGAGGAGATGATCTCCTTATCTTCCAGCTCCGGCCGTTTAAATACTGGTTCTGTCATCTCTTGTCAGTCCTCCATCTTCGCCAGTTTCGCTGTCTGGTCCGCCGCGATCAGGCTGTCAATGATCTCATCCAGATCCCCGTTTAATATGGTGTCCAGTTTGTGCAGTGTCAGCTTGATCCTGTGGTCTGTCACACGTCCCTGGGGGAAGTTGTAAGTACGGATCTTTTCCGAACGGTCTCCTGTCCCGATCTGGCTCCTTCTCGCCTCTGCCTCGGACGCCTGCTGTTTCTCGAGCTCCAGGTCATACAGCTTGGATCTCAGCAGCCGGAATGCCTTTTCCTTATTCTGGAGCTGGGACTTCTCCGTCTGGCTGTAGATCACGATGCCCGTCGGGAAATGGGTCAGGCGCACAGCGGAATCCGTCGTATTGACACACTGGCCGCCGTTGCCGGACGCGCGCATCACGTCGATGCGGATATCTTTCTCGTCGATCACGATATCCACTTCCTCTGCCTCCGGCATGATCGCCACAGTCACAGTGGATGTGTGGATCCTTCCGCCGCTCTCCGTCTCAGGCACACGCTGTACGCGGTGCACGCCGCTTTCGTATTTCAGCCTGGAGTACGCCCCCTGTCCTGTGATCATGAACACACACTCCTTGAAACCACCGATGCCGTTTTCATTCAGGGAGATCAGCTCTGTCTTCCAGTGACGGCTGTCCGCATAGTGTACATACATGCGGTAGATCTCAGCCGCAAAAAGGGCCGCCTCATCGCCGCCGGCGCCTGCCCGGATCTCAACGATAACATTCTTGTCATCATTCGGGTCTTTGGGAAGGAGAAGGATCTTCAGCTCCTGCTCCAGTTCCTCCACGCGCTTCCTCGACTCATTCAGCTCTTCCTTTGCCAGCTCGCGCATTTCCTCGTCAGACTCTTCCTCCAGCATGGCGAGGCTGTCGTCGATGTTCTGCTTACATTTTTTATACTCATTGTACGCTTCCACGATGGGCGCAAGGTCGCTCTGCTCCTTCATCAATCTGCGGAATCTCTGCTGGTCATCCGCCGCTCCCGGCTCTGCCAGCTCTCCCATCACTTCTTCATAGCGAACCAATAGATCATCTAATCTGTCAAACATTTTCCTTTGTCCTTTTCTATCAAACTATACATTATCTAACTATATCTTCCATATACGACCCGGTCAAGCCCTGCCAGGTCTTTTTTTACCCGGACTTCCGTATACCCGGCGCTGCGCATCAGCCCGCTGACCTCCTCCGCCTGATCGTATCCGATCTCAAAGATCAGCCAGCCTCCCGGGAGCAGATGCTCCCGCGCCTCGTCTGTAATGCGCCGGTAAAAATACAGGCCGTCCTCTCTCCCGTCCAGCGCTTCCCTCGGATCGTGCAGGCGCACCTCTTCCTGGAGCGCGTCGATCTCCGCGCTGCGGATATAGGGCGGATTGGAAAGGATCATCCCGTACTGTCCCCGGATATTCTCAAACAGGTCTCCGCGGATGAATTCCGCCCGGATCCCCAGTGCATCGGCATTCTGCCCTGCAATGGAGAGCGCCTTTTCCGAAATGTCCGCCCCTGTGCCTTCAATTTTCTCTGGCACACCTGCCGGATCTCCCGCATCGCGCTTTCCCGGATCATACATCCCCGGATCGCACTGTCCTGCATCATACCTTCCCGTATCACGCTTGTCTGCATAGTGCAGGACGCTGAGCAGGATACAGCCGGAGCCTGTACACAGATCCAGGATATGCAGCTTTCCGCCGCTTCGCGGGAGCTGTCCCTTCTTTAAGATCTCCAGAGCCTGTTCCACCAGGGTCTCCGTATCCTGCCGGGGAATGAGGACATTCTCATCCACCCGGAAGGTCAGCCCCATAAACTCCTGTTCCCCGGTGATATGCTGGAGCGGCACCCGCTGCTCTCTCTTTGAGATACACTCCTCATACCGCGAGCTCTGCCGCTCTGTCATCTCCCGGTCCGGTTCCATAAGATACGACGCGCGGCTGATCCCCGTCACATATTCCAGGAGATACCAGGCGTCCAGGTCCGCTTCCGGTACGCCTGCCTGCCTGAGTCTCTCTCTTCCTAGGGTGTATGCCGCTTTGAGCGTCTCTTCCTTTCCCTCATGCCTGAGGGCCTCTCTGTCCCGGTTCCCGCATTCCATCATCCCAGGTTCTCCTTCTGCCAGGTTCTCCAGTCGAACACTTCTTCCACCGCCCGGATCCCGACTTCGATCATGCTGTCGTCAGGCTCCTTTGTGGTCATGTTCTGGACCCACATCCCGGGCCTGCTCAGCAGGTTTACGAGAAAATTGTCGCTGTTCCCCGCCAGCCGGATGATCTCGTAAGACACGCCCGCGATCAGAGGGAAGAGGGCGATCCTGATCACGACGCGCAGGACCTGGGAATCCGTGGTAATAAAAAAGCAGAAAATGATACTCACGATCATAACAAAGAAAAGGAAGCTGGTCCCGCAGCGCTTGTGCTGCTTGGAACTCTTCCTGACATTCTCAACGTTCAGCTCCAGCCCATGCTCGATACAGTTGATGCACTTGTGCTCCGCGCCGTGGTACATGAACGTCCGTCTGATATCCTTTGTCCTGGATATGAAAAAAATGTACAGAAGGAAGATCGCCACCCGGATCACTCCTTCGAAGATCGTCATCGCCGCCCTGGACGAGGTATGTTTCTCCACAAAACTGCTGAGGAAATAGGGGAGCACCATAAAAAGCGCCACCGCAATGACGATCGCCACTGCCATGGTCACATACATGATCACTTTTTCCTGCTTCTCCTGTTTTGCAGCCTCGGCTTCCGTGAGCTCCTCCCCTTCTTCTTCCTCGAAAAAACTGGCGGAATACATCAGCGTCCGCATGCCGAGCACGAGGGAGTCCAGAAAATTAAAGATCCCTCTGATGAACGGGATCTTAAGGGGCGTCCGCCACGGTATGATGCTGTGGTAATCCTGCACATCCACCGCGATCTCCCCGTCCGACTTCCGCACTGCTACAGAGTACTTCCCGCCGTTCCTCATCATGATGCCTTCCAGGACCGCCTGCCCGCCTATGTTCGATGATTTCATAATGCCTCCTGGTCATCTTAATAAAACAGGCTGAGATGCTCCCACCTCAGCCTGCTCTGTCTTTTCTTCTTATTTAATACCGTATTTTTTGTTGAACTTGTCAACACGGCCGCGTGCCTGTGCTGCCTTCTGCTGTCCTGTGTAGAACGGATGGCACTTGGAGCAGATTTCAACGTGGATGTTTTCCTTTGTGGAACCTGTCACAAAAGTGTTGCCGCA
>DWUV01000224.1 GCA_019120595.1 Candidatus Mediterraneibacter tabaqchaliae | reverse complement strand
AAGCCGGGATTCGGGAGATCCCTATGAGCAAAATGGTTGCAAAAGCCTTTGAGACCCAGAGACGGCTGAATTTTCAGATGGGGATTCCCAGGGATGTGAAAATCGAAGGGCTTTCGAATTTCGTATTCATGAGCAGGAGCGGACGTCCGATGATGCCCACTACCGTGAACTTTATTCTCCGGGATATTGTGAAGGCGTATAATGAGGAAGAAAATGAGCGGGCAAAGCGGGAGAGGAGAAAGCCGGAAGAGCTGCCGCACATCTCCGCCCATATTCTCCGACATACGGCTTGTACCCGGATGGCAGAGTCTGATCTGGATATGAAGGTCGTTCAGTATGTGATGGGACATGCCAACATCAGTGTCACGATGGAAGTTTATAACCACATCACAGACCGGTCCAGGATTGAAAAAGAGATTGCGAAGATGGATCTGGTGCAGATTATGTGATGGGAATTTCTGTCCCGGCATTGGAGGTTTTAAGGGCATGATGGTGAAAAACATGAAAAAAATCAGATTTTTCTGCTTTTGATGGTGTAGTAAATTACCTCAGATTTCCTTGAATTTACAGGGGATTTTGGAGATCCCCGATTCTGAAATTGGTGTAGAAATGGTGTAAAAATGGTGTAGTAAGCCATTTTTTGAAAAAATCGAAAATTTGGAAAGCCCGAAAAAGCCCGTAAAATCAAGGCTTAATAGTGACAAGTAACTATTTTGTCTTGCGATGGGGCAGAGAACGGTGTGACCGCAAGAGTCACGCCGTTTTTCTGCGTCCATAGGTTGTTTCAGTCATAATTTCTCCGGATAGAACAGGAATATCAATTTCATCCACAAAGTTGAAGAAAATCTTGATGCGCTGTTGCCGCTTGCCGCTGGACTTGTCCGGGGCATACACAAGTATCTTCTTGATATACTCGTTCACAATCGTCTGCGTCAGCTCGGTCACATCTACATACTTCTCGGTCAGAGCAATAAAGGCATCTAGACCGTCGTTCATTTCCTGCTGCTGTTCCACCCATTCTTCCGTTACTTCAATTTCGAGCTTTAACCGTTCAGTTTCCGCTTCATAATCAGTGGACATCTTCTTGTAGAGAGCCAAGTTGATGTGTCCGAGAGCGTAGTCCTCATAGAGCTTGCGGATGATGATTTCCAGATCAGAAAGGCGCTTCTTTGCCTGCTCCACCCGTTTCTTATCGTTGCGGATGTTCTTCTCATGATCCTGTCTGCGGCATTGCAGCCATTCCTCCTGAAAGCCATCCACATCACGCCGGATATACTCATTGACCGCCCTAATACGTTCCAACACTATTTCACGGAGTACATCTTCACGGATATAGTGAGCGGTGCAAGTGCCACGGTTGCTCTTGTAGCTAGAGCATACATAGTGGTCTTGCTTGCCGTCAAAGCTCTTGCAGGTGGCGAAATGCAGCTTGTTCCCGCAATCGGGACAGAACAGCAAACCTGAGAATAACCCTTGCCGTTCCGCTTTTGCGGGGCGGCGTTTGTTTTTCCGAAGCTCCTGCACCCTGTTCCACTGAGCCTGAGAGACAATAGCTTCCTGCGTGTCGGGGAAGATACACATATCCTCTACGGCATTGGGGATACGCTTTTTCAACTTGTAGGATTTGGAATAGGTCTTGAAGTTACAGGTGCAGCCTGTGTACTCCATCCGTTCCAAAATTCCCACAACCGACTGCCCAATCCAATGGTAAGGGCGTTCCGGCATCTTCTTCCGTTTTTTCGGGTCAGGGTGATTTTCCGACTGCTTGGCATACAGAGCCTTTGCGGTCAGCACCTTATCCTGTTCCAAAATACGGGCAATCTGCTCCGGCCCCTTACCGTCAATTGTCAGGTCAAAGATACGCTTGACCACAGGGGCAGCTTCCTCGTCAATCACCCAATGCTCTTTATCAGCAGGGTCAGTACGGTAGCCGTAAGGTGGCTTTCCAAGATGCTTGCCGCTGGTACCTTTCTGGCGGAAAACCACACGGACTTTCTTGCTGGTATCCCGTGGATACCATTCGTTAAATAGATTCCGAATTGCAGAGAAGCCGTCTGCATCGCCTTTGGCGCTGTCCACCCCGTCATTGATGGCGATGAATCGCACATCGTAACTGGGGAAGATGATGTCAATGTACTGTCCTACAGTCAGGTAATCTCTGCCAAAACGGCTGAGATCCTTTACCAGCCAGCAACCAACCAAACCCTGTTTCACAAGCTCAAAGCCTTCTTTGACAGCGGGACGCTCGAAGTTCGTGCCGGTATAGCCGTCATCCACCAATATTTTCAGATTTGTGTAGCCATGCTCACGGGCATATTGGGTTAATAACTCTTTTTGATTCTGTATTGAATTTGATTCCCCATCCAATGCGTCCTCGTTACTGAGGCGGCAGTACAGGATGGTAATTTTCTGCTGATCCATAATGTCCTCCTTCACATCTGGGTCAGCTGACAGAATCGGTGTGCATATCGGAATTATATCATGCATTTGAGTCCTTGTCATGAACAAACCACCCCCTTATCAGAAAAGATCAATCTTTTTACCTTATCGGACAGCTTTTCCTCCCCAACACACTCGGTTTCAATGAGGTACCATGTGTTGCCGATTTTCTTTTCTATGGTTGTACGGAATGGGGACTGCTCCCAGCGTTTCCGACATTCTTCAATGAAGTCAATAGGAGGCTCATAAACCATGTCGAAGCAAGAAAAAATATCAATCTCCGCACAGGCATCAATCAGCTTGTCAATAGGTGCATCATCACGCACCATGTTATTCAGTTTTACAGTATCAATCACAGGCAAATCCTCCATTAAATTTCCATGTCCTGTCCACGCCTGCGGGCAGGCTGTCTGTGTTCCTGTTTTTCACGTGCTCTGCTGAGAACTGCATCAATAAAAGCCCGAACCTTTTCGGATGCGATTTCCAGTGCATCCAGATAAGGTTGGGCTTTCTTTTTAAGTTCCTGATATTTATCGTTTGCGGCTTCATATCGCTGCTTCCAGATGGAAACCGTCTTTTCAGCGGAAGCCAGTTTTTCCTTCAAACGCTTGTTGTCGGCATTGGCAATAATGCCATTGACCGCATAGCGTTTGAGCGTATCACACTGATCTGGTGTGAGCGAAATATTTCCGGTGATGGCATTTTTCTTGCCCATCACATCAATATCCTGCACCGTCAACGCAATGGTCTTTGCCGCCTTAGTTTCCCTTTGCAGAGCTTCCAGTCTCTTTTTTTGCTTCTCCGTGGCAGATTTGGCATCCTCCAAACTCTGCTCGGCCTGTGCCACCTGTCCGGTTACAACTTCCAAACGCTGCTGTTCAGCCTGTACCTTAAACTGTGTCACGGTCAGATGTTCCTCTGTACTGCCACGCTCTCCACGCTCCACATCGGTATATCCGGCAGCTCGCATGAAATTGAAAAAGTCATCCTGCAACACACTGTAGGATGACTTCAAAATCTTTTTCCCTTTTGCGTTCAACATCGGATTGCCGTCCTCATCAAGAACGGGTTTGGATTCCCATTTCTTACTGCGGCTGACCTGTGTAATGGTTTCCTTTACTGTTCCCCGGAGGGCTTCATCCTTGCACCGCTTTGACCATAGAATCTGTTTTTCCACCACCGGGATATAGACCACATGAAGATGGTAGTGGTACACATCCTCGCCCAGAGCTTCAGTCATTGCCCGGTTGCGTTCATCAGCGTGCATGACAGCGGATAGGATATACTGCTCACCGCCGACGATCTCCACGGCGGCTTTGTAGGCATCGGCATAGAACTGTTTGGCATATTCATAGCCGCCGTGGTTGTGGAAGTAGGCAGAGTTTACATCAAACAGCAGCTCCCCATATTTCACCGCATCGGCTTTCAGACCACGGGTGGAGATAACACCATCTGCAATCATCTGATCGAACATGGCGGCATAGCTGTCGGTAGGTTTCTTGAAGTGGACATTGCGGTGGGTCTGGGTGATATCAATATCTTGATTGGAGTAGCTGTCTTTTTCTCGCTCGTTATGCTCCTGAACTTTCGCCACATCGTCGAGGGTGGGCAAGTCCTGGTTACGGGCAAAGGTACGGTCAATTCCATCGTTTCTTGCCATAGGCTTTTTCCTTTCTTTCGAGAGTAGCAGACGGGCGGGGGCTGCGGGGATGCACTTCTGCGGAAGTGTAATAACCCACTATAATACTTTCATCCATTCTGGCTGCAAAGTGCCGTGGGCTCTCCCGAGGGGGTGTGTGGTCACTGTGGTGACCTCTGCTGACCAAGGCGAAAATGTCTGCAACTTTTCTCATGGTCAGCCCGTCTGCATGAAGCTGTTCTGCGTAACTTCCTCTTGCAGCCGGTGTCCACAGGAGCTTTTTTCAAAAGTCCGTGGACATAGAAACAGCCCAAACGAGGGGAATGTGCTGTTTCTATAACGAGCGTTTCACGCTCTTTTGCTGCGTACATACGTACCAGCAATCGGTTTTATGCTCCGTTTCGCCATTCCTCCGGAATGTCCTCCGGTACGTACGTACACGGCAAATCTCCGTAAAACCCATTTATATCAGGTCGTGCCACAGCCTCCACGCCCATGAATCCCCACACCCGCCGTCCGGCAGAGTTGGTGATATTATTGCAATGCTCCAGATTGTACTTCCCGGCATTGGCAACCATGGCGTCGCTGAAGCTGCGGGATTTCAGCGGTGCAAGAGAGTTTTCCTCGCACCACATCCGATAGATCGCATAGAAGTCTTTGGAGCTGATAGACGCATCCGCTTTGATACGGATATATCCCTCCGATTCCATAAAATCAAAGATATTGTTGTTGTCACGCTTGACCGCTTCCCGGTTTTCACGGATGCGGTGACTCTCTGTAAATTTGAAGTTGTTGGAAACAAGCCGCTTCAATCCCTCGAATGCCCACAGGAAGATTTCCTCTGCTTCGGCTTTCATTTTCTCCGCAAGGTCAGGATCATCGGCTCTGTCCACAGGCTTTTCCTTGGTGGTTAGCACAAGCTGTCTGCGGTAAAATCCGTCACTGCGGTCATACAGGGCTTGCAGATCGCCGTTACTGAATGCCATTAGCCGGGCAAACATCCAGCCCTGATAGCTCTGCTTGCCCTTGCGTTCCAAATCCATCTTTCCTTGTGCTGTCACGATGGATTTGACATAGTTTGTCTGGCGCAGAGCTTCCATCCGCATATCATCATCCACGCACAGCAGAATGTGTTCCAGATCGGCCCGGGCAAAGCGGTTTTCGGAGATTTTGCCGATGCTGCCATCCTTTATACTTGAGCCGAAGATACTTCCCAGCACAGCGCCGATCTGGGACTTTCCCTCGCCGCCGCTGCCCTTGATCACCATCATGCGCTGTCCTTTGTTGCTTGGGATTAGGCAGTAGCCGATGAACTCCTGCAAGGTGGGAATGTCCTCCGGGTATAGCAGTTCACTCAGGAAGCGCAGCCACAAGACCGGCTCCGGTGCGTCTGGACGATAAGCAACCGGCAGACGGTTCCGCACGATCTCCGGCCTGCCCTCGGAAAAAGTGCCGTCCAGCAGCAGCGTTCCGTTGGAAAGATGAATCCGATCCTGCTCTGGTGGAAAATCCTCCACCTGCGCTTCCAGCTTCATCACCTCCAGAATGTTGCTGATTTTCCGGGGAATGTTGTTTACGGCGCAGCATTTCAGCTTTTCATAGATTTCACCCCGGAGCGGGAGATCGTCCGTCACACGCCCGTCCGGCGTGAAAAAGGCTCCGTTTGCGAAGATGATCCTGCGCTCATGCAGGAATTCTTCACAGAACAGAGCCTCATTGATATTCTTACCGTTGAACCAGACGGGTAGGTTCATATCAGGCAATTTCCGGATTTTTGACATGGTGCTTTTCCTCCTTCTGCTTTCGGGCAGTGTAGTCCCGTAAAAACTCAATCTTGCCGTCCTTCATCAGCTCGTCCACCGCAGCAACATGTTCTTCCAAATTGCCCACTGTCAGAATATCCGCTAGATACTCGACACGGTCAAGCATTTGACAGGCTTCTACAAAACAGTCATCCAACTCATCCTCTGGTGATGCCGGTGCATACCGCACCTTCCAGTCTTCCAGAAGATGCAGATAATCCGTCAGCACCCGGAAGCACAGCATTTCATCTTCCCGGAACTGACGGATATAGGGATGTTTCGGCTTTTGCATGGCAGCAACAGTCGGCGGTTTCGGATCAAATCCAAAATCAGCAGCCAACTTTTGCGCTGCTTCGTAGCTGCTCAAATCAAAGAGCTTTGCCACAAAGTCGATTACATCCCCCTTGGCTCCACAGCCGAAGCAGAAGAAATAGTCCTCGTTCAGCTTCATGCTGGGATGCCTGTCATTGTGGAATGGACAGCAAGCCATACCGTTTCGGTTGACCTTCAATCCGTAGTGTTTGGCGGCTTGTTTTACGGGAACTGCCGCCTTGATGGTTGCAAATAGATTCATACGCATACCTCCGTAATTAATTTGACAATTCTTGCTTGTCACCTGAATATACGGAGAAAACAGCTTTCAACCGAAAAATCCGGCACTTCTGCAAAAAAAGAAATCGCCGCCTTGGATTTTTGCAAAAATGCAAAATACACAGGGCGGCGAATGTTCACAATGCGCACCTTGATATTGTTCCGAAAATAGAATATAATATTGTCAGATTTAGACGAAAAGGGGTGTTGAGGGTGCGTTATTTATCAACTTTTGAGGTGGCGGAAAAATGGGGGATTTCTCCTCGTCGTGTGGGTGTTCTCTGTAGCCAAAACCGCATTCCCGGCGCACAGCAAGCAGGAAGCCGCTGGATTATCCCAGAAGATGCAAAGAAGCCCGCTGATGCCAGAATCAAAAGCGGCAAATATATCAAAGCGAAAAATAAGGAAAGGGGGACATAACGAATGGAGAATACATTTTTGCCCGGTACTGTCAGACAGCGGCTTGCCGATCTGATGAAATATCACAAGGTATCTCAGACTGACATTGCGCTAAAAATTGGATGCGGCGACAGCTTGCTCAGCCGTTTCCTAACCGGAAAGACGGACAAGATCGGTGACGAAAACATCATCCGTATTGCTAGAGTATTCAATGTGTCCACCGACTTTCTTTTAGGCGTGACCAATGTTCCCGATAGAAAAAATTATGAGATTGAAGAGCTGGGCTTGTCAGCCCAGGCGGCACGAAACCTCTACACCGGCAAGGTTAATACACAAGTGGTCAATCGGCTCTTGGAAAGTCCCCGCTTTGCTGAACTGACCTACACATTGGAGCAGTATTTCAATGACACTATCGCATCCGGCTTTGCAGCTCAGAATCAGCTTTACGCTACCCTCGCCAATCTGACAAGAAGTACCGTACAAACCGATGCAGCGAAAGAAGCTGCCAAGGACATTAGCCGTTTACGGACACCGGCATATCAGGCAGATCTCGCCACTATTGAAGCTCAATTTATGGCGGCGGTCAAAGAAGTGAAGAAAGAGATCGGTCACGATTTTACAGTACAGCAGGCCCTCACTAAAGAAGCCGCCGAGCGAATGTTTACAGAGCTTACAAAAGGTCAGGATATGGAAAACCCCAAGGTCACACCGGAGCAAGTGACCGAACTGATTATCGACAGCGTTGCCGGTATGGATGGGGTCAACCAAGAAGCACTGGACAAGCTCAGTCAGGCGTTGACCGCCTTTATGCAGACCACCTTGGATCAGGCGGCAACACAGGAGAAGGACGATGAAAAACCGGAGCAATGAGCAACTCTGCGCTCTGGCACAGAAGGGGAATGCGAATGCCCGTGACCTGCTTCTGGAAAACAATCTCGGCTTTATCCGCAAAACCGCCAACGAGATTTACTTCGGTATGAATCTGGGCGAAAGCGAACTCAGTATCGACAAAGACGATCTGGAGCAGGAGGGCTGCATCGGCTTATTGGATGCCATCTCTCGCTTTGACAGCAGCAAAGGCACTAAGTTTCTGACCTATGCCGCGCCGTCCATCCGAAACGCCATGACCGATTTGATACGAGATGCGTTTTCTCAATATGAGCAGCGGATGACCGACACCACAGACGGACTTGCCTTTCAGAAAATCCGGCTGGATGAAGTTGTCCCCGGCGAGGAACGGTTACTGCGTATCGAAGCGATTGCTGACCCGATTGCCAAATCACCGGAGCAGATTTATGTGGAACAAGAAATATTGCGTGAACTGTATGAGGGACTGGATAGAATTGGCAGTCGAGAGCAAGCCTATCTGCTTTATCGCTATGGTTTTACAGATGATGTTGAACACACGATGGTAGGAACGGCGATTCATTTCAATTTGAGAGAGAGCCGAGCCAAAAAGATAGAAGAAGATGCTATAGACAACCTCTGGCTGGAGCTTCCGTGGTGGTTTTGATAAAGGCCGAAACCTCATGTAATCCCCTTCCATGGTCATCCAAATGAAAGTCGTTTTTTCGTGAAAAATGCTGGCAAAGTTCATATCTTGGTAGTATAATTATTATGGTAACTTATATCCGATTAGTGCATGGAAACTTGCCAAGAGAAGAAAAATAGTCCACTGATTTGTCAGTGTTATGAGGAGGACAATAAAGATGGCGAAAACAATTAAATTTAACCTCATCTGCGATGAAAAGCCTGTGCGTACCATTGAGGACTTACAGAGCAACTTTTCTATCGAGGATGTACTGGATTATTACAACAACAAGTTGCTCCACCGGTGGCTCAGTGTGCGAGGATATAATTCTGAACTGGAAGCTGTGTCTGCTATTACCAGCAACGATCCGATGGAGATCATCAAGGAACTGATCCGCATTTTTGATGTTTCCACTGATGAGAAAAAGGTGGAAGAAAGTATCTATATGCTCAAGTATCTGGATGAGCGCAAGGAACTTTGCGCTATCTATGAACAGGAGAACTATAAGGCGAAGAGCATCATTGATGATTATGAAGCTGGATATCGTCAGCTTGTAGATGGAATCCTCGAGAATCCGAGTGATGTAGCTATAATCAAGGCAAATATCGCTGAAATAGCGTCTAATTACGCTTGGATATTGAAATTAAACCACAGAAACCTGTTTTATGTTTTGCGGGAAAAGTCGGTTTTAGCTGTCATGTGCCTCCTCATGAACGAAAAATCCCGGAACTACTACCTTCCTGTGGAGATTACCGAAGAAGATGGAACCGTTACGCTGGATACTGCAAAGAACGCTGATAAAAAGGCGATGTTTGAGTATATTTGCCTCATGATTAAGAGAAGTGATTTCACAACTACTTTGGAGGGAAATCTTGTTTCATTTTCTGGTATGACGGATGGTTATTGGAAAGATCTTGAGCCAAAGGGTAAGCGGTATATGATCGTAAGCATGGGTGATGGGGATTATGTTCGTTCTGCCGGGCATTCTGGTGGCGATTTGTCCAGTGCTGATATTTTGAATAAGTTTGTCATTGTTGATGGCGTTGACTATAAGAGCAATTCTGATACTCGCAAATTGCTCTACATGGAGGTATAACGATGAAGCGAAGCACAGTTAATATATTGGCTTCCTACATCGACGCACTGCATCCAATTATTTACATTAACCATTTCGATTTTAAGGTAATTGATGATGCAATCGCTCAGGTCGGGGAAGCCGTCAAATGCGTGGAGTTCAATAACGCTTTAGGGTTGGTGGATTTCAAAACCAAAAGTCCTATGCAGGAGTGCGATTTAGAGCAGTTTTTGAAGTTCACGATGGATGATGGCTTTGAACATGATACATTTCTTATCCTCAAGGATGTTCATGGCGAGCTGAACAATCCTAAAATCATTGCTCTGTTGAAAAAGATTGCAGAAAACAATCTCTACAATGATGATTACAATGCAACAATCTTTATTATCTCCGAAATTACGGTAATTCCTCGTGAGTTGGAAAACTATATCACGGTGTTTGATATTCCTCTGCCGACGATCAATGAAATTCACACTCTTATCCGTGAGTTTATTGATGATTTGGAAATTACTGTTGAAGAAGATGCCATCAACGATATTGCACTATCTTTTAAGGGACTCAATGAGTTCCAGATCAAGCAGATTTTGAATCTCGCTTATCAAGACGGTGGCTGCATCGACAAGGAGGACAAGTTGTTGATCCTCAAGGAGAAAGAGCAGTTTATCAAAAAATCCGGAATGTTGGAAATTGTTTCCTTTTCAGAAACCGTTGATGACATTGGCGGTCTTGAAAATTTGAAAGAATGGCTTGCTCGAAAGGCCAAGGTCTTTGCTAATCTGGACAAGGCCATTAAGTTCGGCGTAGATATTCCCAAGGGTATTATGATTATCGGTATGCCGGGTTGTGGTAAGAGTTTGACAGCTAAAGCAACAGCCAGTCTGTTTGAGATTCCCCTCGTACGTCTTGATGTTGGTCGGTTACTTGGTAAGTATGTAGGCGAATCCGAGGAGAATATGAGGAAAGCTTTGAAGCTGTCCGAAGCAATCAGTCCTTGTGTCCTGTGGATTGATGAAATTGAAAAAGCGTTTGCTGGTGTTGGCGGCGATGGTGGCGGTAGCGATGTTACCACACGACTGTTCGGCCAATTCCTAACTTGGATGCAGGAAAAAGAGAATACCGTGTTTATCGTGGCAACTGCCAACGATATTTCTCGTATGCCTCCTGAGTTTCTGAGAAAAGGCAGGTTTGATGAACTGTTCTTTGTTGATCTTCCGAATGGTGAGGAACGCAGAAAGATTTTGGACATTCATCTGAAAAAGCGCAAAAAATGGAATAAGTCTATTGATTCCATTGCGCTGATTAAAGAAACCGAAGGGTTCAATGGAGCCGATCTGGAAGCCGTTGTCAAGGATACGATTGAGATGGCATTCATCGACGGCAAAACAACGATTACAACCGAAGATTTGATCCGTTCCGTAAAAGATACTAAGTCCATTTCCAGCACACTAAAAGATAAAATCATGCAAATCAAGGATACTGTCAGCAAAATTGACATTAAACCTGCCAGCATTCCTGATAAGGCAAAGTAAAGCGGGGTGAATATAGTGGTTGATAAAGAAAGTGATATAATTCTTGCTGTTGATGAAGAATTAGCTCCCCATATTTTCATGGATGAAGCACAGGAACTGCAGCCTATCCAGAAGAAGTTTATGGAGAGTTATCTGGAACACAAGGATACTATGCCTGTTGATGAATGGCTTCGTGCTGAAATGGCAGAGAGTCTCCCGGAATGCAGTTCTGAAGAAATCTCTCAAATGAGTGACGAAATCATTGCCACACTCAAGGTACAGGAAGAAAAGAAAGCGTCCTTGGAAAAAGCAATCGCCAATGGCAGAAGCAAAGAATCGTGGTTTGCCAGCGAAGCAAAAACGGCCACCTCCTATATGAGCGCACAGGAAGCCTCTAAATATTTGCAGGGGCTGGATAATGCGCTCAATACCGCAAATGAGTCTTTATATCGCACTATTCATACACAGGCTGGTACGATCAGTCAGAATCCGCATTTGGATGGATTTATCGCAGAGCAGTACCACGCTCAAACTTTCAACTTAAATGCCGAAGCAGCGGGAAGCCCATACCGGGCGAAGGTACTTGAACCTACTGGAAATGGATATGCCAAAAACTCCGTTGATATTGTAATTGTCGACGAAAGTGGTCATGTTGTTAGACGCTATCAATCCAAATATTGCAAAGATGCGGAAGCTACGGCAAAGGCTTTTGAACATGGTGATTATCGTGGTCAACAGAAGCTTGTTCCGGAGGGACAGGAACAGGATATTGCCAAAAAAGTTACAACGGTCATTGAAGCTCCAGACGGAACAACCAGTACACCACTCTCCAAAGAGCGGGCAAAGGAATTGCAGGATGAGGCACAAAGTGGCAAGTGGAATGATCTAAACTGGAACGAATATAAGGCGAAAGATCTCGCTATCGGCATTGGCAAACAAGCTGGACAAGCCGCTCTCATGGGCGCAGCTATCGGTGTTGGCTTCGATGTTGCTCAAAAGGTTTGGAACGGCGAGGATATCAAAGGCGAAGAACTGGTTGAAACCGCTATTGTGTCTGGTGCAGACTTTGGCGTAAAGGCAGCAGCAGCTGGTGCATTAAAGGTTGGCGCTGAAAAGGGAATCATTAAGGCAATCCCGAAGGGCACTCCTGCTGGGACGATTGCGAACATTGCTCATGTTGCTATTGAAAATGTCAAAATTGTCGGCAAGATGGCTACTGGCGAATTAACCGTCAAAGAAGGTTTCGAGAAGATGGAACAGACCACTGTGGCTACGGTTGCAGGAATTGCTGCAAGTACCAAAGGCGCCGTTATTGGCGCTACCATTGGCACAGTATTTGGCCCTGTTGGTACAGCTGTTGGTGGATTTATTGGAGGAACCATCGGCTATATGGCTGGCTCCAAGGTGGGCGAAACTGTGGTTAAGGGCGTACAGAAAATCCGTGAAAAAGCCAAAGAAGTGGTTAAATCAGTTGGTAGAACTGTGTCAAACGTAGTTACATCCGTATCCAGCGGTATCCGTAACTTTTGCAGTGGCGTAAGAAGCTTGTTTAGTTGGTAAGCTCAAAATGGGTGCGCATTCGTGTGCACCCATTTATGTTTACATAATTTTGGAGGCTATATGGAAAATAGTAAAAATGAAATCAAAAAAATTCTTGATACTTATGAACTATATGAGGATTTCTCTATTACGAACGATGAAGATATTAAACACGTTATTCAGCACAGAAAAAATTATATTCCCTCTGAAAAGCCAGATGCATTTTTTAAACAAAACAATGTTATTTATGGCATCGAACATTTTCAAATTTCATTATACAAAAAGCTTAAAAGTGGTGACATTTCTAAGCAAGCAAAAGGCTCTCAGTGCAATAGAGAAAAAATGCGAGAAGATAAAGATTTCGATCTTCACCCATCCATTGAAAATCTTTTGACCGCATTAAGCGATAATTTGCATTCACATTCTGGAAGCTTTGAAGCATACAGAGACCGACTGACAAAAGATAATAACTGCAAATACAGGTTGATAATTTTTGTTGAAGATTCAAGTGAATCTGGATATATTGTCCGCAAACGAGAAACACAAGCAATCAACCCGCTGCTATTAAAACAAATTGCAAATATATTTTTAGAATATAAATGATGATATTTGGGGTGTTATTGTCACGACCGGAAATGAAAAGCAAAAGAGAATTACAGGCTGCACTTTAGCTGAGTTGGAGAGCAAATTAGGTAATGGCGAGCTATTTGATGCAAATGAATATGCCCCTTTCGAGGTAGAAAGAAGAGTCCATGTAGCAAAGGAAGATCCTACCCAAGATAGTAATAATATTACCATACGTCTTTTTGACCGACTTTAAGCAATATGAAAGATAAGCAGTATGCATTAAAGAGTGGACGAGCAGAGAGAGAAGTTTTCTCTCACTGCTCATCGGATAGTGTGCTCAATTTTCAAAGGGTTTATACACAGTAATGGTTTTCAGATATTTTACAGGATCACCATTCAAAATCAAGTTGGTATAGCCAATCGGGTCATTGTAGATCAGATAATCCAGTTCTGATCGCTGATACAAATTGTCAGCAACTTCATTCTCAACTGCAATTGTATCAATCGCAATCATGCTACCGTTTGCAAATTTAAGTTCCACACAGCAGTTGTCCATATTGTAGGCACAAGATAGTAAGGTTTTCATGGTATGTCCTCCATAATTCGTAATATAAAGCGAAAATCCCGTCTGACTTCCTGTTAGAAATCAGACGGGATTTGTCCATATGCACCCCGGATACCGTCAGCTAACAGTTGATAAGTGATTAGTTCCTTATCACTGTTAAACCAAGCTTTTTTGAGGTTTTCCAAAAAAATTATTTAAAAAATTAGCACTCACCTCTTGACAGTGCTAATAACATTTGCTATATTACAACTAGAACAAGGGAAGAGGAAAAGGAAAGGTTCCTGAAGTTCCCGGTTCTCAAAACTCAACACTCCGAATGGGATTTCGGAAGTGCTTCATAATATAGATAGATAACAAAAAGGTTTTTTTGAAAGGAGATATGACTTATGTTGATGCCTAGTATTTTTGGAGAGAACTTATTTGATGATGACTGGATGGACTTCCCGTTTGACAGAGATTTCTGGGGAAAGAAAAATCCGCTGTACGGAAAGAACGCTAAGAACATGATGAAGACAGATATCCGCGAGCATGACAACGGATATGAAGTTGACATCGACCTGCCGGGATTCAAGAAAGATGAGATCAGCCTGGAACTGGAGAACGGTTACCTGACCGTATCCGCTGCAAAGGGCCTTGACAAGGACGAGCAGGATAAGAAAGGCAAATACATCCGCAGGGAGCGCTACGCAGGCGCAATGCAGAGAAGCTTCTATGTTGGCGATACGCTGACACAGGAAGACATCAAAGCAAAATATGACAACGGTATCTTAAGCATCAGCATCCCGAAGAAGGACGCTAAGGCAGTAGAGACAAAGAAGACCATTGCCATTGAAGGATGATGGGATGACACAGGAGAGATGGCAGAGATGCCATTGATATAAAAGGGGGTCCGGCACCAGGAGTGCCGGATCCTTTTTTGAAAGATATAGGACAATGGCTGCGGAATATACCGCAGTGCTGCAAAGTGATCCAGGTTGTGAAGAGCGAAAGGAGAAATGACTTATGATGATGCCCAGCATTTTTGGAGAAAACTTATTTGATGACGACTGGATGGATTTTCCATTTGCTCATGACTTCTGGGGCGGAAAAAATCCTCTGTATGGAAAACGTGCAAAAAACATGATGAAGACAGATATCCGCGAACATGACGACGGATATGAGATTGATATCGACCTGCCGGGATTTAAGAAAGATGAGATTAATGTGGAGCTTGATGACGGATATCTGACGATCTCTGCTGAAAAGAGCCTGGATAAGGACGAAGAGAAGAAACACGGAAGGTATATCCGCAGGGAGCGCTATGCAGGCGCGATGCAGAGGAGCTTCTATGTAGGCGATGCGCTGACACAGGAAGATATCAAAGCGAAATATGAGTATGGTATCCTGAAGCTGTCTGTTCCGAAAAAAGAGGCGCAGGCAGTGGAGAGCAGCAGCCACATCGCGATCGAAGGCTGATGTTTCGCACAACAGGCATAATATAACATAAGAAAACGGCTCGGCGCCGGTAAGGCGCCGGGTCTTTTTTTTGCGGTCTTTTTGCGGCCTTTTTTGTCAGGCCGGGGACTGTTTTCGTTCTTCCTTTTTTTTCTGTTCCTGCTATAATGTAGGACGGATAATGAGAGAAATGAGGAACAGAAGATGAAAAAGGAAAATGATTTCGGCAGGGATTCCATTCCCCTGCTTGTGCTTAAGATATCAATCCCGTTCATGATCGCGCAGTTCGTGAATGTGTTTTACAGCATTGTGGACAGGATCTATGTGGGCAATATCCCGGGGACGGGCGCGGACGCCCTCGCAGGAGTCGGCGTGTGCGCTCCGATCGTGACGCTTTTGTCGTCTTTTGGCACTCTGTTTGGGATCGGCGGCTCCGTCCTTTTCTCCGTGCGGCTCGGGGCGGGGGACGAGAAGGGGGCACGCAGGCTTTTGGCGAACAGCTTCGCGTGGATGCTCATCGTGTCAGTCGTCCTGACCGCGGTATTCCTGCTGACGAAAGACGCCCTGCTGAACTGGTTCGGGGCCAGCGGCGTGACCTTCCCCTATGCGGATTCTTATATGACGATCTACACGGCGGGCACGGTCTTTGCCCTGCTCTCCATGGGCATGAATTATTTCATCACAGCCCAGGGATTCCCGGTGCTGGGGATGACGACCACGCTGATCGGTGCTGTGATCAATATTGTCCTTGATCCGGTCTTTATCTTTTTGTTTGATATGGGAGTGGCAGGAGCCGCGGTGGCCACTGTGATCGCCCAGATGTCGTCCTGCGCGTTCGTGCTCCTGACGCTCAGGAGAAAGAAGATGAGAGTGCCGCTGGGGCTGGCAAAACCGGAGTTGTCGGCCGGCATGCAGATCGTGAAGATCGGTTTTTCGCCGTTCTTGATACTCGCCACAGACAGTATCATCATCATTGCGCTGAATGCAGTGCTCCAGCACTACGGGGGCAGGGAGTACGGGGATACGCTCATCACAGCGGCAACCATCGTTCAGAGCTATATGTTGCTGATCACCTCGCCTATGCTTGGGATCACCGGCGGTTCCCAGCCGCTGATCAGCTATAATTACGGGGCGAACCGCCCGGACAGGATACGGAAGACATTTTTCTGGGTGCTTGTCCTGTGCGTGTGCTTCACTTCCGTCATGTTCCTTATCTCCAGGATCGTGCCGCAGTATTTTGTATCCATTTTTACGGATAATAAAGAGTACGCAGAGCTTGCCATCTGGGGGATCCGGGCGTTTACGCTGATGATCATCCCTCTGAGCTTCCAGTATGTGATCGTGGACGGGCTGACTGCCCTCGGAATGACGAAGACATCGCTGAGCCTGTCCCTGTTCCGGAAATCACTGTACTTCGGGGCAACCTGCGTCCTGCCTGTGTTTTTTGCCGCCCAGTCCGCATTCTATGCGGAGCCCGTGGCGGACGGTGTCTCCGCGTGCGTATCCTGCATTGTTTTCTCTTATATTTACAGAAAATACCTGCGCGGAGCGGGACGGCTGAAAGAGATCAGGATATAAAAGGGCAGGGAGCAAAGCCTGTTCTGCCTGTCTATGGTTGCATGAACCGGGGAAACTATTTATAATGGGATGGAAACAGACAGACAAGAATAAGATCAGGGAGATTTACAGATATGATAAAAGTGATCGCAAGCGATATGGACGGGACACTTCTCGGCGATGACCACAGGATCGCTCCGGGGACGCTGGAGGCTGTGAAGGAAGCTGTGAACGCGGGGATCCGCTTTATGATCTGCACGGGGCGGAATTTCCCCGGGGCGATGGAAGAGCTGGAAGGCGAGGATCTTGTGTGCGACTATATCGTCAGCAGCGGGGCGGAAGTGAGAGACCCGGAGCAGAGGGTTGTTCTTACGTACCCCATGAGTATGGAGCTGTGCAGGAGAGTGTACAGTGTGATCAGAGAATATCCGATATCCATGGTGATCTGTACGGATGGTTGTGATTACCGGATCGGTACAGCCGGGGAAGTCGAAGAAAGCATCCTGATGGAGGCGATGCTTTTCCATATGGACACAGACCGGGAAGCTGTCAGGAAGACGCCGGTATTTCAGCGTATGAAAAAACGCACAAGAGCGGCTGCCAGCCTGGACGAGCTGGAAGAGAACGGCGTGCCGGTATACAAGCTCTTTCTCTTTACAGAAGACCGGGAGATGCTGGCGCAGATCGGGAAAAGGCTGGAGCCGGACAGAGAGATCGCGGTGGCCTCTTCCTTTCCGACGAATCTGGAGATCACAGATGTGAGGGCGCAGAAAGGGCCTGTACTCAGGAAATATGCCGCATCCCTCGGGTATACGATGGATGAGATCATGGTGCTGGGGGACAGCCTGAACGACCTGTCCATGATCTCCATGGATTTCGGAGCGACAGTGGCAATGAAGAATGCAGACCCGGAAGTAAAGCAGGCGGCAAAATACATTACAAAGTCAAACGAAGACCTGGGAGTGGCCTATGCCATAAGGGAGCTTCTGAAGCGCCAGGCAAAGCTGCGCGGGGACAATGGAAGTCCGGGTGGAGAAAGCTTATAAAAGTGCGGAATCAATGATAGAAAGAGAAGTTGGATAAAGATTATGAGATTAAGAAGCAAACTTGCAATAAAATGCGCGAAAGCAACGAGCAGCCTGATCAAAAAGATGAACCGTGGGAGCGGGGTGACCCTGCCCGGGTATGTGGCCCGCCTGATCGATCCGAAGATCTTAAACGAGATGGCAGGACAGGTCAGGGAAAAGATCATCGTGACCATGGGGACGAACGGGAAGACGACGACAAACGCGATCCTGTGCCGTGCCCTTGAGAGCGAGGGGAAAAAAGTCATCATCAACCGGACCGGGGCGAATATGCTGAACGGGATCATCTCTGCGTTCGTCCTTTCCACGGATAAGAAGGGACACCTGGACGCGGACTTTGCCTGCATCGAGGTGGATGAGATCGCGTCCGTGGGCGTGCTGCCCAGGCTGACGCCGGACTGCGCCCTGCTGACGAATATTTCCAGAGACCAGCTGGACCGTTTCGGCGAGGTGGATATTACCTACAATAAGCTGATGGCTGCTGTGACGAGCGTGCCGGAGACCACGCTCATCATCAACTGCGATGATATCCTTTCCTATTCGCTTGCCGAGAACAGCGGGAATCCCTATGTCACCTACGGGATCAGCGAACAGATCTTTGACGATATTTCCCGCTCGGAGATCCGGGAGAGTATTTTCTGCCGGAAATGCGGGAAAAAGCTGGAGTATGATTTCTTCCACTACGGACAGCTCGGCATCTATCACTGCCCGAACTGCGGATGGGAGCGCCCGCAGCCGGACTATACGGCAGAGCATATCGAGCTTCACGATGAGGTGTACTCTTTTGACATGGACGGGCTCCACATCGATTCCACGGCGCGCACACCGTACAATATCTACAATACCCTGTCCGCGTATACGGCGCTGAAGACGCTGGGCGCGGGATATGCCGGGTTCAAAGGGATGATCGAGGCGTTTGACTATGGGAATAACCGTGAGAGCATCTTTTGGATCAATGGGGCGAGAGTACAGCTCCACCTGGCGAAGAATCCCATCGGTTTCCAGCAGAAGGTATCCCTTGTGCTGAAAGACCCAAAGCCAAAGGATATTATCATCCAGATCAATGACACATACCAGGACGGGGAAGATATCTCCTGGCTGTGGGATGTGGACTTCCAGTATCTGGCGGACAGCAACGCGCGCAGCATCATTACCGCGGGGACGAGGCGGCATGACATGGGGCTCCGCCTGAAATATGAGGATATCCCGTGCGGCTCCACTACGGATCTGAGGGCGTCTGTCCTTGACTGTGTGGAGAACGGGACGAAAAATCTGTATGTGATCGTAAATTATTCCGGCCTGTACCGGACGAACCATATGCTGACAGAACTTGAAAAAACCTGCGGAAAGACCGGGGAAGGAAAAGCAGGGCAGGAAAAGAGCGCGGCAGGGAAGCCGGAGCCGGGGGCACAGGGACAGAACAGAGAGCAGAAAGGAGGGGACCGGGCATGATGGAGCAGGAGAAAATGAAGCAGGACGAAATGCAGCGTGATGGAGTGAAGCAGGGCAGGATGAAACTCGTGATCGGGCATTTGTACCCGGACCTTCTGAACCTGTACGGTGACAGGGGCAATATCCAGTGCTTCCGCAAACGCCTGGAATGGCGGGGCATGGAGGCTGAGGTGATCCCGTTCCTTTCGGGGGATAAGATTGATTTCTCAAAGCTGGACATCGTCCTCCTGGGCGGGGGCTCGGACCGGGAACAGGAACTGGTCTGCGGATTCTTAAAAGACATCCGGGAGGACTTTAAAACATATGTAGAGGACGGCGGCGTTGTGCTGGCGGTCTGCGGGGGCTATCAGCTCCTGGGGAAATATTACAGGACGGATAAAAAGACCATCGAAGGGCTGGGGATCCTGGATATCACGACGGAGTGGGAGCCGGAGCGCCTGATCCGAAATATTGTGCTGAACAGCCCGCTTTTCGAGCAGCCGGTGGTGGGATTCGAGAACCACGGCGGGCGGACCTATATCGGGGACCATACCCCTTTTGGAAAGGTGTTTTACGGGCTTGGCAATACCGGAAAATCCGGGTATGAAGGCGTGGTATACAAAAATGTGATCGCCACGTACCTGCACGGACCGCTGCTGCCGAAAAACCCGCAGGTGTGCGACTATCTCCTGGAGCACGCGCTGAAGCGCAAATATGGGGAGAGCGTGACGCTGGAGCCGCTTGCGGACGAGCTGGAGCACAAGGCGAACAGCTATATCGTGGACAGGTACAGTGATAAGAAATACATTCTGAAAGAAACGATCAAACGTTACACATAATATGCCGGGGAGGCGGGCTTATGGGATATACTTATGTAATGTCAGATATACACGGCATGGGAGAGCTCCTGGAGAACATGCTGGAGAAGCTCTCTTTTTCGGAGGAGGATACACTCTATATCCTCGGGGATATGATCGACCGAGGGCCTGATCCGGCGAAGGTGCTGGAGATCGCGTCATCCCACGGCAATATCATTCCCCTCAGGGGAAACCATGAGGATGAGTTCATCAGCTGGTATGACAATGAAATAACCAGGATGTTCCAGAAGTATTATTACAATACCTATGATATCCTTATGGACAGCCGTCGTACGCGGGAGAAACTGCCGGAGTATGTGGCCTTTATGAAGAGCCTGCCCTTCTATAAGAAAGTAAAGCAGGAGGACAGGTGCTTCCTGCTGGCGCATGCGTCCACAGAGGAGATCCTCCGGACGTGGAAAAGAAAAGACCGTCTGATCTGGGATACCTCTATGGTGGACCGGAAGAAGGGGATACCGGGATATGTCTCTGTTGTGGGCCATGTCCCGACTTTTGTTATCCGGGGATTCCCGAAAACACCCGCAGAGATCTGGCACAGCCCGGATGGGCGGCTCATTGACGTGGACTGCGGGGCAGCGTTCCCGGACCTGGGCGGACGGCTTGGCTGCCTGTGTCTGGAGACGGGGGAAGAATTTTATGTATCAGCCCGGGGACAGGCATAGCGGGGACAGGCATAGCAGGAACATGCGTGGCGGGAGCTGCCGTATTTGCTGTATTTGCCTGCCGTATCTGCCGGGAGGAGGGAGCATATGAGGATACATTACAGAGAGACTGAGAGCGGGATTGAGATCGTGCGGTGCTTCGGCGCTGACGGGAATGTGGAACTGCCGGCTATGATCGTCGGAAAGCCTGTGACCCGCGCGGCGGCCTATGCGTTTTCTGCGAGAAAGGCGCAGGAGGACGAAGACGTCCTGGTCTGTGAGACAGAGGAGAGCAGGCTCTTCCGGCAGCAGGAGCGCCTTCTGGCAGGAGAGGCAGTGGAGAGCGTGCGCTTCCCGGATACGATGGAGGAGATCGGGAAATATATCTTTTACGGGTGCAGGGATTTAAGGCGGCTGAGCTTTTCGGACAGGCTGACAGAGATCGGCAGCGGGGCGTTCACCGGGTGCCGGTCCCTGTCCAGGCTGGATGTGCGGTTCCTGACCGGCAGGAAGTCCTGTGTCCCGGAGATACTCGGGGATCTGTGGCAGAGGATCGACGCGGTCTTTTATGAACCGGGCAGTCCGGCTCCGGCGGCGTACCTCGTATTTCCCGAGCATTACGAAGAGGCAGTGGAGAATACGCCTGCCCGCATCCTTTTTACACAGCATCACGGTTCGGGGAATAATTACAGGCAGTGCTTTTACGGGAAAGAGATGGATTACCGGAAATATGACGATCTGTTTTATGTGGCAAAGGCTCAGGATAAGACAAGCGTGCTGTCGGACCTTGTCTTCGCCAGGCTGATGTATCCGGCGGGGCTTACCGGAGAGGCGGAGGAAATGTACGAGTCGTATATCCGGGAGCACGGCGCAAAGACAGCGGCGTACCTGACGGATACCGGGAATCTCGCCGCACTGAAAGAAATGTCCCGACGGGGGCTGTGGACGGAAGCGGCTCTGGATGCGGCTGCGGACCATGCGTCAGCCGGCGCCGGGACCGCGGAGAGGAGAAGCGTTTTAAGCTTCCTGATGAATGAAAAACACAGATTATTTCCTGTGAGAAAGGGGAAATATGAATTATAACATACCAGAAAGCAGCGGGTACGGCGGAGAGGAAGCCGCAGAAGCTGCATTAAAGCTGGACCGGATCGGCAGGGAGATCCTGGGGATCTGCCGGGATGAATTGTATTTTTCCATGCGGTTTATGGACGTTGCCCTGAGCAGCTTTGTGTACCAGATGGATACGGCGGTCAGCCCCTTCGGGACGGACGGGTACAGGATGTACTTTCATCCCCGGGAGCTGGGCGGGCTCTACCGTCAGAACCGGATCCTTGTGAACAGAGGATATCTCCACATGGTCCTGCACTGTATTTTCCGGCATCTGACCAAACGGGGCATGGACAGAAGGTACTGGGATTTAAGCTGCGATATCGCGGCGGAGCATATCATCGACGGATGCGATCTGCGGCCGGTGCGCTTTTCCCGGAGCCTGCTGCGGCGGGAGACATACCGGAAGCTGGAGGCCACCGGTCATGTGCTCAATGCGGAGAGGATCTTCCGGGAACTGGGCGCATGGGGGCTTACGGAAAAGGAGCTGGCAATGCTGGAGGAAGAGTTCTGTGTGGACGACCACCGGTACTGGCCGGATCAGGACCGGAAACGCCCGCCGGATGAACAGCTTGAGAAAAAATGGAAAGACATTGATGAGAAGATGGAGACAGACCTGGAGACCTTCTCCAAAGAAGCGTCCGCGCAGAGCGGGGACTTTCTTGACGAACTGCGGGCAGAGAACCGGGAGCGCCATGATTACCGGGAGTTCCTGCGGAAGTTTTCCGTGTTCCGGGAGGAGTTAAAGGCGGATGACGATACCTTTGATTACGGGTTCTATACTTACGGACTGTCCATTTACGGGAACATGCCTCTCATCGAACCGCTGGAGACAAGAGAGGTCCGCAAGGTGGAAGAGTTTGCCGTTGTCGTGGATACATCCATGTCCTGTTCCGGAGAGCTGGTGCGGCGGTTCCTGGAAGAGACATACAATGTGCTCGCGGAGAATGAGAGCTTCTTCCAGAAGGTGAATGTGCATATCATCCAGTGCGATGAGAAAGTGCATACGGATGTAAAGATCACATCCCGGGAAGAGCTGAAAGAATATATGGAGCATTTTCAGTTATACGGAGATGGCGGGACAGATTTCCGCCCGGCTTTTGAATATGTGGACAGCCTGATCGAAAAGGGAGAGTATGTAAACCTGAAAGGGCTGATCTATTTTACGGACGGATATGGGATCTATCCGGCGAAAATGCCGCGGTACAGGACTGCGTTCGTATTCATGGAGGAAGATTACAGGGACGCGGATGTGCCGCCCTGGGCAGTGCGCCTGGTGGTCAGCGGCGACAGCCTGGCACAGAGTGAGTGACCGGGCCATACAGGGAAACGGGGAAACGATGCAGGAAAACAATCCAGGATAAAGATACAGAAAAAGATACAGGGAAAAGATACAGGACGGGGACTGGATAACAGGCAGGAGGAACAGAGTTTGGATATAAAACGCGCAAAACAGGAGATTAAAGACGCAGTAGAAGCATATCTTCTAAAGAATGCTTTTGGAGAATATGAGATACCCGCAGTGAGGCAGCGGCCGGTGCTTCTTATGGGACCGCCGGGGATCGGCAAGACGCAGATCATGGAGCAGATCGCGAAAGAGCTGAAGATTGGCCTGGTGGCGTATACGATCACCCACCATACAAGGCAGAGCGCTGTGGGGCTCCCGTTTATCCGGGAGAAAGAGTACGGCGGGCAGAAGTATTCGGTGACAGAATATACAATGAGTGAGATCATTGCCTCTGTGTATGAGAAGATGGAACAGACAGGGATGAAAGAGGGGATCCTTTTTATCGATGAGATCAACTGCGTGTCCGAGACTCTGGCCCCGGCTATGCTGCAGTTCCTGCAGGGCAAGACCTTCGGCACGCACAGGGTTCCGGAAGGATGGATCATCGTGGCGGCGGGGAATCCGCCGGAGTACAATAAATCTGTGCGGGAGTTCGATGTAGTGACGCTGGACCGGCTCAAGAAGATCGATGTGGAGGCGGACTTCCCGGTGTGGAAGGAGTACGCGTACCGCCAGGGCATCCATCCGGCAGTTATCTCCTATCTGGAGCTGCGGCGGGAGAATTTCTACCGGGTCGAGAACACAGTGGACGGCAAGCTCTTTGCCACGGCGAGAGGATGGGAAGACCTGTCGCAGCTCATCCAGGTATATGAGAAGCTGGGCAAGACCGTTGACCGGGACGTGGCGTTCCAGTATGTACAGCACAGGATGGTGGCAAAGGATTTTGCCAATTATCTGGAGCTGTATTACAAATACAGGACAGATTACAATATCGAGGAGATCCTGGACGGCAGGTGGGACGCGGGCGTGCTCAGCAAGATAGGGGCAGCTGCCTTTGACGAGCACCTGAGCATTGTCAGCCTGCTGAGCGGAAGGCTGGGAGAACTGTTCCGGGAATGTTACCGTCAGGATGCATATGTGGCGAAGCTGTACGAATATCTGATCTATTACAGGGATGATCAGTCTGTCATGATGCTGGACGATGTGCGGATGATGGCGGAAAAAGACCTGGAAGAGCAGAAGCGCGCCGAGATCCTGACAAAAGAGCAGGAGCATACCCTGGATCGGGTGATCGATGCACTGACCCGTTTCGCTATGGGATTAAAGGGAGAACTCTTTTCAGATGAGGATGCCTTTGACTGCGTCAGGGAAATGTTCGCCAGGGAGAAGGAAGAACTCGACGCCGCGGAAAGCCATGCGTCCGAAGTGCTGGAAAATGCGTTCCGGTTCATGGAAGACGCGTTCGGTGAGAGCCAGGAGATGGTGGCGTTCGTCACGGAACTCAATGACAATTATTACAGCACCTGGTTCATCCGGGAAAACGGCAGCGACCTGTATTACAGATACAATAAAGGCCTTCTCTTCGACGAGAGAAGGGAAGATGTGATGCGGCAGATGGACGAGGCGGAGACTCTGCTGAATACAGGCATTAAGTAGTGCGAGGCGGAAGGAAGAGCCCGAAGTGCCGGAAAAGAGAAGAAACAGAGAAGGGGAATGGGAGATTGCTGTAAAAGAGGCGTCAAATTCCCAGAAAGAATGTGATTTTCCACAAAAATATGCTATAATGGTTCCACGTTCGTGCAATTCAGTTTATTGATCTATCACTATAAAGAAAGCGAGGTCGTTACAATGGATGTCAGACAGAAAAGAAACGAAGCCCTCGGAAAACGTGTCGTAAAGGCGCTGGAATCCAGGAATATGGAAGCTTACTATGCGGCGACAAAAGAGGAAGCCGTGAAGAAAGCCCTGGAACTGATCCCGGAGGGGAGCAGCATCAACATGGGCGGGTCTATGTCTGTCCGTGAGGTCGGACTTTTAGATGCCATCAATTCCGGGAATTATGAGTTTTATGACCGGGATAAGGCGGCGACGCCGGAGGAAAAGCAGGAGATCGCTCTGAAGGCGTTTACCTGTGACTGGTTCCTGGGCAGTGTGAATGCCATGAGCGAGGACGGAGTGTTTGTGAATATAGACGGAAATGCGAACCGCGTCGCAGCGTATGCGTTCGGGCCGAAAAACGTACTCCTCATCGTGGGGATGAATAAAGTCGTGAAGACAGAAGAGGACGCCATGCACAGAGCAAGGAACGAGGCGGCGCCCATCAATACCCAGAGGTTCGGGATCGATACTCCGTGTGTGAAGAATGGAAGCTGCTTTGACTGTAAGAGCCCGGACTGCATCTGCTGCCAGATCATGGTCACAAGGTTCAGCCGTATCCCGCGCAGGTTTAAGATCATACTCGTGGATGAAAATCTGGGATTTTAAGAGATCCTTTCAGCAATCCAATATAAAAAGATAAGAGGAATAGGTGCAATGGACAGAGAAGAGAAGAAAAAAACAGACAGCGTCCCTCAGGATCGTCCGGTACATAGGCGGCCGCGCAGACCGGAAGGGGGAACTGCCCGCCGTGCGGAAGGAAGCACAGCGAAGAAACGGGAAGGAGGCACGTCGGACCGCCGGACGGAAGGAAGCGCAGCGAGGAAGCAGGAAGGAGCTGCAACGGCCCGCCGTACGGAAGGAAGCGCTGCGAGGAAACCGGATGGAGCCGCTCCGACCCGCCGGACGGAAGGAAGCACACCGAGGAGGCCGGAAGGAGCTGCAACGGTTCGTCGGTCAGACAAAAGCACACTGCGAAGACCGGAGAACGGCTCCATGCAGAGGGAGAAGAGCACGTCAGGGAAACGGAAACCGAGTGCAGCGGCAGAGGAGCTGAGAAAAAATTCTCAGGGAAACAGCCAGCGGAAAGGCCAGGGAGGCAGCCATCAGCCGGCCCGCGGAAGCTCAAAGAAAAAACAGCAGAAACGGGCACGGTTTAATATCATATCAAGCGTGGTCCTTGTCGCAGCGGTCTGCGTGTTTGTGTTTTCACTGTATCAGCTTGTGGCAATGCTGGTCCCATACTATTCCGGCGGGAAGATATATGATGAGATCAAGGACATCGCGATCACAGCGGATGAAAACGGAGAAGGCTTTAAAGTGGACTTTGACGCGCTGCTCAAAGAAAATTCGGATACCGTGGCCTGGATCAGGTTTGAAGAACCTGAGATCATCAATTATCCGGTCGTGAAAAGTGCAGATAATGCGGATTATCTGACGAAGACATTTACCGCAAACGACAATAAACTGGGCGCGATCTTTATGGATTACAGGAACAGCAATGATTTCTCCGACAGAAATACGTTTATATACGGTCATCATCTGAACGTGGGAGGAGAGATGTTCTCGGAGCTTCTTGAATACGAAAGCGAGTCATTCTGCAAAGAGCACCCGAACTTCTATATCTACACACCGGACGGGAAAGTCCGGACATACACAGTATTTTCCGCAGGAGTCGTGAAGGATACCGCGGACAATTACAAGATCGACTATGCGTCGGATGCGGATTTTGAAGAATATCTGAAGCTTTGCCAGGATTCTTCCAATTACACTGTGGATGATGTGGAACTGAACGCACAGTCGCAGATCGTCAGCCTGTCCACCTGTACGAATGTCAGGGATGATGAGCGTTTCCTTGTACAGGGAGTGCTCACGGCGACAGACTAAAGCGGTCACAGCGATCGGCCGGGAAAGGAATATAAGACAATGGCAGACAGATTTGATGTGGGTGATGTCATTACAATGAAAAAGCCTCACCCATGCGGCAGCAAGGACTGGGAAGTGCTGCGGGTGGGCGCGGACTTCCGCCTGAAATGCAGAGGATGCGGTCACCAGATCATGGTGCCGCGCCGGCTGGTTGAAAAAAACACCAGAAATATCGTAAAAAAAGCTTGAAACACCTGCTTTCTTATGGTATCATGAATAACCGTGACATACTGCCGGAAGCTATTTCGGCATGGATCATAATTCCTTGTTCCCGGAGTGGAACCGGGGGCCAGAGACCATAAGGAGGTGCAAGAACATGAATAAGTATGAATTAGCTGTTGTTGTGAGCGCAAAACTCGAAGACGAAGCAAGAGCAGACGTAATCGAGAAAGTAAAAGCACTGATCACACGTTTCGGCGGCAACGTGACAGACGTGGATGAGTGGGGCAAGAGAAGATTCGCTTACGAGATCCAGAAGATGACAGAAGGATA
>DWUV01000223.1 GCA_019120595.1 Candidatus Mediterraneibacter tabaqchaliae | reverse complement strand
ACGCACAGGGAACGGATGGAGGAAAATTTCCAGATCTTTGATTTTGCGCTGACCGAAGAAGAGATGCAGAAGATCCGGGCGCTGGACACAGGAGAGAGCCTGTTCTTCTCCCACTACGACCCGAAGACAGTGGAATGGTTCATGACATTTGCATAAAACTATGTAAAAATTCATTGACAGTTCAGCCGCGCAACCCGATGGCTGAACTGTTGGGGTATAAAATCTTGTCGATTCCTGTAATTTTTATATTGTGTATTTTTATGCATTCGGTTACAATAATGGATGCATATTTAAAGGGAGGAGACAAGTGCAATGTTTGGAAAGAACAAAAAGGGGCGTGTTCCTTCAGCAAAAAAAGACTTTACGAAGCTGAAGACGCCCCATACTTATGCGATCATCTTTTTTGTAGTGGTCGCCTGCTGGCTTCTGACATTTCTGATCCCGGCGGGAAAATTCAGTACCCACGAGATCGAGTATACGGATGCCAACGGTGAGACAGCTACAAGAACGGTCCTCATGGCGGACACGTTCCGGTACAGCTACAATCTTGACACAGATTTTGTGGCAGATGCGCTGGCTGACATTAGTGAAGACCAGGAGCTGATGGACGAGATGGAAGTGGATCCGGATGCCCTTGCGGCTCTGATGGAGACGGATCCTTCTGCGTGGATTCAGACAGACCTGGACGCGGTCGGCATCAGTGACGACGAGATGTACAGCCTGTACGGCGAAGATTTCTACGACACGAGCGAAAAGCTCCACAAGACGGCAGGCATCTGGGGAACGCAGGACTTCGGCGGCTTTGGATTTTTGAACTATGTGTTCGAGGGGCTTGTGACCGGCGACCGTTCCGGCTCCGCGGTAGGATTATGCGCGCTGATCCTTGTGATCGGCGGTTCCTTCGGTATCATTATGAAAACGGGTGCCATCGACGCGGGTATCTATGCGTTCATCAGAAAGACAAAGGGACTGGAGCGTCTGGCCCTGCCGCTGCTCTTTATCCTGTTCTCACTGGGCGGGGCGACCTTCGGCATGGCGGAAGAGTGTATCCCCTTTGCCATGATCATGGTGCCCTTTGTGATCGCCCTGGGGTATGACTCTATCGTGGCGGTGACCGTGACCTATGTGGCTTCCCAGGTGGGAAATGCCGTGTCATGGATGAGCCCGTTCTCTGTTGCAGTGGCACAGGGGATCGCGGGAGTACCGGTCCTTTCCGGAGCGACCTTCCGTCTGGTCATGTGGGTGGTCGTTACACTTGCGGCAGCCGGTTTCATGATGGTTTACGCAGAGGGCGTGCGCAAGACGCCGCAGAAATCCGTGGTATATGCGGGAGACGCTTACTTCCGCAGCCGCATGGATACAGTGACAGACGAAGAGCGGGAGTTCAACCTGGGACACAAGCTGATCCTTCTGGAAATGCTGGCGGTCCTGATCTGGATCATCTGGGGCGTTACCCAGCGCGGATTCTATATTCCGGAGATCGCGTCCCAGTTCTTTGTCATGGGATTCGTGGCAGGTGTGATCGCGATCATCTTCAAGTTGAACGGCATGACCATCAACGGCATGGCTTCCGCATTCCAGGGCGGTATCGCAGACCTGGCAGGCACGGCGGTTGTCGTTGGTATGGCGAAGGGAATCCTTCTCGTACTGGGCGGTTCTGACGCGGACGTTCCGTCTGTGCTGAACACAATCCTGTACGGCATCGGAAATGTGCTTGACGGCGTTCCGGCATTCCTGGGAGCATGGTTTATGTACATCTTCCAGAGCCTGTTCAACCTGGTCGTGACGTCCAACTCCGGACAGGCGGCCCTGACCATGCCGATCATGGCGCCGCTCTCTGACCTGGTGGGCGTGTCCCGCCAGATTGCAGTCCTGGCTTACCAGCTGGGCGCGGGATTTGTGGATGCCTTTACCCCGGTGTCGGCAAGCTTGATCGGTGTGCTGGGCGTGGCAAGGATCGAGTGGGGCAAATGGGCGAAGTTCCAGATCAAGATGCAGGCATTCTTCTTTTTGATGGGAACGATCTTTATCGCCATTGCGGTTGCGATTAATTTCCAGTAGAAAGACAGAAAATAACTTCGGCCGGCGTTCTAGGTGACGCCGGCCGGACTGCTTTGACACACGGAGAAATGGATTGAGATCAGAGAAACGGATTCAGACATAAGGAGAGAGAGCAATGGTTACGATCATCAGAAACGCGAAAGTCTATCAGCCGGAATATGCCGGAGTGAAGGACATTCTTATACTGGGGGACCGCATCGCCGCAGTCGGAGAAAATCTGCGGACGGATTTCGGCGGCTGTCTTGAGGTGCAGGAGATCGACGGCAGCGGCATGGCGGCTGTACCGGGATTTATCGACAGCCACGAGCATATCCTGGGCGGAGGCGGAGAGGGCGGTTTCCACACACGGACGCCCGAAGCGGCGCTTGGCGACCTGATCCGAAACGGCATCACCACGGTGGTGGGCTGCATCGGCACGGACGGCGTCGGCAGGGATATGACCGCCCTGCTGGCAAAGGCGCACGCTCTGGAAAATGAAGGTGTCACCACATACACTTACACGGGCTCCTACCAGGTGCCGGTGCGCACGCTGACGGACAGCCTGATGAAGGATATCATGATGCTGGACAAGGTGATCGGCGTGGGAGAGGTGGCAATCTCTGACCACCGTTCTTCCCAGCCCACTTTTGAGGAGTTCGTGCGGATCGCGGCGGACGCCAGAGTGTCGGGGATGCTCTCAGGGAAGGCAGGGATCGTGAATGTCCATCTGGGAGACAGCGAGCGCAGGCTTGACCTGATCCGCCGGGTGGTCCATGAGACCGAGATCCCTGCGTCCCAGTTCCTTCCCACCCATGTGAATCGCAACGCAGCGCTGTTCAAGGAGTGTCTGGACTTTGCGGCAGAGGGCGGCACCATTGATTTTACCGGAAATGAGGACATCGACTACTGGGAGACGATCTGCGATGAGGTGCGCGTGTGCCGGGGCATCCGTATGCTCCTGGACAGAGGCATTTCAAGCGACCGGTTCACCATCTCTTCCGACGGCCAGGGAAGCATGCCCGTCTTTAACGAGAAGGGCGAGTTCCAGGGCATCGGCATCGGCAAGGCGTCCTGCCTGCTGAAAGAGGTGCGGGAGTGCGTGCAGAAGGAAGGCATTCCGCTGGAGACTGCGGTCAAAGGCGTCACATCCAACCCGGCGGCCATCCTGAAGCTGGATAGAAAAGGACGGATCAAAGAAGGATTCGACGCGGACATCTGTCTGCTGAAGGAGAACACGCTGGAGCTTGATACTGTGATCGCAAAAGGACAGGTCATGGTAAGAGACGGGGAGCAGAAAGTGTTCGGGACGTTTGAGAGAGCATATTAATCACAACTGAGAGAGCGTGTTAATCACAACATAGAAACAGGAGCCGGCGCACGGGAATGATATTGATACAATTCCCTGTGCGCCGGCTCCTGCCTGTTATTTCAGGAAAAGCCGTACCATCTTTTCATTTCGTTTCCGGTAGGGCTGATACCGCATCGGCAGGTCGATCCATGTCTTCTTGTCCACAATGCTCTTATAGTGGGTAAAGGTGTCGAATCCGGTCTTGCCGTGGTAAGCGCCCATTCCGCTCTCCCCGAAACCGCCGAAGCCCATCTCCGAGGTAGCGAGGTGGATGATGGTGTCGTTGATGCATCCGCCGCCGAAGCCGCAGCGCGCCGTTACTTTCCTTACAGCCTTTTTATCCGAGGTAAAGAGGTACAGCGCCAGCGGATGGGGCATGAAGTTGATCCGGCGGATGGCTTCGTCCAGGCTGTCGAATGTAAGGATCGGCATGACCGGCCCGAAGATCTCTTCCTGCATGACAGCGTCGGAGAAGGACACATTGTCCATGACCGTGGGTTCGATGCGGAGTGTACTCCGGTCAAAGCCTCCGCCGTGGACGACTTTTTTCTCATCGATCAGGCCGAGGAGACGGTCAAAATGCTTCTCATTGATGATCTTTCCGTAATCGGGATTGTGGAGAGGCTGTTTCCCATACTGCCTGCGGATCTGTTTCTGTACTTCTTTGATCAGCTTATCTTTCACAGAGCGGTGGCAGTACACATAGTCCGGAGCCACGCAGGTCTGCCCGCAGTTTAAGTATTTCCCGAAGACGATCCTTTTTGCCGCAAGTTTGATATCCGCGGTCTGGTCCACGATGCAGGGGCTCTTTCCGCCAAGCTCCAGGGTGACAGGCGTGAGATATTCGGCGGCGTTTCGCATGACTTCCTTTCCCACGTTCTGGCTGCCGGTGAAGAAGATGTAGTCAAAATGCTCGTGCAGAAGGCAGGTGTTCTCCGCGCGCCCTCCGGTCACCACAGCCACATACTGCGGCTCGAAGCACTCGGACAGGATGAGCCGGAGCACATCGCTTGTGTGGGGCGAATAAGCGCTCGGCTTTACGACCGCCGTATTTCCGGCGGCAAGCGCGTCGACAAGCGGAGAGAGGGTCAGCATGAACGGATAGTTCCAAGGGCTCATGATCAGCGTCACGCCGTAGGGCGACGGTTTCTTATAGCTGCGGGAATGGAACTGCGCCAGCGGCGTGCGCACCCGCTGCTCCCGTGCAAATTTCGGCGTGTGCTTCAGCATGTAGCTGATCTCCTCTAAGACCATGCCGGTCTCGCACATATAGCTCTCGAACCCGCTTTTCCCGAGATCCTTTTTCAGTGCGTCATGGATTTCTGCTTCATGGCCGGAGATGGCGCGATAGAGCTTCTGAAGCGCCGCAAGGCGGCTGCTGACCGGGAGAGTGGCTCCGGTCTGAAAATATTTCCTCTGCCGTGTGACAATATCTTTAATTTCCTGTTCCGTCATCTTCGTCTGCTCCTTTCCCTGGGGTATTCATTTCCAGCGTCTTCATCTGACTCCGGCATCAGCATATAGTAGAACCGCTCCAGCTCCGGCGCGCCCATAAGGACAGGGACAGGATAGAGCGGATTCGCCTCTTTGTCTGCGTAATGCGCAAGCTTCGGGATATCCGTCTCCCGGATTTCCGGGATATGATCGCCGATGCCGAAGCGTTTCTTCATATCTTTTACAGCCTGTATGAACCGGCCGGCAGCTTCCCCGCAGGGGGTATCCTTATCCGCGATACCTGCCGCAATGGCAAGACGGGCCAGCTTTTTGTGGATCTTCTCTCCGTAAGCTTCCAGAAGCATGGGAAGGATCACCGCGTTCGCCAGACCGTGCGGCACATTATATTCGCCGCCAAGAGAGTGGGCGATCGCGTGGACATACCCCACGTAAGATTTGGTAAACGCGCATCCCGCGTAGAAGGATGCATGGAGCATATTGCGGCGGGCTTCCACATTGCCGCCGTCATTGTAAGCAGTATCGATATTTTCGAAAATCAGTTTTACCGCCAGCAGGGCGTCCTGCCGTGTCCCGTAAGTCGTGGAATTGCCAATGAAAGCCTCCACTGCATGGGTCAGGGCGTCCATGCCCGTGGTTGCCGTGATAAACGGCGGCAGGCTCAGCGTGACCTTCGGGTCGAGGACTGCGTACCGCGGGATCAGCGGAAAATCATTGATGGCATATTTATAGCGTGTCTGCGCGTCCGTGATGACTGCTGCCAGCGTTATCTCGCTTCCTGTGCCGGCAGTAGTCGGAACCGCCATGAGGAGCGGCAGCTTTTTATGCACCTTTAAGATTCCTTTCATTTTTGCAAGAGACTGCTTCGGCTTCGCGATCCGGGCGCCCACAGCTTTCGCGCAGTCCATGCTGGAGCCGCCGCCGAAACCGATGATACAGTCGCATCCTTCGTTCTGATAGATTTCAATCGCCTCAGCGACATTATCCGTGGTAGGGTTGGCTACAGTCCCGTCATAAATGAAATATGGAATGTCTGCGCCCGCCAGCGCTTTCTCCAGACGGCGGGGCAGCCCCAGCTTCCGGATCCCGGCATCCGTGATGATCAGGACTTTGCTGCATTTCTTTTTCTGAATGACTTCCGGCAGGGCTTTTACGCTGCCGACGATCTTAGGTTTCCGGTAGGGCAGGAACGGCAGGGCAATCTTTAAGCCTGTCTGAAAGGTCCTGCAGTAGATTTTTTTAAGTGGGTTCATTCGAACAGATCCTTTCCGGCACTGTTACAGCGCTTCATATTATAATGTATTTCCCGAAAATATTAGCAGTTGGGATTCTGTTTGTCAATAAATCCGGTATTGACATTATCAGCAGAATATTGATAATGGATAAAGAAGAACTATACGAGACAGGAGAGCTAAAGAGATGAAAATAGCTGTAACATATGATAACGGAAACATTTTTCAGCATTTTGGACGGACAGAGCAGTTTAAAGTGTATGAGATAGAGGATAACAAGGTAATATCCAGCGAAGTGATCGGTTCCAACGGGGTCGGACATGGCGCGCTGGCAGGGCTTCTCGCTGACCGTTCCATCGACGTGCTCATCTGCGGCGGCCTTGGCGGCGGAGCCCAGGCGGCTCTCGCAGAGGCAGGGGTCGAGGTGTGCGCAGGCGCCGAGGGGGATGCGGACCAGGCGGTGGAAGCCTACCTGAAAGGCGAGCTGGTGTCCACCGGCGCAAACTGTGACCATCACCATCACGAGGACGGGCACAGCTGCGGTGACCATGAAGAGGGACACGGCTGCGGCAGCCACGATGAGGGGCATTCCTGCGGTTCCGGGTGCGGAAGCAGCTGCGGCGGGGGATGCGGCTCCAGACCCGCATTTACCGGACGCAATGTAGGAAAAACCTGCCGCGCCCATTACAGGGGAACCTTCAATGATGGGACCCAGTTCGATTCTTCCTACGACCGCGGGGAGCCGCTGGAATTTGTGTGCGGCGCCGGGCAGATGATCCTGGGCTTTGACAAAGCCGTAGCGGACATGGAAGTGGGACAGGCAGTGGATGTGCACCTGATGCCGGAGGAAGCATACGGCATGCCGGATCCGAGCGCCATTTTTTCTGTCGAGATCGCACAGCTTCCGGGCTCTGAGGAGCTTGAGGCGGGACAGCAGGTCTATCTGTCCAACCAGTTCGGACAGCCGTTCCCGGTTAAAGTCGTGGAGAAGGACGAGAAGATGATCACATTCGATGCGAACCATGAGATGGCTGGAAAAGAGCTGAACTTCAGGATCGAGCTTGTTGAAGTACTGGAAGGGTGATGAGGATTTTGTTCCCTGTGATCGATAAAAAGAAAACCGGGATCCGTCTGCGCAGGATCATGGATGAGCGCGCGCTGTCCGTGAAAGACGTCCAGAAGTATCTGGGGCTTGGCAGCATCCAGAGCGTTTACCACTGGCTGAACGGGATCAGTATGCCGACCATAGATAACCTGTATGCGCTGAGCGAATTGTTTCAGCTCCCGGTAGATGAGATGCTGTGCGGAAACAGGCAGCACGGCTATAAAGCAGCGGGCAGACAGAGCGCCCGTGTGAAACGTCTGCAGGCATATCACGACAGGCTGCTGGAACACAAAGCAGCGTAGAACTTTTATACTACAAGTTCAATGACAAATGCTGTGTCCTCCCTTAAAATGATTCTTATAAAGATCAGGAATCGTTTTAAGGGAGGAGTTTTTATGAGCGAAAAAATGCTCGTAACGCAGGCACTGGACGAGAGAGACCTGCTGGTAAAGAAGATAGGTGATAAAATTGCGAAAGCAAGCTTCGTAGATACGGTCAGACCGAATGAAGACAAGGTTTATGCAAAGCGGATCAACAGGGCAGAATATGCGAAAGAGGCGGAAGCTTCCTATCAGCAGATCCTTGACCTGATCGAACGTTTCCAGAAGATCGACGCTGCGATCGTAGATTCCAACGCCAGGACAGAAGTGAAGACCGCTTACGGAACGTTTACAGTGGCCGGAGCGCTCTCCTTAAGGAGCAGGCTGCGGGGCATGGACTCTTACGACGGAGAGGCTGATTTTGAAGGAAAACTGCAGGAAAAATTAAACACTGAATACAATGAACGCGTGCGCTTCTGTGATCTGAAGAACAGTCAGCTCCAGAACACTGCCGAAAGTATGAGACTGAGCATTTTAGGCCGCGATGCAAAGACAAAAGATGACAAACCGCTGGGCGTGGTTGACGCATATGTAAAAGAGAACACAACGGAGCTTGTTGATCCGCTGGATGTGAAGAAGAAGCTGGAACAGCTTGAGGAAAAGAGGAATACGCTTCTCACAGAGCTGGATACACAGATCAAAGTATCCAACGCAACTACGTTTATTGAAATCGCATAAATGCATTGCCTGCATTACGAAAATCCCGGACTCAGTTCCCCCCCCCCGCAGCGGGGTAATGCTGCATGGTGAAAATACCAATTTCGATTAAGTTGGATCGCTCAGTCAAGAAGTGGCGCAGATGGCAGCGCACATGGCCGGAAACCATGATGTCGCGGGTTCAAATCCCGCCTTCAGAGTATTGAGACATAAAAGATGTGAGAGAACATCTCAGGTCGTTAATCGTTTTGGGTTTTGTCTGAACTGTCAATTGTGAATGGTCAATGATCTTCTTCTTAAACAGTCTTTGGTAAACGGGAAACTTTTCTTCAGGCATAGAAATGTGCTGAAATCCATGGGACAGGTTAAGGTGCTGAACTGATTGGCCGGGGATGAACCACATGGCTGTAATGTGGGCAATATCATTTAGAAGAAAGGCTGCGGTGTATGCCGCGGTTTTTTCTTTACTCGGGAGGATAATGATGAAAAGGGAAAAAGGAGAGTCTGCTAACAACATCTGGGACAAAGAGGGGTTCCTGATGTGCGGACTGGGAGAAAAGAATAAAATCATAGCAAGGATCAAATACTTCAGAAAGTGCTGCCGCTGGAGCCGGCAGCGCATTGCCCGCGGATACGCAGACTGCGATAAATGGAATATGTGCCGGTATCTGCAGAACCTGATTTCGGATATGCTGCAGGATCTGCGGGATAAGCGGCACAGTTCGCCCGGTTTTCTGGGTGAAAATTATACGAATGAGGACGGGATCTTAGTCAATGATACCTGCCATGAAGAATGGGATAAGATCTTAGACCGCATGATCTTTCTGTGGAGAGAATCGAATGAATATACATGTACCAGACAGAATCCTTACGAAGAAGAATACTCGAAAGCGCATAAGGAATTTACAGAAAAATACGGTTTCCTGGGCGAAAAATTACAGACGGAAAAGGAATTAGAAGAGAACCGTAAACGCGGCGGAGGGGGAACCGTGCACTTTATGGATGAACTGCCGGAATACAAAGAAATATCGGATCAATATTTCGCGGAGGAGAAAAAGATAGAAGAATATCGGAATGCATCAAAGGATGAGGCGATGGACATGCTGAAAGAGTATTTCTTCAGTCTGTGGGATTAGAATGCGGATCAGAAAGAGGCAAGGGGATGTACAGGCACTTCATTTTTTGCTAATATGAATGAAGCACCTGCGCTTTTCTCATAACAGCGCAGAAGGATCGGAGGCATTTTATGAAGTACGATTTTACATCGACCATGGACCGCAGGGGCAGGGATGCTCTTGCCATAGACAGCGTAGGAGAGAAGGTATGGGGCAGTGAGCCGGAGAAGCCCATGGAAGGATTCGATTTTATCCCCATGTGGGTGGCAGACATGAATTTCCCCACCTGCCCTTCTGTCACGGAAGCCATAATGAAGAGAGTGCAGCACCCTGCGTTCGGATATTTTCGTCCGTCCGAGGAATATTATGATTCCATCATTCGGTGGCAGGAACATCATTTCGGCGTGACCGGGCTTAAGAAAGAGCATATCGGTTATGAGAACGGAGTGCACGGTTTTGTGACGAGCGCTGTCCAGGTACTCTCGGAACCCGGAGATAAGATCCTGCTTC
>DWUV01000222.1 GCA_019120595.1 Candidatus Mediterraneibacter tabaqchaliae | reverse complement strand
CTGCCTTACTTGGACTCTTTGCCTGTTTATCGAGTATGCCAGGTTTAGGTGGAACATCAATTGGTAACTACACTTTAGGTAGCCGACGTTTACGATTGTACAGGTCTATGAGGAGGGGAGACTCCCGTTCTATCATTTTGATGTGTACCGGATCGGTGATGTGGAGGAGATGGAAGAAGTCGGGTTTGAGGACTACATCATGGGAGACGGGGTCTCCCTGATTGAGTGGGCGAACCTGATCGAA
The DNA here is from genome assembly GCA_019120595.1 of Candidatus Mediterraneibacter tabaqchaliae. Taxonomy (GTDB): domain Bacteria; phylum Bacillota; class Clostridia; order Lachnospirales; family Lachnospiraceae; genus Mediterraneibacter; species Mediterraneibacter tabaqchaliae. The sequence goes on along the minus strand of DWUV01000222.1, from coordinate 2,343 downwards.
GAGATCCTTCCGGAGAAGCGGACGGAAATCCTGATCGAGAAGGATCTGGAACAGGGATTCGACTACCGGAAGATCACGATACGGGAATTATAGAAAGCAGGACAGATTATGAGAGTATTGGCGATAGACAGCTCAGGGCTGACAGCCACGGTGGCGATCGTCGAGGACGACCAGACGATCGCGGAATACACAACAAATTATAAAAAGACACATTCGCAGACGCTGCTTCCCATGATCGATGAGATGGTAAGGATGGTCGACGCGGATCTGCAGGAGATAGACGCCATTGCGGTGGCGGGCGGTCCGGGATCATTTACCGGACTGCGCATAGGCTCTGCCACGGCGAAAGGGCTGGGGCTTGCTCTTGATAAGCCGCTCATCCACGTGCCGACAGTGGACGCCATGGCGTACAGCATGTACGGATGCGAGGATATCATCTGCCCGATCATGGATGCCAGGAGAAAGCAGGTATATACTGGTCTTTATTCATTTTCTCATAAGAAGAATGAGGACGGCAGTCTGTATGACGAGCCTGTCTTCCAGGTGCTCAGGATGCAGATGGCAGTTCCGGTGGTGGAACTGATCCGTCATCTGAACGTCTACCGGAGACGTGTTACGTTTTTGGGAGACGGTGTGCCCGTATATAAAGAAATGCTGGCGGAAGGGCTTAAGGTCCCTTATTCCTTTGCGCCGTCCTTTATGAACCGGCAGAGAGCGGCGGCAGTCGGCGCCCTTGGGATCCGTTATTATGAGGTGGGCAGATATGAGACGGCGGCGGAGTTCAGACCGGAGTATCTGAGGAAGTCGCAGGCTGAACGGGAGAGAGCAGAGAGGGAGAAAAATGCCGTCCCGCAGGTGCGCAGGATGACCATGGAAGACGGCGCCGCGGTCGCGGAGATGGAGCATCAGCTGTTTCCGGATGCGTGGAGTGAAAAATCGATTCTGGAAACTCTGGAACAGACGAACACGATCTGCCTGATCGCGGAAAAGGCAGGACGTACGGCCGGATATCTACTTGCATATACGGCGGCGGACGAGGCCGAGATCGCCCGGGTCGCAGTCGTAAAAGAACTGCAGAGGCAAGGGGCAGCCCGTGCGCTGCTTGGGGAGCTGGAGTCGGTCTGCGGATCAGAGGGGATCAAGAAGATCCTTCTGGATGTGCGTTCCGGCAACTGTGCGGCAAGAGCGCTCTATGAGAGCGCTGGATTTAAAGAGGACGGTATCCGTCAGCGCTTTTATGAAAATCCGGTGGAAGATGCGATCCTCATGAGCAGGGAACTGGAAATCAACGCATAACAGCGGCAGCAGTTCCCACTAGGAATCGATCTGCCGCTCCGATATAATGTAGGCGTAACAAAAAGAAAAAACTGTTTGCTGCCATCCGTCGGTTTTGTACGGGCAGGCAGAGACACAGGAGGAGATTGTATGCGCCAGTATCGATTGAAAGAAACAAAAGAAATAAATAAGATCGTCTGCAATCAGTGTGGGAAAGAGATCGAAGTCTCGGGTGGAACCCCTAGAGAGGGAGTGTTCAGCGTCGATTATGCGTGGGGATACTTCTCGGACAAAGACGGGGAAAGACACAGTTTCGACTTGTGCGAGTCATGTTACGATAAGCTGCTCGCATCCTTTAAGCTGCCTGCGGACATAGAGGAATAAGCCAGAGGAAATATATGTTAGATGTTTGTTTGCTTGGGTGCGGCGGCATGATGCCGCTTCCTTACCGCTATCTTACAGCCCTGATGACACGTTTTAACGGCAGCAGTTTGCTGATTGACTGCGGCGAGGGAACCCAGATTGCGGTAAAAGAAAAAGGGTGGAGTTTTAAACCGATCGATGTGATCTGTTTCACCCATTATCATGGGGATCATATCAGCGGGCTTCCGGGCCTGCTTCTTACTATGGGAAACGCAGACAGGATCCGGCCGCTGACTCTGATCGGACCAAAGGGGCTGGAGCGTGTGGTGGGAAGTCTGCGCGTGATCGCGCCGGAACTGCCTTTCCCGATCATCTATAAAGAAATCCATGGCGCGGAACAGATATTTGAGATGAACGGTTACCGCATCAAAGCGTTCCGTGTTCATCATAATGTACTATGTTACGGGTATACAATGGAAATCGACCGGGCGGGCAAGTTCGATGCTGCAAAGGCAAAGGAACAGAATATCCCGTTAAAATACTGGAGCCGTCTCCAGAGCGGTGAGACGATTGACAATGAGGACGGGCGCTTCACACCCGACATGGTACTTGGACCGCCGCGTAAGGGAATCAAGCTGACCTATACGACGGATACCCGCCCTACAGAGTCTATACTGAGAAATGCGGAGAAATCAGATTTATTTA
>DWUV01000221.1 GCA_019120595.1 Candidatus Mediterraneibacter tabaqchaliae | reverse complement strand
GGCAAATATAAAGAGAGCGTCCGCCCCATCCTCCTGAACAGCTGGGAAGCGTTTTATTTTGACTTTACGGGAGAGGACCTGGTGAAGCTGGCTGAGCAGGCGGCGGACCTGGGGATCGAGATGTTCGTCATGGACGACGGCTGGTTCGGGAACCGGGACAGCGAGCTCAGGGGACTGGGCGACTGGACGGTCAATGAGGAAAAGCTGGGCTGCACCCTGGGAGAGCTCATCCGCAGGATCAATGATATGGGGCTGAAGTTCGGCATCTGGATCGAGCCGGAAATGGTAAATGAAGACAGCAGCCTCTACCGGGAGCACCCGGACTGGGCGTTCGTGATACCGGGGCGCAGGCCCAACCGCTCCAGGCACCAGCTCGTCCTGGACTTCTCCAGAAAAGAAGTGGTGGACTATATCTATGATAAGATCTGCGCGGTCCTGGACCAGGGGAATATCGAGTATATCAAATGGGATATGAACCGGAGCATCGCGGACGTGTACTCCGCGACCGGAGACGGGCAGGGCAGGGTGCTCTACGACTATGTCCTCGGCCTGTATGACTTCCTGGAACGCATCGTGCAGCGCTACCCGGATATCCTGATCGAGGGATGCAGCGGAGGCGGCGGCAGGTTTGACGCCGGGATGCTCTATTATACGCCGCAGATCTGGTGCAGCGACAATACGGATCCCATAGACCGTCTGGAGATCCAGTACGGAACATCGTTTATCTATCCGGTGTCTTCCGTAGGGTCGCACGTCTCAGCATCGCCGAACCATCAGACAGGCAGGGTCACGTCGCTTAAGACCAGGGCAGTGGCAGCGACGCCGGGGACCTTCGGCTATGAACTGGATCTCAACAAGCTGAGCGGCAGGGAGAAGGAAGAGATCCGCAGTCAGATCAAAGAGTACAAAAAGTACGCGCGGCTCGTCCAGCAGGGGCTGTACTACCGCCTGACAGATCCGCAGACAGCGGACACAGGGGCATGGGAATTTGTCTCAGAAGACGGAAGAGAAGCGCTCGTCCAGGCGGTGACGATCCGGCAGCATGCCAATATGGATGTGTCTTATATCAAACTCAGGGGCCTGGCGGAAAATACTGTATACCGCGAGGAGGAGAGCGGCAGGACATACAACAGCACAGCGCTCATGGAAGCGGGGATCCCGGTCCCGGTAGAGCTGGGCGAATACAGGGCGTACCAGTGGCATTTCGTACAGGAAGATCAGGGGGAGTAAGACCATGGCAAAGAAAAAGGGAAATAGAAAAAGGAATACAGCGGCAGGAAAGCAGGGCGCGGCAGCGGTCAGGGCTGATGCGGTTCACTCAGCTGCGGCCGGATCAGAGGCAGCGGAGAGGGCAGCTGCGGCAGACAGAACCGGGGCGGCAGTTCACTCAGCACCGGCCGGGCCTGAGGCAGCAGGCCGGCGGGCGGCTGAGGAGGACCGTGTGTTTGCAGAGAGGCTGAGCCGTCATCACGATGAGCTGCGCTGGCTGTATATGGAGTTATATGGAAATTCTGATATGTTTGCAGAACTCTGCGATCAGATGAAGCGTTATTATGATTCGAGAAAAGAGAGCCTCAAGGCTCTTGACTTAAAGCGGGAAAAAGAAGGGAAATGGTACCGCAGCCGGGATATGGTCGGCATGATGATGTATATCGACAATTTTGCCGGAAACCTCAAGGGAGTGCAGGAAAAGCTCCCGTATCTTGAGAAATGCAATGTGAATTATATCCATCTCATGCCTTTCCTTGATTCGCCGAAGGGCAGGTCTGACGGCGGATACGCGGTGGCGGATTTCCGCAAAGTGAAACCGGAGCTGGGAACCATGGACGACCTGGCAGAACTGGCGGACAAGTGCCATGAAAAGGGCATCAGCCTGTGCATGGACTTTGTTATGAACCATACGTCCGAGGACCACGAGTGGGCGGTGAAGGCGCGCCAGGGAGACGGCGAATATATGAGCCGGTATTTCTTCTATGCGGATCCATCGATTCCTGCGGAATACGAGAAGACTGTGCCCCAGGTATTCCCGACAACGGCGCCGGGAAATTTCACCTGGCTGCCGGAGATTGGACATTATGTGATGACCACGTTTTATCCATATCAGTGGGATTTAAATTACCGCAATCCGAGAGTGTTTAATGAAATGATGTACAACTTCCTCTATCTGGCAAATCAGGGGATGGATATCATCCGCATCGACGCGGTTCCTTATATCTGGAAGGAACTGGGGACAAACTGTCGGAATCTGCAGCAGGTGCATACGATCGTGAGGATGATGAGGATGATCGGCGAGATCGTGTGCCCGGGCATCGTGCTCCTTGGAGAAGTGGTCATGGAGCCGGAAAAAGTGGCGCCGTATTTCGGCACAGTGGAAAAGCCGGAATGCCACATGCTTTACAATGTCACCACAATGGCAACGACGTGGAACACTGTGGCGACACGGGATGTGCGGCTTTTGAGAAAGCAGATGGATATCGTCTGCTCGCTTCCGAAAGAGTATACATTCTTGAATTATCTGAGGTGCCATGACGATATCGGCTGGGGTCTGGACTATGCCACACTCAGCGAGTGGGGTATGAAAGAAGTGCCGCACAAGAAATACCTGAACGATTATTTTCTGGGCAGGACAGAAGGCAGTGTCAGCAGGGGCGAGCTGTACAATGAAGACCCGGTGACAGGGGACGCCCGCTTCTGCGCCACCACGGCTTCCATGTGCGGGATCGAAAGCGCCGGCTTCGAGCAGGATGAGGAGAAAATGGAGTGCGCGGTGGTAAAAGACATCATGCTCCACGCATACATGTTTACCCAGTCCGGTATTCCTATGCTCTACAGTGGGGATGAGATCGGTCAGGTCAATGACTATACATACAAAGACGACCCGGATAAAGCGCCGGACTCCCGCTATATCCACAGAGGAAAATTCTGCTGGGATGTGGCAGAAAATATAGAGAAGGAGGGAAGCGTGCAGGAAAAGATCTTCCATGCCCTCACCAGGCTGGAAGAAATCCGCAGGAACCACGCCG
>DWUV01000220.1 GCA_019120595.1 Candidatus Mediterraneibacter tabaqchaliae | reverse complement strand
TCTCCCCACCAGATGTAGTGACAGATAGAGACAGCCCGGCCTCACAGCCGGACTGTGTCACTCCAGGATCACATGCGCCAGGGTATCTGCCAGCACCTCCATGGCGTTCCGCATCTCTTCCACTGTATTCGTCTGCGCCCCTGCCTCCACGAGAAGGGACTTGGGAAGCAGATGGAGATTGTACCGGTATGCCCTCAGATAGATATGCCGGACGAATCCCGGGTACAGGCTTTCCGAGGCGAGCTGCATCTGCAGGGAAAAAGCCAGGTTATCCTGTATGTAAGGGTTATACAGATAATCAATGTCCCCGTTGGTGCGGGTCCGGCTCAGGCCGTTGAAATACATGATCTTCGCCGTGGGTTTCCCATTGATCTCCGTCACCAGATGGGTCCCTTCCGCCACGCCGTCCCTGTGCAGGTCGATCGCCACCTCCAGAGTGGGATTTGCCTCTATGAGCGGGCGCACGGAAGCCTCTGCATTTTCATACGCATTGCTCCTGTCCAGCTGTCCGTTGATGATGTCATACACCCCGGTGTCATGGATCGTCTCGATCCCCTTTTCGTTTAAGAGTTCTGTCAGATACTCCCCCATGCCCACGATGCTGGTCGCTGGATCCCCCGGTGTGGAATCCACAAATTCTTCCTGGGAATGTGTATGGAAGATGATCACCTTCGGTCCGCCTGTGGTATTGTCGATCTTCATACTCCTGCTCAGTAAGTCGTCTGCGTTTAACTGCTCCGGACCGATCATGGTAGAACTGTCTACGGTATAGAAATTGCTGAGAAGATAGTCGAAATCCCGCAGCTTCTCGATGGACATGTCAACGGTCGGCGCAGCCGGCTGGGCGGCGGCTTCCGCCGGATCTGCTTCTCCGACGAGATTTCCGTTTTCATCCACTGCGTTTTCGTCATTTGCCTGCGCGGCCAGTATCTTTGCCAGTGTTTCCTCATCTTCGATCGCAGGGCTGCTCACAGCATGATCTTCCGCATAGCTCACAAGAGGGAGCCAGGCAAGGGCTTTTTCTCTGATCCACTCCCGGGCGCCCTTGTCCTGGGCCCGGTTCAGATAAGCAAGCCCCGGCATGTACATCTCTTCAGCGCCCGCCAGGATCTGGTTCTGAAAATCATACCGCCAGCTCCCTCTGCTCCCTCCCGCAGCGATCCACACCACGCACGCGGCCAGGAGCAGGATGGGCGCGGCTGCCTTTGTCTGCCCGGGTCTCTTTGTCCATCTATCTTCCATATTTAAAAGGCATCCCTTTCCTGTCTTTACTTCTGCAATTTTATGCCCGGGATCTTCCTGTTATGACGCTCATGTGAAAAGCATATTGATCGCTTCGGAAAGAGTGTGGCTGATATGGTGGATCAGCTCGTCCACGTCCTTTGGAGTCATGAACATCCCGTTCAGATGGGGAGAGATCAGCTCCCTTACGAATTCCTGCTTTTCTCCCGCATTGCAGGCGCGGAGCTCTCGCCCCACTCCTTTCAGAGAATCCGAAGATTCCAGCGCCAGGATAAAATTTTCCATCGTGTCATTTACGATCGTCGCCGCGTCCACAACCGTCGGGACGCCGATGCCGATCACCGGGACGCCCAGTGACTCTTCCGTCATGCCGATCCTGTGGTTCCCCACGCCTGAGCCCGGATGGATCCCTGTGTCCGCGATCTGTACCGTCCGATTCAGTCTCCTGCTGCTGCGGGCCGCAAGGGCATCCACCCCGATGACGATATCCGGGTGGGTTTCATTTACAATGCCCCTGACGATCTCCGAGCTCTCCATACCGGTCTGTCCCATCACCCCTGGTACAATGGCGCTGATCATATTTGCGTGTTCCATTCCCATGGCATACTTCCCGTATTCTTTCACGACATGGCGGTTCACGGCGAGATGATCCGCCACATAAGGCCCCAGGGCGTCCGGAGTCACCTCACGGTTCCCAAGCCCCACCACAAGGACAGAAAGGTCGTCTCCTCCTTTTCTTTCCTCACAGATATTTTTATCGATCAGCTCCCGGATCAGTCTGCACAGCTCGGACGCGATCTCCATATGTGTCTCATCGTCCGGAAGAGCAAGGTCCGGCGTCTCCAGCGTCAGGTATGTCCCTGCCGGTTTCCCCATTACCTTTGCACCGTTCTCTGTCTCGATCTCCACACGGGTAAGCCGCAGCTCGCGCTCCTCATCATAATCTTCCTGTAATACGACGCCGGGAATCTCCACATGATCCGATTCAAACCGTTCTTTTTCCTCCAGGGCCAGATCCGTCCTCACACTGTAATTGCGCAGCATCTCTCATCCTCGCTTTCATGTTTGATATATTAATTATTCACATATTTAATACTAATAGCAGTTTTCTCAATATTTCTCAAAATATGTATTGACAACCCTTTCCTGTTAGCATAAAATAAATGAGTATGTTTCAGCGGAGCGTCCGTGTCCGAATCTGCTGGGACACATGATCTACATTTGAATTTCATGTTATATTTGGAGGTGTACAGATTGGCTAACATTAAGTCTGCTAAAAAAAGAATTTTAGTAAACGAGACAAAGGCTGCAAGAAACAAAGCAATCAAGTCTAAAGTAAAAACAGCTGTAAAGAAAGTTGACGCTGCTGTTGCTCAGAAAGACGCAGAGGCTGCAAAGACAGCGCTTCACGCAGCGATCGTCGAGATTTCCAAGGCAGGAAGCAAGGGTGTTTACCACAAAAAGACTGTTTCCAGAAAAATCTCCCGTCTGTCAAAAGCTGTTAACGGCATTGCTTAATTTGCTTCTTATTTGATAGAAAAAGAGTGATAAAAGAGACATCCGCACCGTCAGGCGGATGTCTCTTTTTTGCCTTTTTTATTTTCGCGATATAATTTGTGCAAGGGGTCAGACCCCTTTTTTACAATTTCGCATACCCAAAACTGTTCACGATCCCGTCCAGCCGCACTCCCGCATCGCAGATGGGGCACTGATGTGCGCTGTATACATGGTAATCCGGGAGATCTGAGCTGGTGAAGATTGTCTTTACTTCTACTCCCGCTACTTTTGAGATCGCGCTGAATACCGCGCAGATCCCGCACACCCTGCCTCTGTAATACAGGACGGACTCGATCGCCTGCATGGTCAGTGTGCCGGTCGCCATGGAGTCCGTGAGGATGAGCACCTGTTTATTCTCGATCATCCTCTGGCTGTTCTCCCGGAAGAGGATCTGCCCCGTAAAGTCGAACTCCGGGGTGACAACAGAGATATTGTTCCCGGCGCTCATGGACATATTGGAGCTGTCCGCGAGAGTCTCTGCCATAAATGCCCCGATCACTTCTGTGTTTTTCAGGCAGACGATCGTGTCCACCATTGTATTTGTCAGATACTCTTCTGCAAGAGTCCTCGCTGTTTCCCGCGCGTTGTTATGGCGGGTCTTGACGGTAGACATATCAATGTACGTGTTCACATGCGAATTCTTTGTCGCAAAATGCCCGCTCAGCATCTTGATACGTGCTTTCGGGTTTTTCGTTGACCTCAGGTCCACAAATCGTTCATCCATACTCTTCGCTCCCTTCTGTAAACATTTCTCCAGTTATGAGACTATTTTAGCATATCAGGATGCAAAGTGCAGTAAATTCCGTGATTTTTATGTCACAGTTCAGCTTGTCTGTCAGCCCGTTACCGGCCCTTTTTCTTTACGCTCTTCTTTCAGCCCGGGCCATACGGTGATCAGCATAGTGACAAAGCTTGCCGTGCCTCCCACTACATTCGATACCGGTTCCGCGAGGAATACGCCGTTTGTCCCCAGCCCGCCGATCAGCGGCAGGAGCAGGGTCAGCGGCACTACGATGATGACCTTGCGGAACAGGGAGAAAAACACCGCCTGTTTCGGACGGTTCAGCGCAACATAGGTAGACTGCCCGGCAAACTGCAGCGCCATCATGAAGATCCCGCAGAAATAGATCCGCATCGCCGGGATCCCCGCCTCGATCAACTCTTTTTCCCGTGTGAACAGGTGCAGGAAAAATCTGGGTTCGAAAAACAGCACTGCCCACACGGCGAGAGAAAAGACGATACAGCCGATGCTCATAAACCTGATTGCAGACTTCACCCTGCCATAGCACCCTGCCCCGTAATTATACCCGATGACAGGCTGTGCCCCGGAAGTCAGTCCGGTGACAGGCATGGTTATGATCTCCCGCACGGAATTAATGACCGTCATGATCCCCACGTACAGATCGCCTCCGTGCCGGGCAAGCACTGCGTTGCACACGATCTGGACGGTCCCGTTCGTTACGGACATGACAAAACCGGAGGTCCCCAGAAGGGTGATCTCTTTGACCAGTCCCGCTTCAAGCTTCATCGATTTCCCGGTCAGTTTGAGCAGCGCTTTCTTCCCTGTCAGGAAACGGAAGACCCAGAGGGCGGACGCCCCCTGCGAGAGGATCGTCGCTGCCGCTGCCCCTCTCACGCCCATTCCCAGGCCGAAGATGAAAACAGGATCCAGGATGATATTCATCACCGCGCCAAGCAGCACTGTCAACATGCCCGTCTTCCCAAATCCCTGGGCATTGATGAAATTATTCATGCCCAGGCTGGTCATGACAAACAGAGTGCCGCAGATATAGACTGTGATATACTGGTCCGCATACGGATAAGTTGCTTCACTGGCGCCGAAAAGGTACAGGAGCGGTTCTTTAAAGAGCAGACAGACTGCCATCAGGACCGCACCCGAGATCAGGAGCATGGTAAAAGAATTTCCCATCACCTTCTCCGCCCGCTTCTCCTCATGCCCGCCTCTTGCGATCGAACACAGAGGCGCCCCGCCCATGCCGAAGAAATTGGCAAAGGCTGTGATGATCGTGATGATGGGCAGGCACAGCCCGATCCCTGTCAGCGCCTGTGCGGACGCCTGCGGGAGATGCCCGATATAGATCCGGTCAACGATGCTGTACATCACATTGATCAGCTGCGCCAGTGTCATAGGCACGGCAAGATCCATGATATTCCGGGCAATGCTCCCCTTGCTGAAATCATTGGCATTTCCGCTGTCAGCCATTCCTCTGTTTCTCCCCTTTCCATAACAGATGAACAGATGCCCGCCCGGCAGGAACGCCGGCGGGCATCTGTTCGCACATATCCTCTGTCCCTTCCCGGGAGCAGTATCTTATTTCATTAGTTATTGATCAGTTTATCCTCATCGCTCCAGCTGTACAGCTTGCGGATCTCTTCTCCGATCTTCTCTGACGGATGCTCGGCAGCAAGCTTTCTCATCGCGCGGAAGTGAGCCTGTCCGCCTGCCTCTGACATGTCGAGCAGGAAGTCTTTTGCGAATGTACCATCCTGGATATCGGAAAGGATCTTCTTCATCGCTTTCTTTGTATCCTCTGTGATGATCTTCGGTCCTGTGATGTAATCGCCGTACTCTGCAGTGTTGGAGATGGAGTATCTCATTCCTGCAAATCCGGACTGATAGATCAGATCCACGATCAGCTTCATCTCGTGGATACACTCAAAGTAAGCGTTCCTCGGATCATATCCTGCCTCTACCAGAGTCTCGAAACCAGCCTGCATCAGAGCGCATACGCCGCCGCAGAGGACTGCCTGCTCACCGAAGAGGTCTGTCTCTGTCTCTGTGCGGAATGTTGTCTCAAGGATACCAGCCCTTGCTCCGCCGATGGCAAGACCGTATGCCAGAGCCTTGTCAAGCGCTTTTCCTGTGTAATCCTGCTCTACCGCTACCAGACACGGTGTTCCTTTTCCAGCCTGATACTCGCTTCTTACTGTATGTCCCGGAGCCTTCGGAGCGATCATCGTAACGTCAACATTTGCCGGCGGCACGATCTGTCCGAAGTGGATGTTGAATCCGTGGGCAAACATGAGCATGTTGCCTTCTTCCAGATTCGGCTCGATGTCGTTCTTATATAATGCAGCCTGTTTCTCGTCATTGATCAGGATCATGATGATGTCTGCCTTCTTTGCCGCCTCTGCCGCTGTGCATACCTCAAATCCCTGTGCCTCAGCCTTTGCCCAGGATCTGCTTCCCTC
>DWUV01000219.1 GCA_019120595.1 Candidatus Mediterraneibacter tabaqchaliae | reverse complement strand
CTGAGCGTCTTTGATCTCTTCTGCGATCGCCTGAACGATCGGCTGTTTTAATTCAACCTTTGCCACTTTCTGGTACACCTCCTTATTTTATTCGCGTGTACTGCCAAAGTTTTCATAAAAAAGCCTCTGTGCGCAAAGACACAGAGGCTTGTAAATTCATACTTGCGTAATAAATCCCACTCTCCTCGGCAGGCGGGCATGCCCTTACGCTTTACAGCGCCTGCTGTCTTCGGCAGTTGCTAGTATAATTTAGCACTCTTCTGAAAATATGTCAAGCATTTTCTTTCGATTTTCTTCCGCCGTACAGGACCGCTGACGCAGCAGCCGTCAGGAGCATCATACCCATTGCTCCCGCCGCGCCTGTTCCATCGCCGGTCTTCGGCGCCGCATTCCCGTCCGCAGCTGATGCCGATCCCGCAGCATCTTTATAGGCTAAAGCATACGGAGAAAACGATGCTGTTTTAAAAGAAACGGTATCCTTTGTTCCCACGGTTTCCAGAGCAGACGCTTTACCGCCGCTGTAATGCAGCATTGTATAGACGCGTCCTTCTTTCTGCAGTCCTGCCGGGATCTTAAGATCAACTGTGACTTCTCGCGACAGCGACGGGATCACGATCCCTTCCAGGCCATCTATCGCTTCTCCGCCCGATACGACATCCGCAAGCACTGAGATCTCATAGTATTTCCCGATCTCAGACCCGCCTGCCGCCTGGGAGAACGCCTCTTTTATTTCATCCGGGATATTCTCTTCCCCGCGCTCTGCTATATCCATCCTGACTGACACTTCATATCCTTCTCCCAGGGCTGCCAGTTCGTCCGCATAATTTTCCTGCAGGTATTCCAGTGCGCTTGAGCTGATCAGATCAGCATCTTCCTCCGAAACAGATGCTCCGTCCGCTCCTGCGAACTCCACCTGCACCCAGCCCGGAGCCGGTTCTGTGCCGCCATCCAGATCAAGGTCTGATATATCCAGCCACCATGCAGTGTTTGTCACTGTACTGCTGCCCTCATACGGCACTCTGTTAAAATAGAAACTCTCTCCATCTTTTGTGACCGCCCGCGCATTGACCGCGATCTCGTCCGGAAGCGTACCTCCATTATAGCTGACCGCTGATGCCAGCGTTTCTTTCAGGGCGTCTTTATCTATTGTCAGCGTCCCTGCAGCCATATCGCATGTAAAGCCGTCTGTCATGTCCGGAACTACTGTTACAGGATCTCCTTCTCCGCCCATTCCGGTAAAGATCCCCAGGAGATCTACTGCCTCAAGCTCAAAACAGTTTGTCCCATTCACAAAATGGAATACAACGTCCTGGCTGCCGTCAAACACCAATGTAGTCTCAGAAACCTGCCATTTGACACTGTCGTCCGGGACATGGATGGTCACATCATCTTCCGCGATCGTTTCCCTTGTTTCCGCAGACTCAAAAGCGACCGTGCGGAAATGATCTCCGGCCTTTGCAAACCACTCTTCCCCCGTCACATCAACGAATGATACCATATCGCACACGGCATTTTCTCCCTCGATATCCAGGAGACGCGAGCTGATAACAAGACCATTCTCATTCTTTTCGTTCAGGACCACGATGAGTTCATCTGCACTGTATCCACCCAGGCTCACCGGGATTTTCAGCTTTCCTCCCGTCCAGGTGACCTCATCCGTCTCAACTGCCGGCATATCAGCCGCCTCACCTGCCCGGACACTGATCTGTCCCTGCGCTTCATTTTCTCCCTGCTCTGCCATTACCGGCTGGGCGGACACCGCAATAAGCGCAGCGGCAAGGATCAGGCTTCCCGTCTTTCTGCCTATCCTTCGTCTCATTTTCTGACTGCTCCTTCCTTTGATGATTTCTTTTAGGATCAGATATGCCGGAGTCAGCTTATCTCTCTGACTGCATATTTTTATCCGTTCCTAATATATTATACCCTCACATTTTTTACGTCAATACCTGTCCCTCCCTGATTTTCCGCCAATTTTCTTCCCCTTTTATTTTTTCAGCTTCTTTCCGGCACAACAAAAACAGGGAACAGAAACAGCCGCAGCCGTCTCTATTCCCTGTTCTTCTAAGTTCTATCTTTATTTGTCGATTACGCGAGCTTCATCGGGTTGACCTTCACGCCCGGGCCCATTGTAGATGTAAGAGTCACGCTCTTAAGGTACTGGCCCTTTACCGCTGCCGGTCTTGCCTTGTTGATCGCGTCGATCAGCGTCTGGAAGTTGTCCGCTAACTGCTCCTCGGTAAAGGATGCCTTACCGATCGGCACGTGGATAATGTTTGTCTTGTCGAGTCTGTACTCGATCTTACCAGCTTTGATGTCGTTGATCGCCTTTGTCACGTCCATTGTTACTGTCCCTGCCTTCGGGTTCGGCATAAGGCCTTTCGGTCCGAGAACACGTCCGAGACGTCCGACAACGCCCATCATATCCGGTGTAGCAACAACTACGTCAAAGTCAAGCCATCCCTCGTTCTGGATCTTCGGGATCAGCTCGTCTCCGCCTACGAAATCAGCGCCTGCTGCTTTTGCTTCCTCAGCCTTTGCGTCTTTTGCAAATACAAGGATACGTACTTTCTTACCAGTTCCGTGCGGAAGGACAACCGCTCCACGGATCTGCTGGTCAGCATGGCGTCCGTCACATCCTGTTCTGATGTGTGCCTCGATGGTCTCGTCAAACTTTGCTGTTGCTGCTTTCTTTACTAATGCAACTGCTTCATTCTTATCGTAGAGATTTCCTCTCTCGATCAGTTTTGCAGCTTCGATATATTTCTTTCCTCGTTTCATTTATAATAACCTCCTTGTGGTATTCGCGGGATATTGCCCCTCCCACCTGACTTAACTATAAGGTAGTTACGCTCGACTTAGCGCTCGAAAACACCTCGCTAAGTGTTCAGTGCATCGCCAAGTGTTCTACTCTTCTACAACGACTCCCATGGAACGGCATGTTCCGGCTACCATGCTCATAGCAGCCTCTACGGATGCTGCGTTCAGGTCCGGCATCTTCAGCTCAGCGATCTCTTGAAGCTGTGCCTTTGTGATCGTTGCAACTTTGTTCTTGTTCGGCACGCCGGAACCGGACTGGATCTTGCATGCTTTCTTGATCAGGACTGCTGCCGGCGGTGTCTTTGTGATGAAGCTGAAGCTTCTGTCATTGTACACTGTGATAACAACCGGGATGATCAGGTCGCCCTGGTCTGCTGTCCTTGCATTGAACTGCTTTGTAAATTCAACGATATTTACGCCGTGCTGTCCAAGAGCAGGACCTACCGGCGGTGCCGGAGTTGCCTTGCCGGCAGGAATCTGTAATTTGATATAACCTTCTACTTTTTTTGCCATTTCAATTACCTCCTTG
>DWUV01000218.1 GCA_019120595.1 Candidatus Mediterraneibacter tabaqchaliae | reverse complement strand
GTGCCTTTGAGGATCATGCCTTCTTTTAAGTCCTTCATCTCCAGCACATCCGTGCGCAGGATCGGCTTCGGCATCTCGTCACGGGGGTCTCTCGCCGGCTTCTCCAGCTCTTTTACAATATCCCGGAGCGTGATCTCTCCGACTCCCAGCTCTTCTGCAAGGCCCTTATAATCTTTAATCGTCAGGGACAGCCCTGCCAGATTGTGTTCCGCCACGTCTTCCGGCGTATATCCCTGTTTTTTAAGCAGCTTTTCTGCCGCCCCGTAGGATTCCGGGTGCACCCCGGTCCCGTCCAGAGGATTTTTGCCCCCTGTGATGCGCATGAAGCCCGCGCACTGCTCGAAGGCCTTCGGCCCCAGCTTCGGCACTTTGAGCAGCTCCCTGCGGTCGGAGAATCTCCCGTTCTCTTCCCGGTACGCCACGATATTTTTCGCCACCGTACCGCTGATGCCGGAGATATAGGAAAGAAGCGGCGCTGACGCAGTATTTAAGTCTACGCCGACTTTATTCACGCAGTCCTCCACCACGCCGTTTAAGGATTCTCCCAGCTTCTTCTGGTTCATGTCATGCTGGTACTGCCCTACCCCAATGGACTTCGGATCGATCTTCACCAGCTCTGCCAGCGGATCCTGGAGACGCCGCGCGATGGACGCCGCGCTCCTCTGCCCCACGTCGAACTTGGGGAACTCTTCACTCGCCAGCTTGCTCGCCGAGTAGACAGACGCGCCGGCCTCGTTGACGATCACATACTGTACCTGCTCCTCCGGGATCTCTTTTAACAGCTCCACGATGAACTGCTCAGACTCCCTTGATGCGGTGCCATTCCCCAGGGAGATCAGAGAGATATGGTACTTTGGTATGATCTTCTTCAGAAGATCCTTGCTCGCCTTGATCTTCTGAGGCGTGGTCGGAGCGGTCGGGTAAATGACCGTGGTCCCGATGACCTTCCCCGTAGGATCAACGACTGCCAGCTTGCATCCGGTACGGAACGCCGGGTCCCATCCCAGGACGACCCTGCCGGCGATGGGCGGCTGCATGAGGAGCTGGTGCAGGTTCTTCCCGAAAACTTCGATGGCTCCATCCTCTGCTTTCTCCGTCAGCTCATTCCGGATCTCCCTCTCGATCGCCGGGGCGATCAGCCTCTGGTAACTGTCCGCCGCCACAGCTTTTAACACAGGCGTGGTGTACGGGTTGTCCGTGCGGACCGTCTTTTTCTCAAGGTATCGGAGGATATCCTCCTCCGGCGCTTCCACCTTCACGGTAAGGAACTTCTCCTTCTCCCCGCGGTTCAGGGCCAGCACCCTGTGCCCTGCCAGCTTTGCCACCGGCTCTTCAAACTCATAGTACATCTCATATACAGACTCAGCCTCCGGATCTTTCGCCGCGGAAATGATCTTCCCCTTCTTTGCCGTGGCATTTCGGATCCAGGCGCGGTAATCCGCATTGTCCGAGATTGACTCCGCTATAATATCCGCAGCTCCCTGTATCGCCTCTTCCGGAGTCTTCACATCTTTCTCCTCTGAGACATACTGCTCTGCGGTTTTCTCCAAGGGTTCCTTTGTCCTCTGGAGCAGGATAAACGCCGCCAGCGGCTCCAGCCCCTTTTCCTTCGCGATCGTCGCGCGGGTACGCCGTTTCGGGCGGTACGGGCGGTACAGATCCTCCACCGCCACCTGTGTCTCCGCTGCCAGGATCTGCGCCTTAAGCTCTTCCGTGAGCTTGCCCTGCTCCTCGATACTGGATAAGACCTGCTCTTTCTTCTCTTCCAGATTGCGCAGATAGACCAGGCGCTCATGCAGCTTCCTGAGCTGCTCGTCATTGAGCGATCCTGTCACTTCTTTCCTGTACCGGGAAATAAACGGGATCGTATTTCCTTCATCTATCAAGTTGACAGCGGCATCGACCTGCCACTGTTTTACTCCCAGTTCTTCTGTCAGCTTTTGATTAATATCCATGTGTGCTGTCCTCTCTGTCATTCTTCTATTCTGCTATTCTTCTATTTTGCTGCTCTTCTTCTATTTTGCTGCTCTTCTGCCATGCCATATATCATGATATGGATCATTTACAGACGTCTCTGCTATTGTAACACAGGCTTCCCGTCTGTTCCAGCTTTGGTTTTGGCCCCTGGTTTGGTTTTGGCTTATTCAACTTTTTTGCGGACTGTTTTTCTCTGTGCCTTTTATTTTTTCGCTGGTTCTGCTAACATAGCATAAGACTGCACGCGTCAGGCACACAGACATTCCGCCGGACGCTGCCCCGGATTTTCCTTCACTGCCGCCCTGATCTGCTGGCAGCGCTGAGGGAGGAATAGGAAGGAGAGGAAATGGAACGGATCATTACATACCACATAGACGCCCGTGCGGGCGGGCTGCGCACAGAACAGTTCCTGCGCCGCCGCGGCTACTCATGCCAGAATCTCACACAGCTGAAAAAGATGCCGGAAAGCATTCTCATAAACGGTGTGTGGTCCTATATGCGCACTCCTCTCAGCGCCGGGGATACTCTCACCGTCCATATCCGCGAGACCGAAAGCTCCCCAAACATCCCTCCGGTGGACCTGCCTCTCTGCATTGTATACGAGGATGAAGATATCATTGTCGTCAACAAGCCGGCCGGAATGCCGGTGCATCCGTCTTTGAATAATTACATGAACTCCCTTGCCAATGCGCTGATGTACTATTATCAGCAGCAGGGGAAACCTTTTATCTTTCGATGCACGAACCGTCTCGACCGGGATACCTCCGGACTGACCGTGGTCGCAAAACACATGGTCAGCTCCGGCATCTTATCCGCCATGACCGCGCGCCACAAGATCCGGCGGGAATATCTTGCCATCGTCCGCGGACACGTCACCCCGCCTTCCGGCACGATAGACGCTCCCATCGGCAGGGCAGGCACTCCGCTCATTGAGCGTCGGATCGACTTTGAGCACGGCGAGCGGGCAGTCACCCATTACCGGGTCGTAAAAGAAAAGAACGGGCACAGCCTCGTCTCCCTTGTCCTGGAGACCGGGCGCACCCATCAGATCCGTGTCCATATGAAATACCTGGGCTTTCCCCTTGTCGGAGACTACCTGTACAACCCGGATATGGAATACATCCAGAGACAGGCGCTGCATTCACACAGTCTGGCGTTCCGCCATCCCATTACAGGGGAAGATCTGAAGTTCACAGCAGAGCTGCCGGAGGATATGTTGAGAATATTCTGATTATTT
>DWUV01000217.1 GCA_019120595.1 Candidatus Mediterraneibacter tabaqchaliae | reverse complement strand
ATCGAACAGATCCTTCCCTACGTAGATATCTTCTTCTGCTCCGAGGAGACGGCAAGGCT
This sequence comes from Candidatus Mediterraneibacter tabaqchaliae, assembly GCA_019120595.1. Classification (GTDB taxonomy): domain Bacteria; phylum Bacillota; class Clostridia; order Lachnospirales; family Lachnospiraceae; genus Mediterraneibacter; species Mediterraneibacter tabaqchaliae. Next base: position 8,801 of record DWUV01000217.1, on the reverse strand, counting down.
CACCTTCCTCAAGACAGGGGACGCAAAAGAGATCATGAAAAGTTTCACCGCGGACTATCCGATCTCTATCGTCGCTTCCACCCAACGCATCGTACACAGCCCGAAAGTGCATACCTTTGGCTCCATCATCTACGACGCGCGCAGCGACAAGTACTATGAAGAAGAACCATACCACAACATCGAAGTCGTAGACCGCATCGGTAGCGGGGACGCCTATGTATCCGGCGTACTCTACGGGCTGCTCTCAGAGCCTGACAACTGCCAGAGGGCGCTGGAGATCGGGGACGCGACAAGCGCGGTCAAGAATACCATACCGGGCGACCTGCCATCGTCTGATCTCAAAGAGATCGAGGAAGTCATCCGGGGACATAAGGCAGTGGGCCCGCAGCTCGAAATGAACAGGTAATCTGTATTTGTGGAGGACCATCTTCCTTGTGAATATAACGTCCGAAAACCGTCGATTTGATCGAGGACGTTTTCGCGGCGGGCGGGGATATGGCTCTGGTTCCGGTTCCGTAATCCGGGAAAGACGTAAAAAGAATGGGATACGGCTAAGGACAATTTCAAAGTGGAAGATTCGCCTGCGGCTCAGGCATCCGCTTTGAAATTAACGCCGCATCCCATTCTTTTAAGTCTTTCCATCGGATTACTCCAAGTCACCGTCGCCATATCCCCGCCCGCCGCGAAAGGTGCATCAAAGGGGAACGGTTTTCTGGGCTTATCCGATCGGAAGGTCCCCGCAGGCAAATGCACGATTCGAAAGTTGGATGAGAGGGGAGCTTCGATGGCGGAACAGGAAGCTTTACCAAACGGAAGCTGCCATGGACTTCCGGGAGAGGGTTAGCCGTTCGATTTGGCCCAGCAAGCTGGGCCTCTCTGGTTATAGAATTCTGCCAGCAAGGGGAATTTTATCGTTTGGCGGAAAAGTTCGTCTCTTGTTGTATGCTTCTGCCGGATGGGAAGAGAGCGTCTTTTGTCGGGGGCCTTCCGCCTTGAGTCAAACCAGAAAACAGCGGAGCGCCTTCTCAGAACCACCTTTCAGTGCGGGTAGATGGGTGGTTGAGGCGACTTCGGAATGACGCTTGGAAAAAGTAGAAATCAGGAGATACGCGTTGGGATCAGAAGAGGGGTTGTCTGAGGCGAAGCCGAGTTCCTCTCTTCTGATCCCTGGTTTTAGCGTGTTCCCTGATTTCGTAGTTTTTCCTGCCTCATGGAGCGGAGCCGATGCCAGCCATCTACCCGCACTGAATCCGTCTTCGACACATGCACTTCACTGTTTTCGTCCGATTTGCTCAATCATCCGGCTCCCCCGCAAATACGGCTTTCACATTCTCAAAGGTTACATTCTCGCAGTACTGCATATATATCCCGCGCTCCCGCTTCCAGGCATCTTCTTTCCCGGTACCTCTCTCAGCTTCCTCGCCGGTTTCTTCTGCGCTTTCTTCCGCCGCGATCCGGATATCCCGGAACGCCACATCCCGGAGGTGATATTCTTTTTCCTTGAACCCGCACAGTTCCATCGCCTCGCAGGGCTCCATGCGCTCTTCCGCTTCGTTGAGCTTGCTGCGGGTGATGTCGATGTCTGTGAAGCTGCAGTCCGCAAATACCGGCGGGTGCGGCCCTGCGATGCCGTCGTCGTTGTAGCCAACGGAATGGAAGAGCAGGCGGGGCACGATGCAGTGTGCGGCATGGATCTCTTTTACATAGCCTCCGCGCTTTCTTGTGGCCTTGATCTCGATCCCGTTGGCGGAGTTTTCGAGGTCACAGTTCCAGATCCTGACGTCCCGGATGCCGCCGGCCATCTCGCTCCCCAGAGCGAACCCGTGCCCGAACTGGCAGACGCAGTCAAAGATCCGTATGTGTTCGCATGGCCTGTTGATAACATTTCCTTCCGGGTTTTTGCCCGCCTTGATGGCCACCGCGTCGTCGCCGGTGTCAAAGGTGCAGCCGAAGATCACGCAGTTCCTGGACGAATCCGGATCCCAGCCGTCTCCGTTCCAGATATTCCGGGACTGGAAATGGCATCCGTAAGTCACGATGTTCTGCGAATAGATCATGTGCACATTCCAGCTCGCTCCGTTTTTCAGCGTCACATTGCTGATAGAGATATTTTCTGCGTTGCAGATGTGGAGGAGCCGCGGGCGCACTCTGCCGGGGATGGTGTCCGCGTTCTCGTATTCTTCGATCCTGCTGCCGAGCTCTGCCAGATAATCTTTCAGCCTCTCCCGCTCTGCCTCGATGACCCGCTCAGCGAGCAGCCTGCCGCCGCCCTCGATGGTCCCGCCGCCTCGGATCACTACATTGCGGCTTGTGGGACCGGCGGTATGGTCTACTTCCCCGAGATTCAGAAGCCCGCTTAAGCACTCCATCTCCGTCCCTTCAAACCGGCTCCATCTCCTGGGAAGATAGTCGTCCGGCTCTGCAGTCCCTTTCAGCACTGCGCCTTTGTCAAGGTACAGCTCCATGTCGCTGTGCAGGTTCAGGGATCCGGTCATGTACACGCCTTCCGGGAAATACACCGCCTGGTCCGGCGCACAGTCGTCGATGGCGCGCTGGAGCGCTTCCGTATTGACAGTCTCCCCGTCTCCTTTTGCAAAGTACGGAGCCTGCGTCACATCGATCCTTGTCTTCCCCTTCTTTGTCCGGCAATAGAACCTTGCCCTCTGCAGCTCCTCACTGTTCCTCACGGCGCGCAGGCACACTTCATAAACGCGGTCCTCCTCCAGCCCTTCCAGCCCGAAGTGAGTCTTCTCTGTCTCTCCCGCTTTAGCTCCGTCCAGCCATACCTCGTACACGTCGCCCTTCTGCTCTCCTTCCGGGAGCTCCCAGTACAGCATGATCTCATGGTCCTGTGCGTCCCAGCTGATCCCGCTGAACCGGAATACTTCCGCCTTTCTCAGTACCTCTGATACGAGCGGAAGATAGAATTCCCTGATGGCCTCAAAGTTCGGATGAGTCCCCGTAGGCTCTTCTCCCGGCGCAGGGAGCCCGTCTCTGAGCACGTCAAAAGAATACTTCCTGCACATCGCCTCATCCGCTGTGTCCAGCGCGCAGTCATCGTAAAGGTCTGCCGCTGCCACTCCCATATGGGCGCACAGGTTCATCTCGATCCTGTGCAGCGCTTCCTGGACTGCCCGGTCACGGTAGCCCAGCCTGTGCGCCGCCACATAGACCACCTTTGCCCGGGGCCAGTTCTTCCGGATGGCATCAACCGTTCCCGCAAAAGCCCCCGCAAAAGTATGATAAAAATCATACATCGCAGATCCGTCAGACGCGCCGCCCGTTTTGCTGTCCCGGCCGTTCCTGCTGCCGTCTATGCTGCCGCTGTCCGCCTTGTTCCCGCTGCCGCCGCACAGAGCCCGGCAGGCTTCCTCCGGGTCGCCCAGCTTCTCCATCACCGGCGCATACGCGTCATTCGTCCCGCCGTCAAATACGACATAGTCCGGGTCGTGTCCGTCCTCCGCCGCTTTCCGGATCTGATCCTCAAGGATCATCCCGCCGAGTCCTTCCTCATCGATCGGATTCCCCGGCATGACGCATGCCCCGTTGTTCGCGTATTTTCTGACTGACATCCCTTCCTGCTCTGCCACGAATTCCATGAACCCTGCTTTTTTATACAAATGCCCGTCCACGATGCTGTCCCCGAAGGTGAGCACCTTTTTTCCTGTCAAAACTCCCATCTTTCCTGTCTCCTTGCCAGAGAAAGCTGTGCCGGACCCTCCGTGCTGAACAGCTCTCTCTTTTTCATCAATCCATAGATGTCTTCATCCGGCAGATGATTCTCTGTCATCAGGATGAGACTGATCCTGCGGTCTTCCTCCGAGTAGGTCAGCTCTCTCTGCCAGTCGTGGAAATCCGGCCCGTCCCCCAGGTTGCGCACATAGCTCATGTAGCCTCTGAGCACCCAGGCGGACTGCTTCACATCCGTCAGGCATTCATTCGCGTAAAAGCCGCCCCATTTGCCGTGTTCCCTCGCCCTCATGGCGTGGTCTGCCGCCAGGTATTCCTCCTGCGCCATCCCGCCGCAGAAGAATGCTTTCCTGTAATCCTCTTCCATCGCCGCCAGCAGGCTCCGGCAGATCAGGTACGCCCCGGTAAAGCAGTGATAGTGGATCTGCCCGTGGAGCATAAGGGAATCCCGGAAAAGGCAACGCGCTGCGTCTCCTTTGATCTGCGCGTCCGCCGCCTCGCAGACATCCAGATACTTCCGGTAGTTCCCGCCTGCTTTCCGGCAGATCTCCTCATAGACGAGCACCTGCTCTTTCAGAGTCTTGACATCCGTCAGCCACAGCAGGTCCTCCGAGGCATCCTTTGTCCCTTTCATGTACCGGGATACGAGCATCCTTCCCACATGGGTGGAGAACTGGTCCCCCGCGTGGTCGTCCTCATTGGGACCGTACAGGACCGCCGCCTCATGGTATGCTTCCAGGCAGCCCGCGATCAGCTCCGCATTTTCCGCGCCATAATAGGTCCCGCCATATTCTTTCCTGTGTTCCCCGATGTCCACGCTGCCTTCCCGCCACATATGGGCGATAAAGTCAAGGTAATATACATGGGGCTTGACATTGGAGCTGTTGATGATCCAGTAATCCGTGCATCCGTGCTCCACTGCGTTCCTGAGTTCCTTCTCTATGAACTCCGGCGCGTTCTGGAGCATGGTGATATGGTTCGCCGCCTGGAGATCGTAGAAAGACACATGGTAATAGATCCCGTTCTTCCCGGGGTCGTCTTTTTCCGGCAGGGCGGGGATCCTGGGGTTATGGTTCCACTGCCTCCTCGTGACCATCTTCCCGAACCCGTTGTCCGCCCAGATCTTGATCACGTCATCCGGCAGATCTAAGTATCCCTGCTGGTACAGCTCCATGGTCTCGCCGTACAGGTTTGTGCAGCACATGGCGTCCGGCAGTTTCTCCTTCACCATATCATACTGCACCCGGATCAGTTTTCCCATCAGTCTCCCTCTCGCCTCGGGCGTGTCGTACGCCGGGTCGTCATCCCAGAACGGATGGTCTCCCTGCCCGCGGAATCCGAGATTCCAGACTACGTTTAAGTCTTTCTGGTCGTCGATCCCTTCTTCCCAGAGCTTCCGGAATTTGTCCCCGTGCGTGTCATAGGATGCATCCAGCCCGGGATACGCCCGGGCGAACATCTCCGCGCCCAGGGGCTCTGCGTGATGGTGGGTGATATACAGCCCCTTGTCGGATGCCAGCTTTCTGTATTTTCGGGAATTCTTGTCTGTGCCCGGGATCACCATGTTGCCTCCGCAGCGCAGCAGCGCCTCGAACACCATCTCCCACGGCTTCTCCTCGCTGTAATCCACTTCCCAGGCCTTTAACAGGACTTCATCGTTTACGAACCAGCCGCGGAGCCTGATCGGAAATGGCTCTGACTCCACACGCCAGTCCTCCGGCACGGGATATCCCTCTCTCCTGGTAAAATGCTGGTCATTCCAGAACCAGAAGTCCGTCACCCCGAGGATCCTCCTGCTGATCTCATAGATTCCGTACACAAAGCCGAGATCGCTCCCGGCGCATAATTTTAACTGATTCTTCTCCTTAACTGCAATGAGCAGGAAACACTCATCGCCAAGTGCTTCCTGCTCAAGAAGGAGCTGAATCCCCGGGTCCGCCGTCGGCTCGCACGTATTCTGTATATCTCTCCTGAGATCATCCAGTGCATGCTCCACAGCCGCGGAGCGGACCTGCGATATAATTTCTATATTCTGATTCAGCGCAAATTTCATATTATCTTACCTCTCGGTCATTTCGTTCTCTGATCCGCTTAACCCTTGATACCATCCATGGCGATACCTTCTACCAGATATCTCTGGAAAATAATGAAAATGATCAGCGCCGGGAGCAGTGACAGAAGCGACATTGCGAACAGCGCGCCATAGTTGTTGTAAGTATTCGGGTCAAGGAACAGGTTCAATGCCAGTGACAGGGTGAACTTGCTCGGTGTGTTCATAAAGATCAGCGGCTGGAAGAAATCCTGCCATACCCAGTAAAATGCGAAGATAGATGCTGTCATGATCGCCGGTTTTACGACCGGTACAAGGATCTTGAACAGGATTGCGATCTTGCCGCATCCGTCGATCTCAGCAGCCTCGTCGAGCTCCTTCGGCACACCGCGGAAGAACTGTACCAGCATGAAAATGAAGAACGCGGTACCAAAGAACCACGGCAGCACCAGTGCGATCCTGGTATCTACCAGGTTCAGCTTTCTGAGGATAATGTACTGCGGTACGACCATGACCTGTGACGGGATCATCAATGTGACCATAACGCAGGAGAACCAGAAGTTCCCGCCGCGGAATTTGATCCTTGTAAATGCATATGCCGCAAGCAGTGAGATGAATACACAGCCGACCATCGCAAGCACTGTGACAAATACCGTGTTCCCGAGGAATGTCAGGAAGGAAACTCCCGCCACACCTTCCCAGGCGTTCATATAGTTCGTCGCCGCGTCAAAGACTTCCGGGATCAGGGAATAGGTATTCGTAAACATGGTTTCATTGCTCTTAAATGAACTTGCCAGAAGCCAGAGCATCGGGTAGATCATAAAAAAGCCGATCACGCACGCAACGACATGGAATATGACGGCGTCTACTTTTCTTTTTTTGTGCATACTCTTCATGATCATTCTCCTCCTGACTCATAGTAAACCCAGTTGTTCTGTGTCTTAAACAGGACGACCGTAAATACCGCGATGATAATTACGAGGATCCATGCAAGGGCACAGCTGTATCCCATGTCAAAATAGGTAAACGCGCGGCGGTACAGGTACAGTACGTAGGACAGTGTGCTGTCCAGCGGGCCGCCGTCTGTGATGACATAACTCTCGGTGAACACGCGGAAACCATTTACCATCTGAAGGATCAGGTTGAAGAAAATGGTCGGTGTCAGCATGGGCAGTGTGATCTTGAAGAAGATCGTCGGCTTCTTCGCTCCGTCTACCATCGCGGACTCGTACAGGGAACCCGGGATCTGCTTTAACGCAGCCAGGAAGATCAGCATGGAGGAACCGAACTGCCATACGCCCATCAGGATGATGACCGCCAGCGCTGTCTTCGGATTACCGAGCAGGGATACGTCCTGTTCGATGCCGAATACAGATAAGAGTGACATTACAACACCGTCGTTTCCGAAGATCTGCTGCCATACGATGGATACGGCGATGCTTCCTCCGATGATGGACGGAATATAATAGATCGTCCTGTACAGTCCCAGTCCTCTGTGCTTTGTATTGAGGAGCATCGCCACAACCAGGGCGAATGCGAGACGTAAAGGTACGAGGAAGATCGTGTAAATAAATGTAACCTTCAATGCCTGCCAGAATGTATCATCATTCGTGAAGATACGCACATAGTTGTCAAAACCGATCACCTTTGCATCATTCAGGAGGTTGTAATCGGTAAATGAGTAATATATGGAGATAAGCATCGGAAGGAAGTACATAAGCACGAAACCAAACAGCCACGGCGCGAGCATCACGTACCCGGCTATATTGTCCCTGCGCTTGTAGGCTTTAATCTTTTTCTTCATTCTCTTTACCTCATTCTTTTTCACAGTAAGAGAAGGGACCCAAACCAAGTCCCTTCTGCTTATCATTCTTAGGATCACTTTTCAGCCGTTCAGCAAAAGCCTGACTCTCTCTTATCCGTTATTTCTTTCCAGGATGTCGTTTGCCTGCGTTCTGAAGGATGCAGCAGCTTCCTCTGCTGTTGCCTGTCCGTACATTACACTGTTTCCTGCATCATTGAATGCTTTGTTGATCTCAGCGATTCCGCCCGGATCAGCTGCCGGACACTCGCCTGCGATCTCTGTAACCTTGTCAACATAATCGAACATATCGATCATTGTCTGGTCTACATCTTCCTTGCCCTTCAGGTAGTCGCGGATCTCAGAGGAGATCGGCACGCCTCTCTCAGCCATGATGATGTCGTTTGCTTCCTCAGAGTTGATCATCCAGTTGATGAATTTTGCGCACTCTTCTTTTACTTTTGAAGACTCAGATACGCTCCAGAACATACCCGGTTTCAGCCACATCGCGTTGTTCTCGTTTGCGCCCGGCATAAGAGCCAGTTTCAGGTTCGGGTTGGAAGCAACGACTTTGTTCGGATATGTGTTCCACTCAAGTGTTGTTCCAGCTTCACCGGTTACGACCGGAAGGGACTCGATACCAAGTGTCGCGATCTGGGACTGCTCGTCCGGATCCGGCGTTACATCTGCCTCAGCCATGTCAGCCCACATCTGGAAGTAATCTGCTGTGATGGAGTCATCCTCAAACGCAAGCGCTGTTCCGTCTTCGTTGAACAGTGTCTCGCCGTGCTGTCTTACATAGTAGTTAAAGAAGTTCATGTCTCCGAATGGTCCGATCGTCGCTGTCAGGGCGCTTTCCTCACCTGTTGACTCAGAAACCGCTGTGTTCAGCGCTACATAATCATCCCATGTCCAGTCATCTGTCGGAGTCTCTACGCCCGCAGCCGCAAGGACTTCAGGATTGTATGTAACCGCGAGGGCGTTTGTTCCTGCTACGATGCCAGCCATCTTTCCATCGATCAGGCCCGTGTTGAGTGTCGCGTCGTCAACGTTTGTCGTATCGATCGTTCCGTTCTCGATGTACTCGGACAGGTCAGCCAGGGAACCGTTCTTTGCATATGTCGCGATGTACAGGTAGTCCATCTGTACGATATCCGGCATGCTTCCTGAAGCAGCCTGTGTGGAAAGTTTGTCAAAGTATCCTTCCCATCCTGCCGGTGTAGCCTCGAACTCTACATTCGGGTTCTCAGCTGTGTAAGC
>DWUV01000025.1 GCA_019120595.1 Candidatus Mediterraneibacter tabaqchaliae | reverse complement strand
GTAGTTTTTCCTGCCTCATGGAGCGGAGCCGATGCCAGCCATATCCCCGCGCTGAATACGTCCTCGACACCTGCGCTTCGCTGTTTTCGTCCGGTTTACTCGATCACAGTCTCCCCGACAAATACAGATTTACAGTTTCTCGAATTCTATGTGTTTTTGCCGCAGGAATTTCTCCACCATTTCATCCCACGCATGTTCGAGTGTTTTATCCATGGTGAATGTTTTGAAGGATGTCCCGGTCACGCAGGACAGGCGGGAGCCATCGAAGTGGATGTTCAGATAGAGTCCCTGTACACTGTCCGGATCCAGCGCCGGCGCATTCCGGGCGATGAGCCGCCCGATATTTTTGCGCGACAGGCTGAATATGAACCGGAAGCTTAAGGGGGTGCGCTTTCCTTTGATCAGTGAGAAGCAGAAGTCCCGCAGATTTTTCCACGGGGAGTACTCGGGCAGGTCTGTGCCGGTGTCGAAGAATTCTTTCTGTAGAAAGCCGTCGATCCTGAAAGTATTGAATGTGACGATTTCTCCCTCGATAAAAGAAAAGTGGTCAAATGTATCTGCGAGAAGCAGATGGGACATGAATTCTTTTGTGTTTGTCAGGGAAAATGCGATCATACAGGGCTCCTTTTTTTGAATCTTTCTTTTAGAATGTATGTTAACAGTTCAGCCATCTGGCTGCGCGGAAGCCGCAGTAAGCACGCGGTGCGGTTTTCCGAATGGCACGGGCTGAATTGTTACTATTGTAGCACAAAAGAGAAGCGCCGTCATTGACTTTTGAAACCAAAAAAAGTATTATTAATAGATAAAGTGGCGAATTTTTGCCATGGGTTTATTTCATCATAAGACTGGATTCACACAGAGAGCAAGAGTGGTTTATGGATAGGATAAAGCAAAGAACAAAAAGACGGATCATCCTTGGCGTATGTGCTTTGGCTGCTGCGGCAGTGCTCATCCTTATTGTACTGGGAGTGAAAGGGCTGCTGCACAGGGGAACGGATACATCGGCCGGCGTAGAATACATTAAGGCTGAGGAAGCCGGGGATATTACGGCGATCGAAGAAAAGATCCGCCTGCTCGAGCAGCAGGACGGCGCCGGAGAAGAGGGGCGCAGCATCAAGGAGAGATTTGCAGGGGCTGTGGTCCTTGGGGATTCTGTAGCAGAAGGATTCGAGGAGTATGATATCCTGAATGCTTCAAGCGTGGCTGCGGAGATCGGGGTACACCTGGATGAGCTGGACGGACAGATCGCAAAAGTAAAGGAATTGAGCCCGGGCATCCTGTTCCTGTACCTGGGGATGAACGATGTAACTGCTACGAACGGGGATGTGGATCGGTTCGTTTCGGAATATAAAGAGGTCCTCACCCGGATCAGAGAGGAAGTCCCGGACGCGCATATTTTTGTAAACTCTATTTTCCCGGTGCAGAAGAAGGCGCTGGAGAAAGAGCCGCTCCTGGAGAAGATCCCGGAATACAATGACGCGCTGAAAGAGCTTTGCGACAGCCAGACAGTAGCTTTTATCGATAATACAGATCTGGTATCGGATGAGTATTATGAGGAGGACGGGATCCATTTTAAGGCGGCTTTTTATCCGGTCTGGGCAGAGCATATGGCGGAGGTGGCATCATTATGAGAACAGATGGATTCAGGATCGCCCGGGTCATGAAATATATCACACTCGTGCTGATCATAGCATTTGTGGCCGCGCTGATGGTCTATGCCAGCGGAAGCAGCCGTCCGTTTGAGGAAGTGGAAGATGCGGTGAGCAGGTCGCTTGATAAGAGCAACCTCACCCGCCAGGACGGGGCGGCTTTCAAGCGCGAGTTCGGATTGAGCGAGGCGGATTACCAGGGAGTCATGTATTATGCTTCGGAATTCAGTATTTCCGCGGAAGAGGTCCTGGTCATCCTGGTGAAAGACGAAAGCCAGGTCCAGGAGGTTACGGAAGCGATCGAGAAGCAGACAGAGGCGAGAAAAAATGACTTTGACGGGTATGCGCCGGAAGAGGTGAAGCTTCTGGAGGATGCGAAGCAGAGTGTGAGGGGAAAGTATATTTTCTTCGCTGCCGCGCCAAAGGCAGACGAATATCTGGAAGCCTTCAGCAACAGTCTGTAAGCTGCCGTAAAGCAGCCCGGCATGTGTCGGGGCAGCCTGTAAGCCGGAGGGATAGGAAGCCCGTGGGGCTAAGAGAGGGATCTATTACATGTTATTCAGCAGTATTACGTTTTTGTTTTTATTTCTGCCTGTTGTGATGGCAGTTTACTATATCGTTCCGGGCAGGGCGAAAAATGTCGTCCTGCTGATCGCGAGCTTGTTTTTCTATGCATGGGGTGAGCCGGTCTATGTCGTGCTCATGATCCTGTCCATCCTGTTTAATTATTTCTGCGGGCGGGATATCCGGGCGTGCGCGGAAGCTGAAGATGAGAGGAGAGTAAAGCTCAGCCTGGCTTTCGCGGTGACAGTCAATGTGCTGATCCTCGGATTTTTTAAGTATTATGGTTTTATCCTGGATTCGGTGAATTCGTTCCTGCCGTCGGATATCCCTTACCGGGAGCTCCCTCTGCCGGTGGGGATCTCGTTTTATACATTCCAGGCAATCTCTTATCTGGTGGATGTTTATCGGAAGAAGGCGGAGCCCCAGAAAAATATCCTCTATTTCGCGTTATACATCAGTATGTTCCCGCAGCTGATCGCGGGACCGATCGTGCGCTACGTGGATATCGAGGCACAGCTCAGGGACAGGAAGATCTCAGTCAGGAGACTGGGGCAGGGCGCGGTATTTTTTATCATCGGACTTGCGAAGAAGGTGATCATCGCCAATACAGCGGGCGAGGTGTTTGACCAGATCGCCGGTGTGCCTGCCAGCAGCCTGTCCATGCTCACGGCCTGGGTGGGGGCGTTTTCCTATGCGTTCCAGATTTATTTTGATTTCAGCGGGTATTCGGATATGGCTGTGGGGCTCGGCAAGATGTTCGGATTTGAATTCCGGAGGAATTTCGACTATCCATACATATCGAAGAGCATTACGGAATTCTGGAGAAGATGGCATATTTCCCTCAGCACATGGTTCCGGGAATATGTGTATATCCCTCTGGGCGGGAACCGCTGCTCAGTGTCCAGGAATATTTTCAACCTGATGGTCGTGTGGGCTCTGACAGGGATGTGGCACGGCGCGGCGTGGAATTTTATCGCGTGGGGCGTCTACTATGGTGTGATCCTTGTACTGGAAAAGTATATATGGGGAGATTCCCTGGAGCGCCTGCCCGCAGTGGCAAGGCATATTTATACAGTCATCCTGGTGCTCGTGGGCTGGGTGTTCTTCTTCAGCCCAAGCCTGGGCTACTCGCTGAGGTATCTGGCCGCAATGGTCGGAGGAGGAGCGGGGATCGCGGATTCGGAAGGCGCATTCCTCCTCTTTACGCACTGGCTCTTGTATGTCCTGGCAGTGCTCGGCTCCTCATCGCTCGGGCTGCGGCTGCTGAACGCAGTGCCGAGGATGATCCGGAATGAGAAGGCGAAGACAGTGACAGCTGTGGTCATATATATGGGTGTTTTTGTGGCAGCGGTCGCATTTCTTGTGACAGATACATTTAACCCGTTTTTGTATTTCAGATTTTAGGTGACAAACTATGGATAACAGAAAAAGAAGAGGGCGGATTGAGAGCCTGACCGGTAAAATCTTTATACTGAGCCTGTTTCTCGTACTTCTCATTAACCTGATCGTCCCGGACAAGGAACAGTCGGAGCAGGAAAACAGGATGCTGGAAACGATGCCGAAGCTGAGCCTTACGGGCGTTCTGAACGGGGACTTTATGGAGCAGTGGGAGAGCTATATGAGCGACCAGTTTGCCGGGAGAAATCTTCTGAGAGGGCTTAAGGTAAAGCTTGACCGGCTTGGCGGGAGCAGGATGGAAAACGGGGTGATCATCGGGAAAGACGGCCAGCTCTTCGAGGATATCGCGGTGCCGGACGATGAATTGTTTAAAGACAATATCAATGCCGTAAGGAGCTTTGCGGAGATGTATCCGGACATCCCGACGACAGTCATGCTGATCCCGGACGCGGCGTGTATCCTGAGCGACAGCCTGCCTGCCTTCGCGACTGTGGAAGACCAGAGCCAGATGTTCAGTATGGTGGAGCGCGGTCTCGGGGATTCGGTCAGCTGGGTGGATGCGTATTCCGCTCTGAATAAACACAAAACAGAGAAGCTATACTATAAGACAGACCATCACTGGACGACCCAGGCGGCTTTTTATGTGTTCCAGGAGGCAGCCGCGGGGCTGGGGATCGAAGGGGATGTGTCAGATGATTATGTCTCCTACACTGTGACAGACAGCTTTAACGGCGTGCTCGCGTCAAAGAGCGGGGCAGGGCTGGATGAAAAAGAGCGGATCGACATTTATGTGCCCACAGAGGGGGATGATGATGTGATCGTAAATTATGTGGACGAGGCAAAGAAGCGGACCTCCCTCTATGATTCGTCAAAGCTGGAGACAAGAGATAAGTACGGTGTGTTTTTCGGCGGGAATACTTCGGTCATGGATATCAGGACGATGTCTACGAGCAGCCAAAGGCTGCTCGTGGTGAAGGATTCGTTCGCGGACTGCTTTATCCCCTTCCTTACGCCGTATTACAGGGAGATCGTAGTGGTGGATCCCAGATACTACAGCGGCACTCTGGAGGATATCATGGAGACGTACAGGATCACGGATGCCCTGATCCTTTACAGCGGGAATACCTTTATGACAGATAATAATATAAGCGGAGTATTTACAGGTGAGTAATCGGATAAAAGAGGAATTTATACAGAAGAAAGAGCCGGTGAGGCTGAATAAGTATCTGAGTGAGGCGGGCGTTTGTTCCAGAAGGGAGGCGGACCGCCTCATTGAGGCTGGGAAGGTGACTGTGGACGGGAAGACAGCGCAGACCGGCATGCGCGTTGCACCGGGACAGACGGTGAAGGTGGGCGCGAAGGTGGTCTCCCGTCAGGAGGACATGATCGTGCTCGCGGTCAATAAGCCGAGAGGGATCGTCTGTACAGAGGAGAAGCGGGAGAGGAACAGTATCGTCCGCTTTCTGGATTATCCTGTGCGCGTCACTTATGCGGGGCGGCTGGATAAGGACTCCCGGGGGCTGCTGCTCATGACGAACAACGGGGATATCATCAACCGGATGATGCGCGCCGCGAACCGCCACGAAAAAGAATATAAAGTGACCGTGGACCGGGAGGTCACAGAGGATTTCGTGAGGCAGATGTCAGAAGGTGTCCCCATACTGGATACAGTGACGCGCCCGTGCAGGGTGGAGAAGATCGGGAAATATACATTTTCTATCATACTGACCCAGGGGCTGAACCG
>DWUV01000216.1 GCA_019120595.1 Candidatus Mediterraneibacter tabaqchaliae | reverse complement strand
ATGAGCTTTGTGTCAAAGAGATCCCGGTATCCGATGCTGTCTTCGATGATGCCCCTTCTGACTGCCTCGTCGAGCAGGTCTTTCAGCACATCTTCCAGAACGATATTGTCAAGATCGCAGGAGACATCCTCGTAGTTGTCTTCTTTAACAAGATCGAGCAGAAGATTGGTGGTATAGATCCTCTCTGTCTCCGGGGTCAGACCTGTGTTGATCCCGTACTGTACCAGTTTTTTGATAGATTCATAAATCATAATGGCTTTCCTCCAAGATATTGTTTCGCCGTGACCGGCGCATCAGCGCAGTCACGGCGGGATATTACATAGAATGAACAGTTCCGGCCGACAGTTTTTGGCCGCAGGCTGTCCGGATCAGTCGAGACGGGAAGCGCCCGCGCCGATATCTACGGTGTAGAATTCAGCCTCATGCCCGACTTTTTCTTTATATGTCTTTCCGATGCTGTCGATAAATGTGTCAACAGAGTCGTTCTTTACGATGCTGACTGTGCAGCCGCCGAATCCGCCGCCGGTGATACGGGATCCGATCACGCCCGGGATCGCCCATGCAAGGTCCACCAGGATGTCGATCTCCTCGCAGGATACCTCATAGTCATCGCGCAGGGAGATGTGGGACTGGTTCATCAGCTGTCCGAACTTCGTGATGTCTCCGGCTTTGAGCGCTGCCACTGCATCGATCGTGCGCTGGTTCTCGTATACAGCATGTTTTGCGCGTTTTAACTGGATCGGATCTTTGATCAGGTCTTTGTTGGCCTCGAATTCTTCCGGTGTCAGGTCTCCCAGGGAGTTGATGTCCAGCTTCGTCTTGAGGGCTGCGAGAGCGTCCGTGCACTCCTGGCGCCTGTCATTGTAAGCGGAGTCTACAAGGCTGTGTTTTACCTTGCTGTTTGTGATGATGATCTTTGCGTCGTCAAGTTTGATGGGCGCATACTCGAATTTCAGCGTGTTTGTGTCAAGGAAGATCGCGTTGTCTTTCTTTCCGTTGGCGCTGGCGAACTGATCCATAATGCCGCAGTTGCAGCCGTTGAAATTATTTTCAGAATACTGTCCGATCAGGGCCAGGTCTGTCATTGTCAGATCCGCGATGCCGAACAGGTCTGTGAGGATGACTCCCGTGAGCACCTCGAGGGATGCGGAGGAGGAGAGTCCGGCTCCGTTCGGGATATTTCCCCAGATGACCATGTCAAAACCGCTGTCAATGGGATGGCCTTTTTCAGCAAAAGCCCATACGACACCGAAGGGATAATTCGCCCAGTTGTATTCCGGCTTGTTTGTCATGTCGTCGAGGGAAGTCTCGACTACGCCGAATGTATCCAGGTTCATGGAATAAAAATGCATTTTGCGGTCGTCTCTTTTCCTTGCCGCCGCGTAGGTGCCCATAGTAAGCGCGCAGGGGAATACATGCCCGCCGTTATAGTCAGTGTGCTCTCCGATCAGGTTTACGCGTCCCGGTGCGAAATAAAAGTGCGCGCCCTCTGAACTGCCGAAAAGTTCTGCAAATTTGTCAAAAAGCTTTTGTTTCATCTGATGATCCTCCTCAGTTTGAAAATAATATTTTTGATTCGCGATGTAATCTGTTTTCAGTATAGCCCACAAAGGGGGCTCCGTCTATAAAAAATGTTTGCAAGTTTATGTAAAAATGTTGCAATGGATAAAACTGTGAGCCTATAATATGTGTGATGTGCCGGGTGAAAAGGCGGGAAGGAGGACAGAGATGCAGGATACGTACAAACATTCATATAAAATAGGAGAAAATCTGTTGAATTCGCTTTCGGTCTATAATGTGGGATACCAGAAATGCGAACCCGAATACCAGTGGGGCCCCGGGGTCAGGGACCATTACTGTATCCACCATATCCTGTCGGGCAGCGGGTACTATTCCACCGGGAAAGTGTCCTGCCGGCTCAGCGAAGGGGATACATTTATCCTGTATCCCGGGGTGGAGCTCGAGTACCGGGCGGACCGGGATGAGCCGTGGGAGTATGCCTGGGCGGGATTTATGGGGGCGGACGCGGCGTCCATCATCCGCAATACGGGGTTCAGCCGGGAGACGCCTTACATCCTGAAAGGCAAGGTCCCGGTGGAGGAGATCCGGGACGGGCTGGAGCGTATTTACAGCATGAAGGGGAATACTTATGAGGCTTCTGTTGCTATGACCGGGCAGCTTTACAGCCTGCTCGCCCTGTTCATGCACTATTCGGACCGGGAGGATCAGGAGAAGGATATCCGCCTTACTTATGTGGAGAAGGCGGAGAGCTATATCGGAACGAACTATTCCTATCCCATTACCGTGGAGGATATCGCGGATTATGTCGGGATCAGCCGGAGCCACCTTTTCCGGTCCTTCCAGAATTATGTGAGGAAATCGCCGAAAGAGTATCTGACGGAATACCGGATCAAGCAGGCGTGCCACCTGCTGAAGGAGACCTCGCTGTCTGTGTCTGCCATAGCCTATTCCGTCGGATTTGCGAACAACCTGTATTTTTCAAAAGCATTTAAGAAGCAGAAAGGCATCGGACCGTCGGAATACCGGAAAAAGCATATGCCCACGGACGGATGAACTGCGGACGGATGAGCTGCGGCGGGATGGACTGTCTTCCCGGGATCACCGGGCGCCCGCCGTGGAATGTGGACGGGATTTCTTTCATAACCTGTATCAGAATGAGTCAACAGACCGGGGAGAAGGACAGGATGGGAGAAAGACATGGCGAAAAACAGGAGAGGTGAGATCAGTGGAGCCGGTGAGATCAGGAGATGGATGCAGGCCCTGGCGCTGAC
>DWUV01000215.1 GCA_019120595.1 Candidatus Mediterraneibacter tabaqchaliae | reverse complement strand
CATGTCAGAGTTCACCACAAAAGAAGAAATTGACTACACGCTGGAAACACTATATAATTGTATACCGATGCTTCGGAAATTTACACGGCGCTGACGCGCTGAGAAAAGCCGCAGCCGGGCGGAGCGCGGGTATCTGCGCGGGAAGTGTCCCGGGCCAGGCGGAAAAAGGAGAATACCATGACGTTTCATTCATTTTTGATCAAATATGGGGAGATCGGGATAAAGGGGAAAAACCGGTATATGTTCGAGGACGCCCTTGTGCGCCAGATCCGGTACGCCCTTAAGGACGTGGAAGGAGAGTTCCTTGTCCACAAATGCCACGGAAGGGTCTATGTAGACTGCGAAGGCGAGTACGACTACGAAGAGACAATAGAAAGCCTGAAAAAAGTGTTCGGTATCGTGGGGATCTGCCCGGTCGTGAGAAAGCCGGTCAAAGAGCTGGAAGAGCTGAAAAAAGACGTGGTCGTCTACATGGGGGAGATGTATCCCGAGGGCGATAAGACATTTAAAGTGGAGGCCCGGCGCGCGAACAAGCGGTATCCGGTAAACTCCATGGAGATCAACTGTGCGCTCGGCGAGGCAGTGCTGGACGCTTACCCGGAGATGAAGGTGGATGTGCATCACCCGGACGTCCGGCTGAATGTGGAGATCCGCGAGGAGGTCTATCTGTATTCTGAGATCATCCCCGGGCCGGGAGGCATGCCTGTAGGGACAAACGGCAGCGCGATGCTGCTCCTCTCAGGCGGGATCGACAGCCCGGTGGCAGGATATATGATCGCGAAGAGAGGCGTGGAGATCGAGGCGACTTATTTTCACGCGCCGCCGTACACGAGCGAGCGGGCGAAGGAGAAGGTCGTCGACCTGGCGAGGCTTGTCTCCGCGTACGCGGGGCCGATCAAGCTCCACATCGTCAATTTTACGGATATCCAGCTTGCGATCTATGAGAAGTGCCCGCACGATGAGCTGACGATCATCATGCGCCGTTATATGATGCGGATCGCAGAGCAGTTCGCGAAAAAGGACGGCTGCCTGGGGCTGATCACAGGAGAGAGCATCGGACAGGTGGCGAGCCAGACGATGCAGAGCCTGGCGGCGACCAACGCGGTGTGCACGCTTCCTGTCTACCGTCCGCTCATCGGTTTTGACAAGAGGGAGATCGTGGAGATCTCAGAGAAGATCGACACGTACGAGACGTCGATCCAGCCGTTTGAGGACTGCTGTACGATCTTTGTTGCGAAGCATCCTGTGACAAAGCCGAATGTGGAAAGGATCGAGAAGTCAGAACTGAACCTGTCGGAAAATATCGAAGAGCTTGTGAAGACAGCGGTTGAGACAGCGGAAGTGATCACCGTAGGGAAGTAGCCGCCGCACAGCCGGAATGACAGAAACAAAAAGAGCTGCCTCGGATCGAGACAGCTCTTTCATCAGTAAATGATATGCCTGATTATTTAATGATGTACGGATCGAGTGCGGCAAGAATGTCATCGATGTCCCCGTCTGCATGGATGTTGAGATCGATCGGCTTGGAAAGGTCCAGGCTGAAGATTCCCATGATGGATTTGGCATCTATAACATATCTTCCGGATACTAAATCGAAGTCATTGTCATACTTTGTAATTTCGTTTACAAAAGATTTTACTTTGTCGATTGAATTTAATGAAATCTGTACTGTTTTCATTGGAATAGCCCTCCTTGAATCATAAATTATAAGGTATCAAACCTCATGTATATTCTAGGGGATGCCAGTGGAAAAGTCAAGTGACACATAGGAAAAAAGAGGTAAATTCAAAATGAAAAAAGCAGCGCTCCACAACCTGGGATGTAAAGTAAACGCATATGAGACAGAAGCAATGCAGGAGATGCTCGAACAGGCGGGCTACGAGATCGTTCCTTTTAAAGAAGGAGCGGATGTCTATGTCATCAATACCTGTACAGTGACGAATATCGCGGACCGCAAGTCCCGGCAGATGCTCCACCGCGCCCGGAAAATGAACCCGGAGGCAGTGGTCGTGGCAGCCGGGTGTTATGTGCAGGCAAAGGGCGGCCAGGAGGCGGATCCCTGCATTGACATTGTGATCGGCAATAACCACAAAAAAGACCTGGTCAGGATCCTGAAGGAGTATGAAGAAAGCAGAGAAAAAGAGCGTGCCAACGGGACCGGGGGAGAGAGGAAAGGCGCCCGTGCGGCTGGTGAGATCGGGGATATCAACCGGACAAAAGAATACGAATCTCTTCATCTCACCCGTACAGGCGAACACACCCGGGCTTATATCAAGGTGCAGGACGGCTGCAACCAGTTCTGTACCTACTGCATCATTCCCTATGCGAGAGGCCGTGTGCGCAGCAGGGAGATGCAGGATGTGGTGCGGGAAGTAAGGACCCTGGCTGACAACGGCTATCAGGAAGTCGTGCTCACGGGCATCCATCTGAGCTCCTACGGCATTGATTTCGACGGGCAGAGACATCTGTCTGACCTGATCCGCGCGGTCCATGAGATCGAAGGGATCCGGCGGATCCGACTGGGATCCTTGGAACCGGGGATCGTGACAGAAGAATTCGCCGGGGAGCTTGCCGCCATGCCCAAAATATGTCCCCATTTCCACCTCTCTCTCCAGAGCGGCTGCGATACGACCCTGAAGAGGATGAACCGGCGGTATACGAGCGAGGAGTACTATGAGAAATGCCGGATCCTCAGGAAGTATTTTGATGACCCTGCCCTTACGACAGATGTGATCGTGGGCTTCCCGGGAGAGACGGAAGAGGAATTCCGGGAGTCCTTTGACTTTGTGGACAAGGTGGATTTCTACGAGACCCATATATTCAAATACTCAAAAAGAGAGGGCACTAAAGCGGCTTCCATGCCGGACCAGGTGGACGAGCAGGTCAAGGCGCAGAGGAGCGCGCGCCTGATCGCGCTGGGCGAAAAGAAGCGGAAGGCTTATGAGGAACGCTTCATCGGAAAGACCGTGGAGGTGCTCGTGGAAGAGGACGCGGTCCTTGACGGAAAGAAGGTCCAGACAGGGCATACAAAGGAGTATATTAAAATTGCACTAGACGCACAGGAAAATCTCCGCAATTGTATCGTAAACGTTCAAATTGATAATGGCTCACAAATTATACATTGAATTTTAAAAGGGATTATATTAGAATTGTAAATAGGGATTTTGGGTCTTCCCAGAGGATACAGGCAGTGTCAGGCAGCGCCTGCAGACGCCTGTGATATAAATGGAACATACAGAAAAGGAGGAGCATCAGGATGAGTGATTTAGGCAACACACAGTTCTTTCAGGTAGAGCCCGGACCGCAGATCTCGGCAAAGGATATCCTTGAGATCGTGTTCAAGGCGCTGAAAGAAAAAGGATACAATCCGGTCAACCAGATCGTTGGATATATTATGTCAGGGGATCCCACATACATCACCAGCTATAACGGGGCAAGGAGCCTTGTGATGAAGGTGGAGAGGGATGAGCTCGTAGAAGAGATGTTAAAAGCGTATATCGAGCATAATTCCTGGGAATAATCAGCTATGAGGATCATGGGACTTGATTACGGGACTAAGACGGTCGGAGTCGCTGTCAGCGATCCTCTCGGCCTTACAGCCCAGGCAATAGAGACGATCGAACGGAAAGAAGAGAATAAGCTGAGGCGGACCTGTGCACGTATAGAAGAGCTGATCGGACAGTATGATGTAGACAGGATCGTGCTTGGGTTTCCGAAGCATATGAACAATGATATCGGGGAGCGCGCTGAGAAGTCGCTGGAATTCCGGGACATGCTCCACCGCAGGACCGGGCTTGAGATCGTCATGTGGGATGAGCGGCTGACCACGGTGGAGGCTGAACGGACTCTCATCGAGAGCGGAGTGAGGCGGGAGAACCGCAAGAAACACATCGATCAGATCGCGGCGGTATTTATCCTTCAGGGGTATCTGGATTATCTTCACATGAAAAAGGCGGAAGAAAGAGCGGCAGACTAGGCGCAGGACAAGAATAAGGGGCGTTTTTATGGAAAAAATAAGATTTGCGTTCGCGGACGGGAACGGGGAAGACGAGTTTTTTGTGCTCGAAGAAACGATGATAAACGGAAGTACATATCTGCTCGTCACGGACTCCGAGGAGGATGACGCGGAATGTCTGATCCTGAGGGAGACAGAAGGACCTGTGCCCGGGGACAGTGTCTATGAGATCGTGGAAGACGAAACAGAGCTTCTGGCAGTGTCAAAAGTGTTCGAAGAACTGCTGGAGGATGTAAGTATAGAAATGTAACATATTGAGGGGACACGGATGGAACAGAAAAGGACAGAGGAACTGCTCAGGCGGAAACTCAAGGAGAAAGGGCTCAAGGTCACGCACCAGAGGCTCCTGATCCTCTCTGTGCTGGAGCAGAACAGCGGCAGCCATATGGCGGCGGAGGATATCTACGGGCTTGTGACGGAAGAACATCCCGAGATCGGGCTGGCGACAGTGTATCGGACACTCCAGCTTCTCTGGGATATGCAGCTCGTAGACCGGATCAACCTGGACGACGGCTGCGTGCGCTATGAGATCGGCCATCTGCTGATGGACGAGACAAAACACAACCATCACCATCTCATATGCAGGAAATGCGGCAGAGTGATCCCTTTCGATGCGGATCTCCTGGATGAGCTCGAGGACCACATCGAAGAAGCTGCAGGATTCCATGTACAGGACCATGAAGTGAAGTTTTACGGTCTGTGCAGAGACTGTATGAAAAGTGAGAAGAGCGGCTGCTGATCCTGCTGTTCTTTTTGTGCCCGGAAGTCAGAAAATACATAAAAATAATATGGAGGTGTTTATTTTTTGAAGAAAGAGAAAAAAGGAAAACTGCGTATCATACCGCTGGGCGGCCTTGAGCAGATCGGTATGAACATCACTGCCTTTGAGTACGAAGACAGTATTGTTGTCGTGGACTGCGGACTTGCCTTCCCGGAGGATGATATGCTGGGGATCGATCTTGTGATCCCGGATGTGTCATATTTAAAGGACAATGCGTCCAAGGTCAAGGGCTTTGTCATCACCCACGGACACGAGGACCACATCGGCGCCCTGCCGTATGTGCTCAAAGAGATCAATCTCCCGATCTATACGACAAAGCTGACGATGGGGATCATTGAGAATAAATTAAAGGAGCACAATCTCCTGCGCAGTACAAAGCGCAAGGTCGTGCAGCACGGACAGTCCATCAATCTGGGAAAATTCAGGATCGAGTTTATCAAGACGAACCACAGTATCCAGGACGCTTCCGCGCTTGCGATCTATTCTCCCGCGGGCGTGGTCGTGCACACCGGGGACTTTAAGGTGGATTACACGCCGGTATTCGGGGATGCCATTGACCTTCAGAGATTTGCCGAGATCGGGAAGAGGGGCGTGCTGGCGCTCATGTCTGACAGCACCAACGCGGAGAGGCGCGGGTTCACCCAGTCCGAGAGGACAGTGGGGATCACATTTGACCACATTTTCGCGGAGCATCAGAATACCCGTCTGATCATCGCCACATTTGCATCAAATGTGGACCGTGTGCAGCAGATCATCAACTCTGCTTACAAATACAGGAGAAAAGTCGTGGTGGAAGGCAGGAGTATGGTAAATATCATCTCCATTGCCTCCGAGCTGGGATATCTCCACCTTCCGGAGAACACGCTGATCGAGATCGACGAGATGAAGAATTATCCGCCGGAGAAGATGGTGCTCATCACCACGGGAAGCCAGGGGGAATCCATGGCAGCACTCTCCAGGATGGCGGCGGACGTGCACCGCAAGGTGACGATCCAGCCGAACGACACGATCATTTTCAGCTCCAACCCGATCCCGGGCAATGAGAAATCCGTTTCCCGCGTGATCAATGAACTGTCCGCAAAAGGCGCGGAGGTCATCTTCCAGGATACCCATGTATCAGGGCATGCCTGCCAGGAAGAGCTGAAGCTGATCTACTCCCTTGTGAAACCGAAGTACGCGATCCCTGTGCACGGCGAGTACCGCCACTTAAAGGCAAACGCGGAAGTGGCGAAATCCCTGGGGATCCCGAAGGAAAACGTATTTATCATCCAGTCCGGGGATGTGCTGGAGCTGGACGATAATTCCGCTAAGATCGTAGATAAGGTGCACACAGGGGCAGTCCTTGTGGACGGTCTCGGCGTCGGCGATGTGGGGAATATCGTGCTCCGCGACAGGCAGCATCTCGCGGAAGACGGCATCATTATCGTCGTGTTGACGCTGGAGCGCAGGACCAACCGGCTTCTTGCGGGACCGGATATCGTATCCCGCGGCTTTGTGTATGTGAGAGAGTCCGAACAGCTCATGGAGGACGCGCGGAGAGCCGTGTCCGATGCCCTTGACAAGTGCCTTGGCGGACGCCACACAGACTGGAACAGGATTAAGCTCGTGATCCGCGATGCAATGAACGACTATATTTGGAAAAAGACGAAGAGGAAACCAATGGTGATCCCGATCATCATGGATGTAGATGTGTAAGATATGATAGTAGATGAACGTATCGTTACCTTCATCAATTCGCTTGACACAAAGAACAGTGAAATACTGGAGACAGTCGAACGGGAAGCCCTCGCATCCTCCGTGCCTATCATCAGGCGGGAGATGCAGAGCTTCCTCAAGACGCTCCTTCTGATCAAAAAACCTATGCGCATTCTGGAAGTCGGAACTGCCGTAGGTTTCTCTGCGTTATTGATGAGTGAATACGCGCCGGAAGGGTGCAGGATAACAACGATTGAAAATTATGAAAAAAGGATCCCCATTGCCCGGGGAAATTTCCGCCGGGCGGGGAAAGAGGAACAGATCGCCCTCATAGAAGGGGATGCCGCGGAAGTGATGAAAAAGCTGGAAGGCCCTTTTGATTTCATTTTCATGGACGCGGCAAAGGGGCAGTATATCCACTATCTGCCTGAGGCTCTGCGCCTTCTGCCGGAGGGCGGCGTCCTTGTGTCTGACAATGTGATGCAGGACGGGGAGGTGATCGAATCCCGGTTTGCGGTGGAGCGCCGCAACCGGACGATCCACGCCCGCATGAGGGAGTACCTGTACGAGCTGAAGCACAATGACGCTCTGGTGACATCCATCATCCCTCTTGGGGACGGAGTGGCAGTGAGCGTGAAGCGGGTTCCAGAGGCGGGACGAGGCGCCAGGCAGTCTAAGCGGTCTGAGCCGGCTGAGTGCGGAGCAGCGGCAGAGAAAAGAAAAGGACAGGAGGCAGAAAATGGGAAGACATCCTGAATTACTGATCCCGGCGAGCAGCCTGGAAGTTTTAAAAACAGCGGTCATCTTCGGAGCTGACGCTGTCTATATCGGCGGCGAGGCGTTCGGACTGCGGGCAAAGGCGAAGAATTTTTCCATGGAAGAGATGAAGGAAGGGATCGGGTTTGCACATGAGCATGGCGTGAAGGTCTATGTCACGGCAAATATACTGGCCCACAATGACGACCTGCCCGGAGTGCGCGAATACTTTGAAGAGCTGAGAGAAATCAGGCCGGACGCCCTGATCATCGCGGATCCGGGTGTATTTGACATTGCAAAAGAGGTGTGCCCGGAGATCGAGCGCCATATCAGCACCCAGGCGAACAATACCAATTACGGGACCTATAATTTCTGGTACCGTCAGGGCGCCAGCCGGGTCGTGTCCGCAAGGGAGCTGTCCATGAAGGAAATCAAAGAGCTGAGGGCGAACATCCCCGCGGACCTGGAGATCGAAACCTTTGTCCACGGCGCGATGTGCATCTCCTATTCCGGAAGATGCCTTCTGAGCAATTATTTCACCGGGCGCGACGCCAACCGTGGCGCGTGCACCCATCCCTGCCGCTGGAAATACGCGGTGGTGGAAGAGACGAGGCCGGGCGAATACATGCCTGTATACGAAAACGAGCGGGGCACCTATATCTTCAATTCCAAGGACCTGTGCATGATCGAACATATCCCGGAGCTGATCGACGCAGGGATCGACAGCCTGAAGATCGAGGGGCGCATGAAGACAGCGCTCTATGTGGCGACCGTGGCGCGCACATACCGGAAGGCGATCGATGATTACCAGAAAGACCCGGAGCTGTACCGGAAGAATATGCCCTGGTACCTGGATCAGATATCCAACTGCACTTACCGGCAGTTTACCACGGGATTTTTCTTCGGAAAGCCGGATGAGACTACACAGATCTATGACAGCAACACATACAATAAAGAGTACACCTATCTCGGCATTGCCGGGGAGATAAAAGACGGGCTCTGCCGGATCGAGCAGCGCAACAAGTTCTCCGTGGGAGAGACGATCGAGATCATGAAGCCCTGCGGGGAGAATGTGGAAGTGGAAGTAAAGCGCATCCTCAATGAAGACGGGGAAGAGCAGGAGAGCGCGCCCCACTCAAAACAGGTGCTGTGGGTCGAGCTGAGCGAAACGCCGGAAGGGTATGATATCCTGCGGCGCCGGGAAGGATAGATCAGTATTTGCGGGGGAGCCAGCTGATTGAGTAAATCGGACGAAAACAGTGAAGCGCAGGTGTCGAGGTCGTATTCAGCGCGGGGATATGGCTGGCATCGGCTCCGCTCCATGAGGCAGGAAAAACTACGAAATCAGGGAACACGCTAAAACCAGGGATCAGAAGAGAGGAACTCGGCTTCGCCTCAGACAACCCCTCTTCTGATCCCAACGCGTGTCCCCTGATTTCTATTTTTTCCAAGCCTCATTCCGAAGTCGCCTCAACCACCCATATCCCCGCGCTGAAAGACGTTCGAAAAAGGCGCTCCGCTGTTTTCTGGTTTGTTCAAGCCGGAAGATCCCCCGGCAAATGCTGCGTTTAAAAACGCAGCGAGAGAGGGGGACTTCTTCGAAAAAAGATACCCCTTCCCCCGACCGGCAGAAACATACAACAAGAGACGAACTTTTCCGCCAAACGATAAAATCCCCCCTGGCTGGCAGAATTCTATTACAAGAGCGGCCCAGCTTGCTGGGCCAAATCGAACGGCTAACCCTCTCCCGGAAGTCCGTCTCACCTTCCGTCTGATAAAAATTTCTGCTTCGTCACAGAAGCTCCCCTCTCACCCACCTTTCGAAATCCTGCATTTGCCTGCGGGGACCTACCGGTTGGATAAGCCTAGAAAACCGCCCATTTGATGCACCTTTCGCGGCGGACGGGGATATGGCGACGGTGACTTGGAGTAATCTGATGGAAAGACTTAAAAGAATGGGATGCGGCGTTAATTTCAAAGCGGATGCCTGAGCCGCAGGCGAATCTTCCGC
>DWUV01000214.1 GCA_019120595.1 Candidatus Mediterraneibacter tabaqchaliae | reverse complement strand
TAACCTGTATCAGAATGAGTCAACAGACCGGGGAGAAGGACAGGATGGGAGAAAGACATGGCGAAAAACAGGAGAGGTGAGATCAGTGGAGCCGGTGAGATCAGGAGATGGATGCAGGCCCTGGCGCTGACCGCGGCGCTCATGGCATACCCGGTATCCGCTCTCTGGGAGAGGGCAGAGGCCGGGGTAGAAGTTCAGGAAGAGGTGCAGGCGGAAGTGCGGGAAGAGATACAGACAGAGGCGCAGGAAGAGGTGCAGGAGGGAACTTCCGGGGTGCGCCCGAGGGTTGCCCTGACGTTTGATGACGGGCCCAGCCCGGAATATACGCCCCTCCTTCTTGACGGGCTCCGGGAGCGGGAGGTCAGGGCGTCTTTTTTCGTCATCGGTTCGAATATCGAGAAAGAGGGCGGGGAGGAGATCATCCGGCGGATGCATGAGGAAGGGCATCTGATAGGGAACCATACCTGGCATCATGTGGATCTCTCCGGCCTGAGCACAGAAGATGCGTGGAGAGAGCTGGAGATGACGGACAGCCGGATCAGGGAGATCACAGGAGAGGAGACGGATCTGGTGAGACCACCCTTCGGCGAGTTCCCGCAGGGGCTGGAAGAGCCGGATAAACTGTATGTGAAATGGACGGTGGATTCCAGGGACTGGGTGACAAAGGATACGCAGGAGATCGTGAGAAAGGTAGTGACGGATACAGAAGAAAATGATATCATTCTCATGCACGACTGTTATGGAACATCCGTGGAGGCGGCTCTTCAGATCATCGATATCCTCAGTGAGAGAGGGTACGAGTTTGTCACAGTTGACCGGCTCCTTTTAGATTAGAACAGGGCGCGCGCGGCTCATGGGGCACGCACGGCTCAGGAATACAGGTAAGGAGAAAGAGATGATAAATGAATTTTCCAGGACAGAACTTCTGATCGGGGCGGAAGCAGAGAAGCGGCTCCGCTCTGCCTCGGTGATGGTGTTCGGCGTGGGCGGCGTGGGCTCCCACTGCATTGAAGCGCTTGCCCGGTGCGGCGTGGGGAAGCTGACGCTGATCGACAACGACCGGGTGTCGCTTACGAATATTAACCGGCAGTCCATCGCGTACCACAGTACGGTGGGAAGGTATAAGACAGAAGTCATGAAAGAACGGATCCGGGATATCTGCCCGGATATCTGTGTGGATACGTATGAGACGTTTGTCCTCCCAGATAATATTGACGCCCTGTTCGGCCAGACCGGGAAGCCGGACTATATCATTGATGCCATCGATACAGTGAGCGCCAAGATCGCCCTTGTGGAGCTGGCACAGAGAGAGAATATCCCGGTCATCAGCAGCATGGGCACAGGGAATAAGCTGCACCCGGAGATGTTCCGCATCGCGGACCTGTCGGAGACGCGTGTGTGCCCTCTGTGCCGGGTGATGAGAAAAGAGCTGAAAAACCGGGGAATCCTGCATTTGAAGGTGCTGTATTCGGAAGAAAAGCCAGTGGACACAGCCGGGCGCGCCACAGGGGAGGATCCGGGCGCGAGGCGGTCTGTGCCCGGCAGTATCTCGTTCGTCCCGCCGGCGGCAGGGCTGATCATCGCGGGCGAAGTGATCCGCACTCTGGCCGGGATATGATACAGGTTCGGATATTTCGGAGATAAGGAGGAAGCCATGGATTTATTTGACTATATGAGAGAAAAGGAACAGGAGAAGGAGTCTCCCCTTGCATCCAGGATGCGTCCGTCAACGCTCGAGGAAGTGGTGGGGCAGCAGCATATCATCGGCAGGGACAAGCTCCTCTACCGTGCGATCAAGGCGGACAAGCTGAGCTCTGTTATTTTTTACGGGCCGCCGGGGACGGGGAAGACGACCCTTGCCAAGGTGATCGCCAATACGACCAGCGCGGAATTTAAACAGATCAACGCCACAGTGGCAGGGAAGAAGGACATGGAGGAGGTCGTGCGCCAGGCGAAGGATCTCCAGGGAATGTACGGGAAAAAGACGATCCTCTTTATCGATGAGATCCACCGTTTTAACAAAGGACAGCAGGATTATCTCCTTCCCTTTGTGGAGGACGGGACAGTGATCCTGATCGGCGCTACGACCGAGAATCCGTATTTTGAAGTCAACGGGGCTCTTCTTTCCAGGTCCAGTGTCTTTGAATTAAAACCTCTGGAAAAAGAAGATATCAAGACACTGCTCAGGCGAGCGGTTAATGACACGGACAAAGGGATGGGGAGTTTCCATGCCGCGATCGACGACGATGCATTGGAGTTCCTGGCGGATCTGTCCGGCGGAGACGCCAGAAATGCGCTGAACGCGATCGAGCTGGGGGTGCTGACTACGGAGCGCAGCGAAGACGGGATCATCCACATTACATTAGATGTGGCGTCGGAATGCATCCAGAAGCGCGCCGTGAATTATGATAAGCGGGGGGATAATCACTATGACATCATTTCCGCGTTTATCAAGAGCATGAGGGGATCAGACCCGGATGCAGCGGTCTATTATCTCGCCAAGATGCTCTATGCAGGCGAGGATGTGAAGTTTATCGCCCGGCGCATCATGATCTGTGCCTCCGAGGATGTGGGAAATGCGGACCCCATGGCGCTCACAGTGGCAGTGTCCGCAGCTCAGGCAGTGGAGCGCATCGGCATGCCGGAGTCCCAGATCATCCTCTCCCAGGCGGTGACCTATGTGGCCTGCGCGCCAAAGAGCAATTCCGCGGTCAATGCCATCACTGCGGCAAACGATGCGGTCCGGCGGTACCAGACTTCCGTGCCGTCCCATTTAAGGGACGCGCATTACAAGGGAGCACAGAAGCTGGGGCACGGCATCGGATATAAGTATGCCCACGACTATCCCGGGCACTATGTGGACCAGCAGTATCTGCCCGATGAAATAAAAGACGCCAGGTTCTATGAACCCGGCGATCTCGGTTATGAAAAAAATATCAAAGAATATCTTCGGAAGATCCGCGGCTCTGTAAAAGAATGATCTGTCAGAGCCCGGGACCCTGCCTGAGATCCTGCGTTACAGCAGATTGGCAAGCAGCTGCGCATAGATCTGCTGGCTGTTCAGGTCCCAGCGGTTTGCGATAGCTTCGGCCTCAGTCTCGGTGGGGACCGTGAGTTTCAGATCGATGAGGCTGGAGCCGTTTTCTACGATCTGGCACCGCACTTCATATTCTTTGTTTGTGTTGAGGTAGTAGTCTGACTTGACTGCTACCTCTTCCTTTAAGTCATACTGCTTTTCCTTCAGAAAATCATCGATATCCTTTCGGATGGCAGAAGAAATCTTATTGCTGAAATAATGGATCGTCTCCGCCCCGTTCTCGGTCAGATGGTACAGCGTACGGTTGTGGGTCGTCTCCGGTCGGATCAGCCCGGAGGAAGCCAGCTCGGAGAGCGCTTCCTGGAGTTTGAAATACGAAGTATAGCCTTTGTCGAGCACAAACTCCGAGATCTGGGAGGTGGTGAGAGGGAAGTCTACCTTGTTCAGCATATATAAGATGATCAGTTTATACAGTGTAAATGTCTCAGCCATAGTACTCCTTTCCCTGCCATAGATCGTTTTCTTTCAGATACTGGTTCAGCCGGTTCAGCACCGTGCGTTTGGCGCCCGTCCAGAGCGGCGCGATGAGGAGGTCTTTCGGTCCGTCACCGGTCAGCCGGTGTACGGCGATATCCGGTCTCAGGCGGGCAATGCACCGTCCCAGGACCCGGATATACTCTTCCATGTCCGGGGTGTGGAACGGATGGTCCCGGTAGATCCCTGCCAGATCCGTCCCCTCCAGGACGTGCAGGAGCTGGAGCTTGATCCCCTGGATATCCCGGCTGTTCAGATAGTCGATCGTCTCAAGCATTCGGTCCTCCGTCTCTCCGGGGAGAAAGAGGATCACATGGACGATCACTGTGATGCCAAGCCTGCGGAGATCAGCCACCGCTCTGTCAAACACGTCCAGGCTATAACCGCGGCGGATGAAACGGGCGGTCTCTTCATGGACCGTCTGGAGCCCCAGCTCGACCCACACAGGCTTGATCCGGTCCAGCCGCTCCAGGAGTTCCAGAACGTCACTGCCCAGGCAGTCCGGGCGGGTGGCGATAGAGAGCGCCCTGACGTCCGGGTCCTGTATGGCTTCCGTGAAGATCTTCTCCAGATAGCTCACAGGCGCATAGGTGTTTGTAAACGCCTGGAAATAAGCGATGTAAGAATGCACGGGACGCTTTGCCAGCAGGTCTTTTTTCCCCGCGGCGAGCTGCTCTGTCAC